>JBCDBH010000169.1:0-12332 GCA_039184055.1 Acidobacteriota bacterium
AGCGAAGAGCGAGCACGCCCGGAGATCGCGTGCGTTTCCGCGCTGCAGCCGACGGGCTGGTGAGACATGTGGGCTACGGAATCCGCAAGACGAGGATCGTCTGATCGTCCTCGCGCGGCGCACCCCGGGTAAAGGCTTCGACCTCGCTCATGATCGCGTCACGCACCTCTTCCGGTGAGCCACCAGCGTGACGACGCAGGCTGGCCTCGACCCGGTCGAAACCGAACATCTCGTCGCTGTCCTCGGCGCGTGCCTCGACGATGCCGTCACTCATCAAGAAGAGCAGATCGCCCGGCGTGAGGTTCGCGGTGTGGAGATCGATGCTCACGTGGTCGCGCACGCCGAGCGGATAGGAGCCGGCGGCGAGCATTTCGAGCTCGCCATCGACGGTCACACGATAGGGCGCCAGATGACCCGCCGACGCATAGGTGACTTCGTGCCGTTCAGCGTCCACCACCAGATAACAGAGCGTGGTGAGCAAGCGTAGACGCGCCGATTGATGGACCGTGCGGTTGAGGGTCTCGATGACCTGTTCGACCCGTGGATCGACCGTGACCTGGAGCGCCAGGGTCGATTTGGCCATCGACATGATCAGACCGCTCGATACACCGTGACCGGCGACATCGCCCACCGCCACCGCTAGACGGCCGTCGTCGAGCGCGAGGACGTCGTAGAAGTCGCCACCGACCTCGCTCGCGGGTAGGTACACGTGCGCCAGATCGATCCCGTTCAGCTGGGGTGGGAGCTCGGGCAAGATCGACGATTGAATCCGTCGCGCGGTCTCGAGCTCGACCCGTTGACGTTCACGATCGGCGATCCGTCTGACGTGCGCCGGTATGTCTTCCCAGCGGTATTGAAACTCCTCGCCGCTCCGTAAGCCACGAATCGACAGGATGAGAGGCAACGCGGCGAGCGCCAGCGGCAAGACGCCTTGCGCCTGGAGAAACGGGTCGTCGGCGTGGAGAAACGCGATCGCCGACGGCAGCACCGAGCTGACGATCGACGCCAGAAGCGCGGTGACCAGGTCGTAGCGGAGAAAGACCGCCGCGAGCAGGGCGTTGAAGAGAAAGGACAGGGGCAGACCCCACACCAAAGGCTCGATGCTCAGCGGTGGCCAGGATAGGAACGTCGCCACGACAACGGCCATCGTCGCTCCCCATACGCCGCCGAATCGCTTGACCGCCGGGGGTAGGAGGAAGAGAAGGAAAAAGAGATCGACGAAGAGACCGGTGGACAAGTTCCAGGTGATGTGGGTCAGCCCCGACCATGAGATGTGTTGCCACCAGGGCTCGAACACCGCCGAGTAAAACGGCATCGAGCCGACCTGGCGGAGCACGACCGCGGCGATCATCACCGTCGATCCGATCGCCAGTCCAGTGGCCCAGCCTCTCAGGGCCGCGGCGCTCACCGTGGCGTTCTGGAACTGGCGCCGAAAGATGGCGTCGAAGGCAGCGAGCTTGTTGGCCCAGCGCTCGCGACAACGCACCTCGCCGACCGTCCAGGCGAGCGCCGATACGGCGGCGACAGTCGAATACCAGAACAGGGTCAACTGGGCGACCGAGGCGATCATCGTCTGCTCGCGGCTCAAGACGCCCCAATTGTTGCCCTCCGAGAAGCCGCGCGCATTGACGATCAAGGTGATCGCGCCGAGGACGAACACCAAGCCGAAGACCTGGACGCCACGTCGTACGCCGACTTCTCCGGCGTGATAGTGCCGGAGGAAGTAGTAGCCGACGAAGGGCATCATGAGAAACGGGATCATGATCCACAGGTTCTGAACCAGGATCGCGGGCTGGAGCTCGGTACGGAGCGCCTCTTCTTCGGGATGCTCGATCCAGCGTTGAAAGCCGCCGAGAACATCGCCGAGAAACGTCACTTGGATGCCGTATTCGACCTCCTCGCCGAGCAGCGGCTCGTGTGCCGGATAGCGGAGCTCGAGGTCGGTTCGATTCTGCTGATCGCGCCGCCGAAGGGTGGGCTCACCAAAAAGACCGAGATCGATGCCGATCTTGGTCAAAAAGGCGTCGGCGCGTTGTCGCGCTTCGGCATCGTCGATCGTCGGGCGCTCGTCGTCGGCGTTGAGCTGATAGAGCAAACCGGCAAGCTCGCCGCTCGGCATGACCAGGGCTTGATAGGTCCACCGATAGGGGCGTGCTCCCGGTGCATAGTCGGTGACTCGCCATCCGCCGATGCCGTTGCGTGACAAGAAGGGGCTCGCGGCCGCCTCATGAGGCTGATCGGTCGAGGCTTCGATGATTTTCTCGCCGAGCTGGCTGCCATAGAGCTCGACGACCCGGAACGGTCGCTCGACCGGTTCGCCACCGAGCTTGGTGAAAGCATCTTCGGCGATCTCGATCGCTTCCGCACGGGTCGTTCGCCACTCGCTCGGCGCGATGGGAAAAAGGCTCGGAAAGATCGCGTAGGCGGTCCACAACGACGCCGCGGCGACAAGGGTCCAGGCGATGATCGCGCGCCAGCTCATGATGTCGCGGTGCTCATGTCGGGGTTTTGCTCGTTTCGATCGGCGGCTCGGGTCATCGGTTCGGGATGCCTCATGGTTCGAGTATACAAACGCGATAGCCTCTCGCGTTGATGAGCACTACGCGTGGTCGAGACACCAGTTTCAACAAACCGCTCGCGCTCGCGGGTTCTTTGGCTCTGGTCGCCGGAGTCATGGTGCTCGTGCTGCGGCCCGATCCGCTCGCCGATGTATCGGCATGGCTCACCGCCGAAGGCCTGCGTGCGAACCCTGGATTGGTGGCGACGCCGCTTCCAGGCACCGTCATCACGATCGACGACGACGTTCCGACCGTGGTCGCGGACGCCGAGACCTGTTTTCCCAAGCTGGCGCCTCGGCGTGAAGGGCTACCTTTGCCCGTCAAGATCGGTCGACGACAGGATGCGCTGGTGCTCGAGGCCGAGCAAGCGCGGATCTTCCTCCCCGATCTTCCGAGCGCCGCCGATTGGCGTCTCGAAGTCCCCAATCCACGTCGTACGTGGGCGCGACCGACGATTCTCGCCGACCTTCTGATCGCGGATTGCGTCGGAGACGTCGCGGAGACATTCGTCGTCGAGGAGGCGTTTGTGGTCATCGAGGCGGTGATCGCTTCGGAATTCACAGTCGTCGTGCCTCGGAGCGCGCTATCGGCATGGGTCGACTACGTCGGCCGTCTCGGGCCTGAGGTCGAGACACGGGAAGACGTGGGCGAGGTGCATCACCGAATCGACAGACCGATCGTTCTCGCTTTCGGTGTCGTGCCCTTGACCGAGCTCGATACCCAATAAGAGGCTAGACGCTTCGCGCGTGAAAGGTGGGCCGATCCGCTTCGTCGATCAAGTCGTATTGGTGGAGCCAGGCGCGGGCGTCGTCGGCGTCCTGGTCGAACCACGCCCGGGTCGAGCCGAGACGAAAGCTGTAGCCCCAGCGGTCCATGTCGATCATCAGACGATCGCGCCCGACGCCAGGCAGGTGATCGGCGAGCACGATCTGGAGGTAGCACACGCCATTTTCTTCGAGATCGTCGCCACCGGCGTCGGTATCCAAGGTGGCGCGACGTCCGGCGTCCATACAGATCGCGTGGCAGGCCTCGTGGAGGAAGGAATGCACGGGGGTGTCGTCACGGACGTACACCCGGTGCTCGAGCAATCCGGCTTCAGGCGCGCCCCAATAGCTTCCGGGGATCGAGTCTGTCGTGACGCGAACCAGGGTGAGCCCGAAACGCGCCATGAGCGCATGAGCGTGGTCGATGTCGAGATCGCCACAGGTGAGGACGTCGACGGCCGAATCGGTAGCGGTGCTCGTCACGCTCGACGCCAGGTTTCGAAGGTGAAGGGAAGCGTGTGTTTGGCGTCGACCGGGTGATGCTCGGCATCGATGCGTCGCCACGGTCGCTCGAGCGACGGAAAGGTCACGTCGCCATCGACCTCGGCGTGGACGCGGGTCAGATGGACGACCGACGCGTGGGGGAGCGCTTGGCGATAGATGTCGCCACCGCCGATGATGAAGAGCACGTCCTCGGCGCGGTCGGCGAGCACGGCGGTGAAATCGGCCACTCGCTCGACCCCGTCGGGAAGTGGGTAAGCGGGGTCACGTGTCACCACCACCGAATGACGGCCGGGAAGGGCGCGTCCGATCGATTCCCATGTCTTACGCCCCATGACGATGGTGTGACCCATGGTGAGACGTTTGAAGTGGCGGAGATCGGCGGGCAGCCGCCAGGGCAAATCACCATCGCGACCGATGACATCGTTTTCGCTCGCCGCGACCACGAGCTCGAGACGAGGTGGGCTCACACCGCCACCGGTGCGCGGATCGTCGGATGTGGCTCGTAGCCTTCGAGTCGGAAGTGCTCGTAGAGAAATTCGTTGAGCTCGTTGGGAGCCGGATCGAGATGCATGGTCGGTAGCGGTCGAGGCTCGCGGGCGAGCTGCGTGTCGGCCTGCTCCAGATGGTTCTGGTAGAGGTGAACGTCACCAAAGGTGTGGACGAAGGTACCCGGGCGGAGGCCGGTGACGTGCGCCATCATCAGGGTGAGCAGCGAATACGAGGCGATGTTGAACGGTACGCCCAAGAACAGATCCGCGCTGCGCTGGTAGAGCTGACACGACAGTCGACCCTCGGCGACCCAAAACTGAAAGAGGACGTGACACGGGGGCAGCGCCATGCGGTCCAGATCACCGACGTTCCAGGCGTTGACCACCAGACGTCGCGAGTCGGGATCGCTACGGATGGCTTCGACCACGCTAGCGATCTGATCGATGGTTTCGCCGTCGGCGGTCGACCACGAACGCCATTGATGACCGTAGATCGGCCCGAGGTCACCTTCGTCGTCGGCCCATTCGTCCCAGATCGTGACGCGATTCTCGTTCAGGTAACGAACGTTGGTGTCGCCACGGAGAAACCACAGCAACTCGTGAATGATCGACCGCAGATGCAGTCGCTTGGTGGTCAGCAGGGGAAAGCCGGCGTCGAGATCGAAGCGCAGCTGATGGCCGAAGAGAGCGAGGGTACCGACACCCGTACGATCCTGTTTCGGAACTCCGGTTTCGCGTACCAAGCGCAGGAGATCGAGGTACGTTCTCATTCGGGCGGAGCATAGCAGTCCTGACTCCTTTGGAGCCCTTTCGGGCGTACTACGGAGCCGTATCGCTGTTCGGAAACGCTTCGTGGGCTTACGGAGAATCGCCTCCGCGCTCCTTTGGAGCGCTACGTGCGATTTCCGTCCAGCCCTCTGCGCTTCGCTCCGCGAAGCGCTACGTGCATGCTAAATTGATCGGTATGCGAGACGGCGACGCCCACGATCCCTCATCCAACGACGATTCCCCACAGCTTTCACCGACACCGGATACGACGGACCGAGTCGACTCGGCGGTCACGCGTGATGATGCCGTGACTGAGAAAGCCGCTGCTTTTGAAGATGTTTCCTTGACCGAGACGGTTGCGATCGAGACGGTACCCGTCGCGACCTCGGCGCCGGTCGATCATGGCGCGGTGGACGAGCACGCCGCGCCGCCACCGCTCCCCGGTGGTCAGGTTCCGCCGGCCGGGGCGCCAGGGGCGACGGCGTACAGCGCGCCGACACCGGTCGCTCACCAGGCACGCGCGACGAGACGGCCTCGAGGGATCGGTGGGGCGTTCATGGCGATCTTGACGACCTTCGACGTCATGCGCCGGATCATCGTCAACAGCATCTTCTTTTTGCTCTTGCTCTTCCTTCTCGCCCTCTTGGTCGCCGATTCGACACCGGTGGTGCCCGAACGCGCGGCGCTGGTGTTGCGACCGAGCGGGGTGATCACCGAACAGCTCACCGGCGACACGTTCGAGCGCGCGCTGGCCGACGTGATGGGTGATCTCGAGGTCGAGACGCTGTTGTGGGACGTGATCGACGTGATCGACGCGGCACGTGACGACGATCGGATCGAAGCCTTGGTGCTCGATTTGGACACGCTGGTCGGCGCTGGCATGGCGGAGCTCGAGATGATCGGCGACGCTCTCGAGCGTTTCAAGACGTCCGATAAGCCCGTCATCGCGATCGGCGCGGGCTTTAGCCAGAGTGGTTATTACCTCGCCGCCTATGCCGACGAGGTCCATCTTCACCCGATGGGTATGGTGCTGCTCCAGGGTTTTGGTCGATTCCGCACCTACTACGGTCTCGGTATCGAGAAATTCAAGGTCGATGTCAACATCTTCCGCGTCGGCGAGTTCAAGTCGGCGGTCGAACCGTGGGAACGCGACAGCATGTCGGAGGCCGCGAAAACCGCCAATCGGGATTGGCTGGGTGATCTGTGGACCGGATGGGTCGGAGCGACCGCTACGGCGCGCGGTGTCGAGTCGACGGCGATCGACGCGTATATCGACGACTATGCCGAGCAGGTCGCCGCGGCCGGTGGCGATACCGCCCTCGCGGCGCTCGAGGCCGGTTTGGTGAGTCATCTCAGCCATCCCGACGAGATTCGCGCCCGGATGATCGAGCTCGTCGGTGAAGATACGAGCGAGCACACCTTCAATCAAATCGGTTGGCAGGATTACCTGCAAACGCTCGGTGCGTCGCAGCGCCGTTGGCAAGACGGTGGTGAGATCGGCGTGGTCGTCGCGGTCGGTACGATTCTCGGTGGTGATCAGCCGCCGGGCACGATCGGTGGCGCATCGACCGCCGCCCTGATCCGTCGCGCGCGTCACGATGACAGCGTCAAGGCGCTGGTGTTGCGGGTCGACAGCGGTGGCGGTAGCGCCTTTGCTTCGGAGGTGATCCGACGGGAGCTCGAGCTCTTCCGCGCGACCGAGCGGCCGATCGTGGTGTCGATGGGAAGCGTCGCGGCTTCGGGTGGCTATTGGATCGCGCTGCCGGCTGACGAGATCTGGGCGAGCGCGAATACCATCACCGGTTCGATCGGCATATTCGGTACGTTTCCGACCTTTCAAGACACGCTTCGCGAATATCTCGGCGTGACCGTCGACGGGATCGGTACCACCGAGCTGGCCGGATCGTTGCGGATCGATCGTGATCTGGAAGAGCCGATGGCGGCGGCGATTCGCGAGATGATCCAGCACGGCTACGATCAGTTCATCGACCTGGTCGCGTCGTCACGAGATCTCGATGTCGAGACGGTCGATCGCCATGCCCAAGGACGGGTGTGGAGCGGCGCCGACGCGCTCGACAAGTCGCTCGTCGACCACCTCGGTGACTTCGATGCTGCGGTCGCGGCCGCCGCGCGTCTCGCCGAGCTCGATGAAGAGAGCGCCGCAACCCGCTTGATCGCCGATGATCCGAGACTGGAAGCTCAACTGCTCGCCGGTTTCATGTCGCGGGTGACGCCGTTGCTCGGTCGAGGCGCTGATTCACGGCCGGTAGCGACCAGTCTCGCCGCGCGTACCGAGGCCTGGTGGCACGCCCAGGCTCGAGAGCTCGCCCTGCTCGACGATCCGCTCGGGCAATACGCCTACTGTTTTTGCGAGGTGACGCCATGAGGCTCTCGCTCATGCTCGCCCTGGTCGCGATGATGGGCGTTCCTGCCGGAGCCACCGACGAGCTACACGACCTGCTCACCGAAGCCTGGGAATACGCGCTCGATCAGTACCCGCTGATGGCGAGCAATATCGGTGACGATCGTGGCGCCGGTCGCTTCGCGGCGGTCGACGAAGCAGCGGTGGCGCGACGCGCTCAGACTATGCGTGGCTTTCTCGAACGGGCCGAGGCGCTCGATCGAGACAGCCTCGAGATCCGTGATCGCATCAACCTCGACGTTTTTCTTCGCGACCTGCAGGATCAACTCGCCGAGATCGAGTACCGCTCCTTTTTGATCCCGATCAGCAATCGCGAGGGCTTTCACATCAACTTGGCGCGGATGCCGGATCAGGCGCGACTCGAGGATCTCGATGATTTCGAGTCGTATCTGGCCCGTCTCGAGGCGATCCCGGCCTATGTCGACGCGCATATCGCGCTCATGCGTCGTGGGCTCGAGGAAGGTCACACCTTGCCGGCCGTGGTGCTCGACGGTTTCGATCAGACGATCTCCGCGCATGTCGTCGACGACCCGACCGAGAGTCGCTTCTGGTTGCCGTTCAATCGACTCCCAGCGTCGATCAGCGCCGCGGATCAAGAACGCCTGCGAGCGGCGGGTGAAAAGGCGGTTCGTGATCATGTCGTTCCGGCCTACCGGACGTTTCTCACCTTCTTTGTCGACGAGTACCTACCCAGCTGCCGCGACACCATAGCCGCTTCCGATCTGCCCGACGGACGGGCGTTCTACGAGCACCGCGTGCGTCACTTCACGACTCTCGACGTGAGCGCCGAAGAGGTGCACCGAATCGGGATCGCCGAGGTGGCGCGTATCCGTGAGGAAATGCTCGCGGTGATCGACAGGACCGGGTTCGAAGGTGACTTCGCCGCGTTTCTCAAGCTCTTGCGCACCAATCCGAAATTCTACGCCGAGTCGGCGAATGATCTGCTTCGCGAGGCTGCGTGGATTTCGAAACGGATGGACGGTGAGCTGCCCCGGTTGTTCACGCGTTTGCCTCGCACGCCCTACGGTGTGCGCCAGATCCCCAGCTTCATCGCTCCCAAGACCACCGGGGCCTATTACGGCCCGCCGGCTGGTGACGGCTCGCGTGCCGGAACGTATTTCGTCAATACCTACAAGGTCGAGAGTCGGCCGCTCTATACGCTCGAGGCGTTGAGCCTGCACGAGGCGGTACCCGGGCATCACCTGCAAATCGCCCTACATATGGAGATGGACGATCTGCCACCATTCCGACGCTACGGCTATATCGTCGCCTACGGGGAAGGCTGGGCGCTCTATTCGGAGCGTCTCGGTCTCGAAGTCGGGTTCTACGAAGACCCGTACAGCGATTTTGGTCGGCTGACCTACGAGATGTGGCGCGCCGTGCGGCTGGTGGTCGATACCGGTATGCACGCTCTGGGCTGGGACCGACAGCGGGCGATCGACTACATGGCCACCCACACCGCGTTGTCGATCCACGAGATCACCACTGAAATCGATCGCTATATCGCCTGGCCCGGTCAAGCTCTGGGTTACAAGATGGGCGAGCTCGAGATTCGCAAGCTGCGTGCGCGGGCCGAAGAAGCGATGGGGAACGATTTCGACATCCGCGCGTTTCACGACGAAGTGCTGGGCTATGGTCCGGTTCCACTCGATGTTCTCGGTGAAATCATCGATCGTTGGATCGCTCGCCAAGCCCGAGGCGGTGAAGCATCCGAAGTCGGCTCCATGGCGAAACAAGGTACATGATGCAGAAGATGTCGAGCCCAGGAAGCGAACGGCCGGATTACGACCTCGTGGTCGTCGGCGGAGCCTTTAGTGGCACCGCGACCGCGGTGCTCGTCAAGCGTTGGAACCCGGATGCTCGCGTGTTGGTCATCGAGCGTTCGGAGCAGTTTGGTCGCCGCGTCGGCGAGGCGACGGTCGAGATCTCTTCGCTCTTCTTGCATCGGGTGCTCGGGATCTACGATCACCTGTCACGCGAGCACCTTCCCAAACACGGTCTGCGGTATTGGCTGGCCGATCATCCCGGTCGTTCGTTGGCCGAGATGACCGAGGTCGGCCCGCGCGAGGTGCCACGGTTACCGTCCTTTCAGCTCGATCGGGCGCGACTCGACCAGTACATGCTGGCGCTGGCCGCCGATGAAGGCATCGAAGTTCGGCGTCCGGCACGCCTGCGTGAGTTCGATCTCGGGTGGCCGGAAAGCCGCTTGACGATCGAAGAGGACGGTGAGCATCACGAGGTGACGACCCGCTGGGTGGTCGACGCGACCGGTCGTCAGGCGGTCTTGGCGCGGCGGATGAAATTGCACGAGCGGTTCGACGGTCATCCGACCGCCGCGATGTGGGGACGGTGGCGGGGAGTCGCCGATCTCGATAGTCCCGATCTGCTCGGCGCCGATCCACGGGCTCCAGGGCTTCCCGAGATGTTCTCGGCTCGGCGGCTGGCCACCAACCATTTCACCGGCTATGGCTGGTGGTGTTGGGTCATCCCGCTCGCTGGTGGTGAAACATCGATCGGCTTGGTGTGGAACAAGAAGCTCTGGCAGCCACCGAGCACCGGCACCAAGCGTGAACGATACGAGGCGTTTCTGCGGTCTCAGGCCGGGTTGAAAGATTTGGTGGCGGATGCCGAGATCATCGCCGACGAGAGTGGCGAGGATTTCAACGCGCTCCATCACCTGCCCTACCGCAGTCGACGCTATATGGATCGAGGTTGGGCCTTGGTCGGCGACGCCGCGTCGTTTATCGACCCGTACTACAGCCCCGGTCTCGATCATGCGGCCATGTCGATCTTCGCCACGGCTCGGGTGCTCGAAGACGATCTCAAAGCACACTTCGCGGGCGAGGGTGACCCTGAGCGCCTAGCTGCCGCGATCGAGTCGCACAACGAGCAATTCGAGGTCAGCTACGATCGGTGGTTCGAAGCGATCTATCGCGACAAATACGAGCTCATGGGTGACGCCGAGCTGATCACCGCGGCGTATCTGCTCGATACAGCGCTGTACTACATGGGTGTCGTTTCGCCCGCTTACGAAGAACTGGAGATGTTGCGCTATCCGACCTTTGGCGGACCGTTTCCACATAATCCGGTGGTCTATCGCGTGATCGGCGCGTATCGTCGCCGCCTGACCACCCTGGCGCGATTCCGCCGCCGCATCGGTATCTATGGCCGTAAAAACGCCGGCTGGCGGCTGTACGGGGGGACGCCCGGTCTCCGCCACAAGGCCGCGGCGATGCTGATCAGCGGACTCAAGGTATGGCTCGGTCTCGAGGTGTCGACCGCGGTCGAACGGATCAAACGCGGCCGTTTGCGGATCTCCGAGCCACGCCCCGTGGCCATGGAAGGCTCCTGATCAGTCGTCGTTGGCGACGTCGTTGATCGGAAGCGCCAGCGGCCCGTCCGAGAAATACAGACGCCGACATTCCTCGCAGATGCCATGGCTGGTGTGATCCGGAGGGCCGGGGACCATTTCGCCGTCACACCAAGCGCAGACGATACGGTGGCGGGCATGTTCGCCGCTTTGATGACTAGAACCCAACGTACTCTCCCGTGTCGTTCCGTTGTCACCGAGTCGTGACGCCGGGCCTCATAGATCCCCGTCTATATGATGTAGCAGGATCTGTGCCAGGAGATAATGCGCAGTCGAAACGTCCAGCCCGCATGCCTCGTCAAACGTCGTAGCAGCGAACGGCTCGTTTCGATGTCGGTGAGACATGCGGAACCTCGAGTATTCAGCTAGGGTTCGTACCGAATCGCCTCGTGAGCGCTTTCGCTGAGTACAGCGACAAATTGTCAGTGTTGGGTGACAGACATTGTCGCTCAATGCCTTTTCACCCAGAACGCGGCGGACATGAGCTCACGGGTCGAGAGTGAAGCGTGCCACCAGGGTGTCGGCGATCGCCATACCGATGAGGGTGGGGCGGAGGCGGCCTTGGACGAGCTCGAGATGGCCGGCACCGATGGCTTCATCGATCACTTCGGCGTCGGTGGTGGTGAGGTCGATACCCGTATGGTCACGAAAGACCGCGAGGTCGATCCCATCGCGGGTCCGGAAGCCGAGGATCAGACGTTCGACAGCGCGTTCCCGCTCATCGAGCTCTTCTTCTCCCGCGATCGGACGCTCACCCGCCAGCAGGCGACGTCGCCACCGTTCGAGATGACGATCGTTCCACCAGCGCGTGTTGTGACCGTCGAACGAATGGGCTGACGGACCGATTCCCAGATAGGCGCGACCGGTCCAGTATTTCTGGTTGTGCCGGCTACGATGTGCATCTGAACGGGCGAAATTCGATACCTCATAGCCGCGATATCCAGCGGCGTCGAGGTGGGTGTGGGTGAGGTGGAAGAGGTCGGCTTGATGGGTCTGAGGCGGCGGGGTCAGCTCACCTCGGTCGAATTGCTTGCCGAATGGGGTCGCGGGTTCGATGGTGAGCTGATAACACGAGAGATGCCCGGAGCCGAGCTCGATCGCAAGATCCAGCTGCCGCCGCCAGGCGGCTTCGCTCTGTTTCGGCAGCGCATAGATCAGGTCGATGGAGACCGTGTCGAATCCCGCTCGGCACGCGTCGCGAGCGGCGGTTCGGGCTTGCTCACCATCGTGGCGGCGGCCGAGAAAGGCGAGGGCGTCGTCGTCGAAGGATTGCACGCCGAGCGACAGATAGCTCACGCCGAGTCGACGCCAGGCGCGTAATGCGTCGTGATCGATGTCTTCAGGATTGGCTTCGAAAAAGAGCTGTGCGTCGGCTGCGATAGGCAGTCGTCGCCGCAGGGAATCGAGAAGCGAGCCGAGGGCGGCTTCTTCGAGCAAGGATGGCGTGCCGCCACCGAA
>JBCDBH010000170.1:0-12306 GCA_039184055.1 Acidobacteriota bacterium
CAACCGTTCCGATCGCCTCGAAATCGATTTCAAGCCGATTGCAACCGTTGCGGACGGCATTTATTTTGAAAAATGGCGATCGAAATCGTCTTCATCCTGGATTTATATTTGGTTTGGTGGATGGGGTGGGGTGGTTCTTGGAGTTTTAGGTCAACTAGCGCGATGCAAAATGTCAACAGGGCCAACTGCCGCCACAGAGACGAATGGATCAGATGCGTTTGTGGAGGCGTACGAGGCTAGCGGGGACGAGCGATCAAATATCCCAACCGGCGAAGCTCTTCGAGCTTCCCTGGCGGAGCAGGCTTTCGAAACGTTCCATGAGCGGGGAGGGTTCGTCGCGGTCGATGACGACGTCGACGACGAAGGGTTTGATCGCGGTCATGGCTTGTTCGAGGGCGGCTTCGAGGTCGGTTTCGCGTTTGACGCGAATGCCGTCGGCGCCCATGGAGCGGGCGAAGCTGACGAAGTCGACGGAGGGCATGGAGAGCTGGCCGCTGTTGAGTCCGAGGACTTTTTGGCCGCTTTCGCACATGCCGTAGCCGGCGTCGTTGAGGACGATCCACACGGCTTGGGTGTTGTATTGCACCGCGGTGGAGATCTCGGAGTTCATGAGCATGGAGCCGTCACCGGTGATGGCGACGGCTTTGCCGGCACGCGCCATGGCGGCGCCGACGACGCCAGCGGCGCAATGACCCATGGAGCCGAAGAGGGTGCTGACCCGATAGCGTTTGGCCGACGGGAAGCGCAGGTGGTGGTTGCACCAGGCGAAGGAGTTGCCGCATTCGCTCATCACGAGGGCTTCGGTCTCGTTGACGACCTTGCGCTGGATGGCGCGCATGAGCGCCTGCGGACGGACCGGGCCTTCTTCACGCAGGGGGCCGAGCTCGTCGCGGATCGGCATGACGATGGGTTCGCTGGCGACTTTGGATGAGACGTCGTGGGGCCAGCGGTCGATGAGGCCTTCGAGAAAGCTGCCGACTTCGGCCTGGATGCCGATGGTCGGGACGTCCGGGTAGGCGGAGCCGGGCACTTCGGGATCGAGGTCGACGTGGACGAAGCCGTGCTCGGGCACGAGGTCGCGATCCCAGAAGGAGGTCGCTTCGCCGAGTCGGGTACCCAGGACGAGGACGCGCTCGGGCCGGTATTGCAGCATGTATTCGCTGACCGAGTGGTGGCCACCGATACCGGTGACACCGACGAAGCGCGGGTGATGCTCGGGAATGATGCCTTTGGCGCGTGGTGAGCAGAAGACGGGCGCGCCGGTTTTTTCGATCAGTTTGCGGACCGCCGGGGCGGCGTCACGAGCGCCGAAGCCGAGCCAGATGGCGAAGGAGCCCTGGCTCAGCAAGTCGATACAGGTGTCGAGATCGTCCGTCGCCACGGTGGGAGCGGTGACGCGGGTCAGAACGCCCTGTGGCGGCAGATCGATGCGGCTCGACTGCAGGCTGATCGGAATGCTGACGTGGGCGATGAAGCCGCCCGGGCGGAGCAGGCCGGCGCCGAGACGGCGGCTGACCGCTTGGAACTCGGCCGGATGCTCGACGCGAACACCGTAGTCGAAGAGTGGCCCGCGGCAGTAAAGGGCGTCTTGCGACATGGTGTAGGAGCTCGATTCTTGGGTCGCCCAGCGGCCACGCTGGGGGGCGCTGGTCGAGCCGGAGATCATCACCACTTTGGCGCCGTCCCATTTGGCGGCGGTCATACCGGTCAGCGCGTTGAGCAGGCCAGGGCCGGTGGTGGTGAAGACGAGGGTCGGCTTGTTGGTGGCGAAGTGGGCTTCGGTGGCGGCGAAAGCGGCACCGGATTCGTGGCGGAAGTGTCGAACTTGGATCGCGCTGTCTTCGAGCGCGTCATAGAGGACGCCGATGGCGCCACCGATGATGCCAAAGCTCTGTTCGACTCCGATGGCGTGCAAGTAGGTGACAAGGGCTGACGAGAGGCTCGCCTCGGGATGGAATTCGAGACGGAAGGCAGTCGAGGATGACTGCTGTTGGGCCAACTTATGCATTGCCAAAATCGTCCTCCCCAAGTCCCAAAGAAGCAAAGCAGCCGGGACGAAACCTCGCCAGGTCCGCGATCATCCTCGATCGGGATGGGGTAAATCATGTCCCTCCGCGCGGAGTGTACCTTGGTGGCTACGTTGGAGCTAGCCACCGACGCGGAATCTTGGCGATTCGGTTGCCGTCAGGGATCACTTGCCCTCATGGCGTGTCCACCGCCGAGCAGAGCTCCGCCAGGACGTCTCGGCCAGGTGACCGGAAGACTCGAAATCGTTTCCGAGCTCGTTGGGAACCGAGCCTATGTTCAGAGTACCGCCGTGAGGGGGGTACCGATATGGGCTCGACAACGAAAGCTTTCCAAGCGATCAGGGCCCTACTAGCGTACTCTCGTGATCGATCGGGGTCAAGACGGTTTCTCTGTGCGTTTTCGTGACATGTCAGTGAGTGTCACTGTATGAGTGGGGATTGTGTTGCGTATGTGATGATGGCATAGCGTGTGGTGGGCTGGAAGCCGTGGCGGATGTATTTGGCGGATGTGGGGTGCTAGGCGAGCGATCGGTGTGTGACTTGGGTAGGGGTGTCAGGACGCGCCGAGGATGTCGCGGGCTCGATCGGCGAGTGGTTGCGCGATGATCTCGCGACGCCAGCCATCGAGCTCCGAGGGGCATGGATCGTCGTTGCCGGCGATGACGCGTTGCGCGACCGCGGTGATCGCGCGTCGCGTCGCCAGGAGCTCGGGGGGAAGGTCGAGGTCGCGAGCTTTTTCGTCGACCAGGGCGCGTAGCGCTCGCACCAGGTCGCGGTCCGGAGCCGGTGGCTGTGCGGGTTTGTTCGGCAGCTCGTCGACCGACAGCCGGCGGGCGTGGGCACTGCGCTCCAACAAGGCCTCGCCGTAACGTTTGCGATCACCCGGTTTGAGGGTTTCGATCCGGTAGAGCGCCTTGCGATCGGTCGGGGCGAAGCGTGCCAAGGTGAGCAGGGTCGGGTCGTCGACGACGAAGCTTCGTGGCACGTCGCGCTCGCGTGCTTCGTTTTCACGCCAGGCGGCGAAGATCTGCAGGGCGCCCAGCTGGCGCCGATTCAATTTGCCACGGCCCTTGATGCGCAGATAAGCGTCCTCGAGACGGGGAAGAAAGCGATCGACGTCCGAGAGTTTCGCGGCTTCTTCCAGGGCCCACGACACATATCCTCTCGATTCGAGGCGCTCCCGGAGGGCGCCCCACAAATCGATCAGAAACTTTACGTCGAGGGCCGCGTAGCGCAGTTGTGCATGGGACAGTGGACGTTGCATCCAATCGGTACGGGTCTGGCCTTTGGGCAGGGTGACCCCGAAGAGCTCTTGAACGAGCCGCTGATACCCAACTTGAAAACCGAAACCAGCGAACGCGGCGGCGATTTGCGTGTCGGCCAACCGTGTGGGGAAGATCCCGAAGCGATGATGCAAGACCTCCAGATCCTCGGCGGCGGCGTGAAGGACCACCAGCGCTCCCGAGTCATGGAGCAGATGACGCAACGGTTCGAGATCCGTCAGCGCGACGGGGTCGATGAGGATCGACTGCTCGCCATGACGCAGCTGGATCAATCCGAGCTTGGCGAAAAAGGTACGCGTGCGGACGAACTCGGTATCGATCCCGACGATGTCGACATCACGCCAGTCGTCGGCGACGGCGAGCAAGGCGTCGTTCGAGTCGATAAAGGTGGAATCGTCGCGTGGCAAATCGGTCGACATGATGTCGATAGTACGTCCCTACGATCGCAAAGTCGAAGAACGCGAGTCGACGGTCGAGATATCGAGTTCAAAGCGGGTCGCCATCGACCTCTTCGATGGCACGTGAATCTCTCGGAATGTGATGAGGAGGCGTTATCCCTGTGCAGCCTGCCAGAGACTTGGTAGCCGGCTTCATTCGTTCCGTGTTATCGTCTAAGAAGTTCTCTGTACTTAACCAGCGGAGCCGGTTCGTCGACCACGCTATGCAGCCGGTTCGACGGTCGAGCCAGTGTCGAGCCCGTGGGCTCACCACCGAGATCGCTACTTTGCTAGGAGGCATGATGCGCGACGTATTGAAACCATGGCAACGATTTGCTCTAGGACTGGCGATGAGCTCGATGCTCGCCATGCCTCTCTGGGCGACGCCCGGCGACAGTGCCGTCGATCCGGTGGAAGAGAAGAGTCTCGAGCTGCAGCGCGCCATGGCGGAAGACACGGGTGGCGAAGCCAAGAAGCAAGGTGATGGCGGTGGGCAATCGTCGTTGCGCAAGGCGCTCGAACGGCTGACGATCCACGGTTATCTGACCCAGGCGTACGCGGAAGGTTCGTTCGTCGACGGTGGCCCGGTCACCGACGAGCTGGCGCTGGGTATTCCGGAGGACGGCACCACCGCGTATCGCAACCTGGCGATCCAATTTCGCTACGAGATCAGTGATCGCGACATCATGGTCGTGCAGTTTTCGAGTCGTTCGCTCGGTGACACCCCGGGCGAAGAGCTCGAAGACGACGTCGAGCTCGATTGGGCGTTCTACGAGCGGCGCTTGACCGACAACACGTCGATCAAGCTCGGACGCGTGCAGATTCCGCTCGGTATCTTCAACGAGATCCGCGACGTCGGCACGCTGCTGCCGTTCTATCGCCCGGCCTACACCTTCTACAACGAAGGTACCTTCACCAGTGAAACGATCGACGGCGTGGTGTTGTCGCACACCTTTTTCCCGCTCTCGGAGTGGGCGCTCGAAGCCGATGTCTATTACGGTGAGTACGATCTGGTAGAGCTCGCCATCGGCGCGGCTGCGCCGGCCGCGATCGCCACCAGTGAAGATGCGATCGGTTTCCAGCTGTGGCTGAACACCCCGGTCGATGGCTTGCGTTTCGGTGTCGGCGCTGAAGAGCACGACACGGTGGGCGGTCAGGAAGGTTTCGTGCGGCCCGTGGATGGCAACGCGAAGGTCGATTCGTACCACCTGTCGCTCGACTACGCTGGCGAGAAATTCGTCGTTCGCAGTGAGTTCCGGAGCGAGACGCTCGAGGAGACGTCCGTGCTCTTCGAGATCCCGCGTGACGACTTCTACGTGCAGGTCGGCTATCACTTCACCGATGCGTTCCGGGTGTATGCGCAATACGAGGAGCGCACCAGCGACTTCGACCGTGGCAGCATTCAGAACGTGACCGGATTGCCGGTGATCAGCGGCTCGACCGATATCGATGCCCGTGAGGACATCGGTTTCGCGCTGAACTACCTGTTTGCGCCGAATCTGGTTCTCAAGCTCGAGTATCACCAGGTCGAGGCCGGCCAGCTCTTGCTCAACCCGGTCTTCGTGCCGGAGTTTCCGTTCCCGATCGGGTTCGACGCGTCGCAGCTGAGCTTCGAGGACGGTGATTACTGGATCCTCAGTTTCTCGGCTAGCTTCTGATCACACCGTTCGGTTCGGAAAGAAGCCCCGGCGGGTACGACCCGGCCGGGGTTTTTTCTTTCAGCTGGCTGACGGAACCGCTTCGAGAACGGCGCGTGGGGAATCGGGGCGGAGGTAGGTTTGGGCGAGATCGAAACCCGCCGCCTCGAGAAGCTGGCGGTATTGACCTTCGGTGCGTTCCCGACCTCCGGTGGTCACCAACATGTAGAGATCCATGACCACGGCGGCGGATTGGCCGTCGACCCGTTCTGGGAGGAGCTGCTCGACGATGAGCAGGCGACCGTTGTCGGGTAGGGCGAGTCGAATCTCCTCGAGAATGCGAATGCAGTCGTCGTCCGTCCAGTCGTGCAGGATCTGGGAAAGGATGTAGCAGTCGGCACCTGCCGGGATGACTTGTTTGAAGAAGTCACCCGGTTGGAAACGGCAGCGATCGTCCTGGCCCGCCTTGTGAATCGACTCGATGGCCGCCTCTTCGAGCACGGGGCGATCGAAGACGACGCCTTGGAGATGAGGGTGCGCGGTGAGCAGGCCGAGGAGCATGGTGCCGGTGTTGCCACCCAAATCCACCACGAGCTTGCTTTGCGCGAAGTCATAGGCGGCGAGGACGTCGCTTATCGTCTCTTTCGTCAATGCAGACATAATTGCATTGAAATTTCGAGACGAAACACTATCTCTATTCTGGTACTCGAAGAACGTCGCGCCAAAGATGACCTCGTAAACGGGTTCGCCCGTTTTGACCGCGTGCAGGAGGTCGGCCACCGCTCGGTAGCCCCAATGCCCGTTACCCTCGATCACGTCGCGTAGCGGTTGACCACGACGGATCAACATGCCCAGAGGCGTGACGCGATAGTGCCGGGTGCCGGCGGTGATCTGCTCTTCGAGGAGCTCGAGCCAAGCGAGACCGCGAAGCAGTCGACCGAGGCCGTCGGGATTAGCGTCGACACGGGTCGCGATCGCCTCGACGGTGTCGATCCCATCGGATACCAGCTCGATGATGTCGAGATGGATTGCAACGTAGACGATCTGCGTTTCGAGAAAAGCGTTGGCGATCTTCAAGACACGTAG
Source organism: Acidobacteriota bacterium (assembly GCA_039184055.1). Taxonomy (GTDB): domain Bacteria; phylum Acidobacteriota; class Thermoanaerobaculia; order Multivoradales; family J023; genus JBCDBH01. Next base: position 6,471 of record JBCDBH010000170.1, read on the forward strand.
CGGATTACCCGCCATGGACTCCCCTGTGGCCAACGACTGAGTCGAGTTGGTCAAGACACACCTCCTACCATTTCTGAAATATAGCCACCGATTCGCGAGACAGTCTTCGGCTGTGCTCCGGGTTGGTGGACTGTCACGGGTAAACCGCCTTTCGGCGACATCACGACGTTGACATGAGGGTCGATCCGGGTTCCGGGAACGATCGAGTACCGCCAACGTTGCAAAACCATGGGAACGATGATGCGCAATTGCATCGCGCCGAACGCGCCACCGAGACACCGTCGAGGGCCGGCACCAAAAGGAAGGTGCTCGTAGGCACTCACTTTGCGATCGATCCAGCGATCCGGGAGGAAGCGGGAAGGATCGGGGTAGATCGACGCATCTTGATGGGTGATGTAGGGGCTGAACAACACTTCGTCACCCGGCAGCAGGCGATGACCCAAAAGGCTGGTTTCGCGTGCCACGCTGCGCGGGAACATCACGCTCGGTGGAAGAAGTCGCAGGCTCTCCTTGATCACTCGATCGAGCAGCGGCAGGGCGTAGAGCTGCTCGTAGGCCGGTGGCTCGTCGCCCAGATGCTCGGCGACCTCCTCGGCCAAGGCTTCGAGCACGTCGGGGTGACGCTCGAGGAGAAAGAGCGTCCAGGTGAGCGCGCACGATGTCGTGTCGTGTCCGGCGAAGAAGAGCACGAAGCTTTGGGCCACGAGCTCGTCATCGGAAAGCGAGGTGCCGTCCTCGTCGCGAATCGCAATCATTTGGGCGAGGATGTCCGAGCTTTCGGTGCCCTCACGTCGCCGCCGTGCGATCCAGTCCAGCAAACAGTCGCGGGTCGTCTCCATGTCGCGACGAAGACGTCGAAAAGGCGTACCGGGAAGATCGATCGGTACGAGCGTCGCGGGCGAGAACATACTGTTCACCACCCGGCGCATGGTGACGGCGATGTCGTTCTGGTCGGCCTGTGGATCCAGGCCGAGAAGCGCACGGCTGGCGATCCTGGCGGTCAATCCAGACATCTCCGCGAGCACGTCGACCTGCGCGCCGTTTTGCCATTGCGCCAGCGTCCGCACGGTCTCGTTGACCGTTTCGTCGTGATGCGATTTGAGGCTGTCGCGGGTGAACGCGGGCATGAGCATGCGACGACGTGAGCGATGGAGCTCGCCATTCATAAACAGGATGTTCTGTCCGAGCTGGTCGGCGACCTCGGTTTTCGGGCCCCGTGGCTTGCTCGTGATGTACGTTTCGGTGTCGGTCAAGATCGCGCGATTGGCTTCGGGTCCGAAGCCGAAGACCAAGGACACCCGCTCATCACCACTGGGCTGGTGAAAAATCGGTGGGTGGCGGTGGGCCACCAGGCGGACGACATCACCATGGTCGGCGCGTAGCTGACGCATCGTGGCGATCGGATTCTTGAAAAAGCTCAGAGCATTGCCTCGCCAGCCGAGCACCGGGGCGGGCTTGGGACCGGGGGGCGGCGACGTGGCGGTGGCCACGGCGTCACCGGTCGATGAAGATGGCGTAGCCGTTCCTTGGGCGGAGTGCACAGGGCACACTCCCCCTCCTTCGCGATCCGACATGGGTCCCCTCCTGCTCGTCGTATCGGGTACTGAAGCTGGCGTATTGTGCGAACGATAAAGTCAGGCGGACCTTACCATCCGACCGTCCGGTAGAAAAGGGCTCGGGCAAGAAAAATCGAGACGTTACATCGATCTTTCAATCGTGAGCTCGAGACCCCCTTCAGGCACGTACATGATGCCGCTTCGCTCCACGGATCGCTTTGCCTTGACGGGGCGAACACGCAGATGCTGGAGCATCGTTGCCAAGACTACCGTCATTTCGATCTCGGCGAGGCCACGGCCTGTGCACAATCGCCGGCCACCGCCAAAAGGCGCCCATTCGTCGAGGCTGTAGTCGCGTTCGAGAAAGCGTTTGGGGTCGAAGGGCCCAGGGTCGGGAAAAATGTCGTCTCGATTCACCTGGGTATGAAAAGCATGGGCGATCGTTCTGCCCGACTCGATCGTATATCCGCATAGTTCAAAAGGTTTTTCGACGTAGCGCGCGGCGGTCAACGGGGCGATCGGTGCGATGCGTAAACCTTCTTGTACGACGGCGTCGAGGTAGGGCAGCTGGCGGAGATGCTCGACCCGGATGGGTTCGTCTCCCAGGACGCGCTCGACTTCGTCGCGCATCTCACGCTCGATGTCCGGATTGTCCAGCATGTGTTCGAAGATCCAGGTCAGCAAGGACGCCGGAGTTTCGTGACCCGTGAACAAGAGGGTGAGAAGCTCGTCGACGATCGATTCGTCATCGAGCTTGGCGCCTTCGCCGTGCTCGGCAACCAAGAGCTGGGCGAGCAGGTCTTCGGGATGATCGGGATCGAGATGGCGTCGACGCGTTTGGACCAGGTCGAGGAAGATCTGGCGAATATGGGTTCGCAGACGGAGGATTTTGCCCCACGGGCTCCATCCGCCGAGATCGTGCTGAAGAAAGGGAAGACGAGCCAGCGGTGAGTGCATCGTCTTCTTCATGTAGTCGTCGAAGAGCTCGAGGACGACCGTCTTGGTGTCGTCGGCTTTGCTTTCGAAGACGACGTGCACCATGACCTCGAGCGACAGACGATGCGCGTAGGAGAGCAAAGAGAAGCTCGAGTCGGTGGGCATGCGCTCGATGGTGTCGACCGCCAACTGGTGGATGGTGGGCAGATGACGGAGCGCCGGCCTACCGTTCAAGGCAGGCAAGATCATGCGGCGTCGTTCGTAGTGACGCGAGCCGTCTAGGGTGGCGAGAGCGTCATAGCCGAGAAACGCGCCGTGAAAGGTCGCGTGGGCTTTGCCCGCCAGAAGCGTGTCGGGGGCGGCGCGGAAGACGGTATGGCTCGCTTCGGGTGAGCAGAAGAAGATCCACTTGCCCATGCCGAGAATCTCGAGCTCGAAAACGTCGCCACATTCCTCTTGGGTGTCGCGCAGCAGCTTGATCGGATCGCGATAGAAGCGCGAGGTCTGCCCAAGGACCGACAGATTGGGTCGGGGAGGTGGATTCCCGGCCGCCTGGGCCGGGTTCGACTTGGGCGACATGTAACGTCTCCGTAGCTCATTAGAGGGGAGAAGCGCGAGCCACGTTCATGATCTCGCGCCGGCTCCCATGTAGATCAGGGGAAACGCTACAACTTTAGCAGATTGACTGGTCTATGTCGGGTTCGCCTCGACTACGAGGCCATGGCCGCGGCGAGTGCCTCGGCCGTGCCGCAGCATTTCTTGTATTTCTTGCCCGAGCCACACGGGCAAGGGTCGTTCCGACCGACCTTGGCGGCGACTCGCACCGGTTTGGGCTTGGCGTTGTTACCCGAGCCGGCGGCGCGTTGCGCGGCCGCGGCGGCGTCGAGACGTTTCCGTGCGGCGGCACGCATACGCTCTTGATAGCGCTCCATCTCTTCTTGGCTGACCGGCTCGGCGCGGAAGACGTCGGAAATGATCTTGTCTTCCATCCGAGTCTTCATTTCCTGGAAGAGCTCGAAGCTCTCGCGCTTGTACTCGTTGACCGGATCGCGCTGGCCGTAGCCGCGGAGGTTGATGCCCTCCTTGAGCTGATCGAGTGCGAGGAGGTGGTCTTTCCACAGGCCATCGACGACGTGCAGCATGATGCTGCGTTCGAGCGTGCGCATGGCGTCGGCGCCGAGACGTTCTTCCTTGGAGACGTATTTGCTCTCGATCGCGTTGCCGAGCTCTTCCTTGAGCTCATCGACGCCGAGCTCTTCGAGATCGATATCGAGGCCAGCGACGTCGATGTCGAAGGCGGTGCGGAACTCGGAGGCGAGCTGGTCGAGCTCCCAATCACGCGGATCGCGCTCGGGTGGACAGTGCTTGTCGACCGAATCGTCGATGATGTCGCGGCTGAGCCCCATGACGTACGTGCGTCCGGCTTCGCCGTCGAGAACTTCGGTGCGCAGGTCGTAGATCGCCTCGCGCTGTTTGTTCATGACGTCGTCGTACTTCAGCAGATGCTTACGGATATCGAAGTTGCGACCCTCGACCTGGGTCTGGGCGCGTTCGATGGCCCGCGACACCATCTTGTGCTCGATCGCTTCACCTTCTTCGGTGAGACGGTGCATCAGGCCCTGCACGCGGTCGGAGCCGAAGATCCGCATCAGATCGTCTTCGAGCGAGAGGAAGAAACGCGACGAGCCCTTGTCGCCCTGACGACCCGAACGACCACGGAGCTGGTTGTCGATCCGTCGTGATTCGTGTCGCTCCGTGCCGAGAATGTGCAGGCCGCCGGCCTCGAGCACTTCCTCACGTTCGGCTTTGCATTGCTCCTTGTAGGTCGCGAGCAAGGTGGCGAATCGATCGGCATCCTTTTCCGGGGTGACCTCGGCGAGGGCGAGACCCTCGGCGTTGCCACCGAGCACGATGTCGGTGCCACGACCGGCCATGTTGGTGGCGATGGTCACCGAGCCCTTGCGGCCGGCCTGGGCGACGATCGAAGCTTCTTTGCCATGGTGTTTGGCGTTGAGCACGTTGTGACGCACGCCGGCGCGCTTGAGGCGCTTGGAGAGCATCTCGCTCTTCTCGATCGAGATCGTGCCGACCAGGGTCGGTTGGCCGTTCTCGTGGCACGCGCGGATTTCCTCGACCACGGCGTCCCACTTCTCCTTTTCGGAGCGATAGACGAGATCAGCGGAATCGATACGCGCCAGAGGGCGATTGGTGGGGATCACCACCACGTCGAGATCGTAGATCTCGCCGAATTCAGCTTCTTCGGTTTCGGCGGTACCGGTCATACCGGAGAGCTTTTCGTACATCCGGAAGTAGTTCTGGAAGGTGATCGTCGCGAGCGTCTGGTTCTCCCGCTCGATCTTGACGCCTTCCTTGGCTTCGACGGCTTGATGGAGACCGTCGGACCAGCGGCGTCCGGGCATCATGCGACCGGTGAATTCGTCGACGATCACCACCTGACCGTCTTTGATCAGGTAGTCGACGTCGCGCTCGAAGAGGTGGTGGGCACGCAGGCCCTGGTTGATCGCGTGCAGGGCCTCGATGTTCTGCAGGTCGTACAGGTTGGCGACCCCGAGCAGCTTTTCCGCCTTGGTGACACCGTCCTCGGTCAAGCTGACGGTCTGCGCTTTTTCGTCGATCAGGAAGTCGCCCGTGGTGTGCTTGACGCCGTCTTCGTCTTCGTGCTCTTCACCACGTTCGAGCTTGGGCACGAGCGAGTTGATCTGGCGGTATTTGTCGGTCGACTGTTCGGACGGTCCGGAAATAATCAGCGGGGTACGCGCTTCGTCGATCAGGATCGAGTCGACCTCGTCGACGATGGCGAATTGATGCCCGCGCTGCACCATGCGATCCCGTTCGAATTTCATGTTGTCGCGCAGATAGTCGAAGCCGAACTCGTTGTTGGTGCCGTACGTGATGTCGGCGCCGTAGGCCTTCTGGCGCTCCTCGTCGCGCATGTTGTGCTGGATGGCTCCGACGGTCATGCCGAGAGCCTCGTAGATCGGCCGCATCCAATCGGCGTCACGACTCGCCAGATAGTCGTTGACGGTCACGACGTGCACACCGTTGTCCGCGAGAGCGTTGAGATACACCGGCAAGGTCGACGACAGCGTCTTACCTTCGCCGGTTTTCATTTCGGCGATCTTGCCTTGATGCAGCACGATGCCACCGATCAGCTGGACGTCGTAGTGACGCATACCGAGCGTGCGCACGGCGGCTTCACGAACTACGGCGAACGCCTCGACCAGAAGGTCGTCCAGGGTTTCGCCGGCCTCGAGCCGTGCTTTGAAGTCGGCGGTCTTGCCCCGCAGGGCGTCGTCGTCGAGCTCTTTGAGGGTGGGTTCGAG
>JBCDBH010000171.1:0-12102 GCA_039184055.1 Acidobacteriota bacterium
GAGCAACGCATCGGCTTCGCCGAGCGTTTCCATCGAGGCGTAGAACGCCGGGTGACGCAGCTCCACCGTCATGCAATGGTTTTTTGGCAGGGCCTCGAGAAAGCGATCGAGCGCCTTCAGCTGGCGCGGCCCGAAGCTCGGCGGCAGCTGCACCATGAACGGCCCGAGGCGCGCGCCGAGCGGCTCCATGCGATACAGAAAATGCTCGGTCTGCACCTCGGCGCCCTCGCCGAGCTTGAGCTCGTGGGTGACGAAGCGCGGCAGCTTGAAGGCGAAGCGGAACGACTCCGGGGTCGCGTCGCGCCATTTGGCCACCGTCTCCGGTGACGGTTCGCTGTAGAACGTGGTGTTGCCCTCGACCGTCCCGAACACATCGGTATACCGGGCGAGAAAATCGGTGTTCTTGGTCTTCGGCGGGAAGACCGTGCCGATCCAATGCTTCTCCGACCATTGCGGGAGACCGAGTCGATAGCCGTGGGGCATGAGCGAAGGCTATCAGGCAAACCGATTTGACCTCTCGAATCGAATGCTCGCGCGTTTGGTCGTGAAGAGCATGCCATCCACCGAGCACACGTTAGACTCTTGAACCAAATCAGGGCAAAGCCTATCCTCGCTCGACCCTATGCATCGAGCACACTCATCCGGCACATGAAGACCGAGACTGGGAGGGAACCTCATGACCGATATGACGTCTGCCGACGATTCGAACGCCACCGACCCTTCGAGCGCCGCCGACTCGGGCCAACGGGTGGGCAGCTTTATCGACTATCGCAAGACCGAGCTCAGCTGCGTCAAGGATCTGAGTCGTCTGCGTGATCTGGCGAACAAGCTCGGTCTGAGCGCGAGCATCGTCGAACGCATCGATCAGGCCCTCACCCGAACCGAGGAGAATCGCTTCTCGATCGCGGTGGTCGGAGAGTTCAAACGAGGCAAGAGCACGTTCATCAACGCTCTGCTCGGTCGCGAGATCCTACCGGCGGACGTCCTCCCCTGTTCGGCGACCCTCAACCGGATCACCTACGGCCCGACGCCGTCGGCGCAAATTCAATTTCGCAGCGAAGACGACCTGCCGGGGCGGATCGAGACCGTACCGATCGATCAATTGGCGGAGTACGTCACCAAGTTGACCCCTGAATCGGAGACCACCGCGGCCAATGTCGAGATGGCCGTGATCACCTACCCCTCCGAATACTGCCGCAACAATGTCGACATCATCGACACTCCCGGGCTCAACGATGAAGAGACCATGACCGAGGTGACGCTGTCGGTGCTGCCAACGGTCGACGCGGCGATCATGGTGATCATGCCGGAATCACCGTTCGCGGGCTCGGAAGGCGATTTCCTCACCCAGCATCTTCTGCTCGAGGACCTCGGCAGGGTGATTTTCGTGGTGACGGCGATCGACCGGATTCCGGATCCGGCACAACAAGAGCGGATCGTCGAGGTCATCGGCCAGCGGATCTCCACCGCGGTGGATCGTCGCCTGACCGAGCAATTCGGCGCGGATTCGGAGGAGTATCGTCTCTATCGCGGCCAGATCGGGATACCGAAGGTGTTCGCGGTCTCGGGCTATCAGGCGCTACAGGCACAGATCAACGGCGACGAGGCTCTTCTCGAACAAAGCTCTTTCCCGACGTTCACGAACGACTTGGAGTCGTTTCTGGTCGAAGGACGAGGCGTCGTCACCCTCCAGGTGCTGGTCAACCGCATCCTCGATTCGGCGAACGAAATCACCAAGAAGATCCACCTCGAAATCGGCGCCATGGACATGGCGAAAGGCGAGTTCGACCAGCGCTATGCGGAAGCGTCACGCGAGCTCGAGGGATTGCGCGAGCGGCGTGAGCAGGAGACGGCGCACATCACCCGGGCCGCCCGCCACACCCGCGATCGCCTCCATCCCCTGATCAGCCAGCTCGAAGACGATCTGCGACGCGCCGTCGAATCGACCATCGACGACGCGACGATCCATCCCAAGGAGCTGAACAAGGAGCGATTGCCCGCTCTGAGTCAGAAGATCGGCAAGAAGGTATCGGCCGCGGTCGGTCTGGTCGCGCACCGCACCGGCGAACGGATCCAGCTCGAGATCGAGAAAGATCTGCGTCAGGAGGCCACCCGGCTGCAAGTCTTCGCCGAGCAAGTCGGCGAGACATTGGGCGGTGTGGTCGAACAGTTTTCGATGATCGAAGCGGATCCGACGGCGCCACGCAACGCCGCCAGCGAGAGTCTCGCCGCCGCCATCTCGGTGTTCACGGGTTTCGGTGGCATCTGGTCGGGCTATCGCGAGGCGGGCGCCAAGGGTGCCGCGGTCGGCGGCGCGGCGAGCGTCGGTACGGCGATGGCGGGTGGGGTCGCGTTGGCGATCGCCGGCGCGCCGATCACCCTCCCCGCCGTTTTGATCATCGGTGTCGCCTCCATTTTCACCGGCGGCTTGGCGGCTCGAACCTTGCTCGGTGGCACCCGGGTCGACAATTTCAAGAAGAGCTACAAGGAAAAGGTGCTCGAATTCCTCGACGAGCAGCTGCGCGACAACGACTTGGCGAACCGAATGGCGACGTCGATCGACGAGGTGTATGCGCGGCTCGAGAACGACGTGATGGGCGAGATCACCGACACCATCGAGCAGACCCAAGCCAACCTCGACGATCTGAAGAATAAGAAAGCCTCGGATGTCCAGCTGAGCGAGTCGCATCGCAACGACCTCGAGGATCAGCTCGGTGAGGTGACCCGGATTCGCGAACAGGCTTCGCGACTGTCGTTGCAGCTCGCCGATATCCGCCATGTCTGAGCCGGAGCCTTTCGATCCGACCCTGAGGGTGAATCTCGACTTCGGCGACTTCATCCTCAGGCGTCGCGACGCATCAGGCGATGATCGACACGCCGACGTGGCCGACTACGCCTTCGACATGGACCGTGTGTTGCGTCAAAAGCTCACCGCCTTCGGACCGGCACGCAAAGTCGCTCGGATGCTCGTCCACCACATCACACCCATTCAGCGTCAGCTGCACATGATGGGTGGGGTCGCGGTCGGGCCGAATCAATTCCCGGAAATTCACGCCCAGGGCGCCGCATGCGCGCGTCAGCTCGGCATCGGCGTACCGCAGATCTTCATCGTGCCATCGCCGTTCTTGGACGCCTATACCTACGCCACCGACGACATCGAGCCGATGCTGGTGTTGTCGAGCGCCTTGATCGACGCCCTGTCGCCCGAGGAGCGGCTCTTCGTGATCGGTCACGAATGCGGGCACATCGCCAACCTCCACGGGGCGTACAACTCGGTGGTGCAGAGCCTGGTCAATCCGCTGGCCAAGGCGGTGACTGAAAAACTCGCCGGGGTCGGTATCGCGATGAAACTGATCTCCACGGCAAGCCAACTCCAGCTGCTTTCGATGGCGGTCGGTGGCGGTGTGCAACTGTTCTTGAAGCGTTGGAGTCGGTGCGCGGAGGTGACCTGTGACCGCGCCGGGCTGATCTGCTGTGGCGATCTGATCACGGCGCAACGCGCCCTGGCCCGTGTCGCCACGGGTGGCGCGGGCACGCTCGAAGGGATCGACATCGATCACTACATTCGTCAAATCGGATCGATTCGCTCCTCGGCGATGCGCTTTCAAGAGCTCTTCCAAAGCCACCCCTTGATTCCGAAACGGCTCGAAGCCATGCGGCTCTTCGCGAGCTGTGAGGTTCTTTATCGCTGGCGTCCCGATATCGAAGCTCCCGCAGACACCCACCCACTCGCCGAGATCGACGCGGCGTGCGCGGCGGTAATCGGCATCTCATCCGCGAATGATCCGCCCCTCGAGGATCTCGAGGCGTCGGCATGAGTGAACGTGCGCGCGTCTTTCTCAGCTATAGCCACCAGGACGAGGATCTCAAGAAGGAATTGGTGGACCATCTTTCGGTGCTTCGACATCGTGGCATCGAGCTGTGGCTCGACGACCACCTCGAAGCTGGCGAGGTATGGAAAGAACGACTCATGGAGCAGATCGATCAGACGACAGTGGCCGTCCTCCTGATCACCGAACAGTTTCTGAGCTCGCCGTTCATTCTCGACGAAGAGCTTCCCGCTCTCGTCGAACGGGCCGAAGCCGGTGAGCTGACGCTCTTTCCGATCATCGGCCGCCACTGTGCCTGGCGCAGCGTGCCCTGGCTCAGCCGACTCCAGGTGCGTCCCAAAAACGGCACCCCGGTGTGGCGTGGCGATGATCACGAAACGGACCGAATCCTCGCCTCCTTGGCCGAGGAGATCACGGAGATCGTCGATCGCCCACGGCCGGCTGAAGACGGTGTCGTGCATACCGATTCGGCGATGGGTCGAGCCGTCTGGTACCACGCCCGCGCCCTTCACGACGAGTTGGAGACGATCTTGGAACGTCTCCAGGACGAGCTCGAACGCGAGCGCTATGTGGCGGTCATCGGCACCGATACGGCGAATCGTTGGCAACGCGGTTTCGAGCAGGTGCGAGAACGGGCGACCACGGACTTCACGATCGCTATCATCGGCCACTTCAAGCGTGGCAAATCGACCCTGGTCAACGCGCTCCTGGGTCACGACGTGGCCACCACCGACGTCACACCCGAGACCGTCACGTGCAACGAGATCCGTTTCGGCGAGCGTCTCACCGTCGAGGCGTGTCTGGCCAGCGGTGGCCGCGTCTCGTTACGCCCCGAAGAGCTGCGACGAAGTGAGCTCGAGACGATCCTCGCCGAGCTACCCGAACCGGTCGATCATCTCGACATCACCTCGCCGACCGCGTGGCTCGAGGGTATGTGCCTGGTCGATACACCGGGTACCGGCGACCTATTCGTCCGCTTCGACGATCAGGTGCGTGACTACCTGGCACGCGCCGACGCGGTGCTCTACCTGCTCTCTCCCCTCGAGCCGGTGTCCGAATCGGAACGCAATTTCCTCGAGCTGGCGGTGATGCCGCAAGACTTCGCCAAGGTCGTTTTCGTCGTCAACATGCTCGACAAGATCCGTGACGCGAACGACGAGCGACAGATTCTCGAGCTCATCCGTCGACGGGTGGCCAAGCTCCTTCCCGAGGCCCATATCTTCGGTGTCAGCGCCGCCGACGAGATGGCGCGCCAAGCCGGTGAGACACGACCGAGACCCGAACGTGGCCAAACGCTCGCCGCCGGCTTCGACGCGCTACGCGCTCATCTCCACGAATCGATCGTCAAGAACCGGGACGTCATCCAGCTCGAGCGTGCCATCGGTGACGCCGCCGCTCTGCTCGACGAGATCGACGCTTCGGTGACGACGCTGGCCGCTTCGTTCGGTTCGGATCCGGCGCAGGTCGACGCCAGGCTGGCGGACTACGAAAACGAGCGCTCACCGCTCAACCGTACGATCGACGACACGTTCACCGAAGTCGAAAACGCGATCGCGGCCATGGCCCGCGAGGCGAGCGGCTGGCTGGCGGGGTTCAGCGACCGCCTGGCGAGCAGCTTCGATCAGCTCGACGACCATCCCGTCAGCGACCTTCAGCGTCACTTTCCTTTCTTCCTCAGTGACGCGCTACGCGCCGCCTTGACGAGCTGTGTCGACGCTCACCGCCCGGCGATCCTGGCCCTGTCGCGTCATAGCCGGGCGCGGTTGTCGAACACCATACGCGACCTCACGTCGAGCGACGCGGTCCATCGCGCCCTCGACGACACCGCCAGTCAGGCGACCTTCGGTCAAGAGTTGTGGATGGAATTCGACACGGCTGACTATCTCAGCCAGCTCCTCGGCTCCGAGCTGTTTCGTTTCGGAGCTGACATCCTCCGTCGTGACGAGACCAAGGACCAGAAAAAGATCGCGCTCTTTCAACGCAAGCTGACGCGCTCGTTGCCACAGATTCGCGATCGCCTCCAAGAACAAGCCCGCACGCTCTACGACAGCTTTGCTCAACACATCCTGGGCGAGCTTGCCGAGCAGCGGAGAGAGTTGCTGACCACATCGCGACTGGCGCTCGAACGCGCCCACACTCTCAGTCGACGCTCCCCGGAGCTCGACGTCGTCGACACCTTGGATGCGATCCATCGACACATCGCCGACAGCCGAGAGCAACTCGGTGCCCTGCACGCCAAGCTCGGTACGCGGATCGATATGGAGGCCGCTTGATCATCCCAACGTCCACGGATCTCGAGCGACTGCGCGCCATCGCCACCGAGCTCGACGTTGCCGACTCGATGGTCGAACCCGGGGATCTCGATGGCCTCGAGCGCATCGGTCGGATGTTGCACGGAGTCATCGAGGGACGACTGCGAAACCTGCCCCCGGCGACTCCGGGCTCGGCTGATCAATGGGCTCGGCTACGACCGATCCTCGACGCGATCGGTGCGATGCAGGAACGGGAGCTCGTCACCCTACGAGAGCTGGAAGCCACCGCCGTTGCCGAGCTCCAACCGATCCGTTCCGAGCTACCCGATCGGCTGATCGAAACCTGTCGACGCACGATCGCCGAAATCGATGCGGATAAAGCGGTGAGCGCGTTTCGCGATGCGTCGCTCTTTCGCCATGTCGCGGTTCGAGTCGAAGAAACGGGCGACCGGGTGGCGAGCCGGCTCCAACGGCGACTGCACGGCCATCTGCACGTGGCGATCGACTCTCTCCATGCTCTGGCGTTGACTTGGGAACGTCTGCACGAGGCGCTTCGCCGCCGAGCATCCTTCCCCGCGACCGAGCCCGATGACTCGCTACGCGACCGTCTCAACGCACGACGCGAACGCCTGCGTCCCGAGCACGACGCCACCGAGCGCGGTGAGCTCCATCACATGCTCGACCTCGACCTGATTCGCACCCGCGTCGCCACGATCTTGGCACCCTGTCACGGCCCCAGCGACTGTCTCGACGTGATCCGCGCCACCCTCTCGACGACCTGGTACACGTGGGAACTCGACACCGAAACGGCGCTCCGCGATCATTGCGCGCGCCACTTCGCCACGCTCGCCCATGATCTCGACCGCTGGCTCGACGACAGTCGCCATGAAGTCGCCCGCCAGTGTGGCCTCATTCCGGATCAGGCGCTCCAGCTGCGCGCTTTCCGTACCGAGATCGCCGATATCTGCGCGTTGGAGGTCGTGTCGTGAGCCAGGTGTTTTCGTTCGACCGTCACCGCCGCTACGAGCTGACGCTCTTCACCGCGCTCGAACGGCTTCGCGAGATCGCCGAGCATCTCGAGCAAGATGAGCTGGTGGCGATCATTCGTCAAGCGCTCGATCGCATCACCGACCACGGCTTCTCGATCGCTGTCGTCGGCGAGTTCAATCGGGGCAAGAGCACCGTCATCAATGCCCTGCTCGGTAAAGCGATCCTGCCCGCCGATATCGTCCCCACATCGGCCACGGTCAACCGCGTCACCTACGGTCTGCGCCCCGCGGCGACCATCCGATTCAGGAGCGATGGCGCTCAGGAGACCACCGAGCAGAAGATCTCGATCCACGAGCTCGAGTCGTACATCACCAAGCTGACCGACGAATCGACGACACGTGCCGCGAACATCGAGGAATCGATCGTTTCCTACCCCAATCCGTTTCTCAAGAACAACGTCGACATCATCGACACACCCGGCTTGAGCGACGAAGCGGCGATGACCGACGTGACCATGGAGGTCATCCCCAAAGTCGACGCGGCGATCATGGTGGTCATGGCCACCGCGCCGTTCGCCGAGACGGAAGCACATTTTCTCGAGAGTCTGTTGATCGACCACGGTCTCGGACGAGTCGTGTTCTTGGTCACCGGTATGGATCGGATTGCACCCGCGGATCGTGACCGTGTGCTCGATGCCATCCGCGAACGGATCGAACAGCGAATCGTCGAGCAAGCCGAGCGGCGATTCGCGGACGACAGCGAAGCCTGCGCCCACTATCTCGCCCGGATCGGACCGGCCCGAGTCTTCGGTATTTCCGGTCACCAGGCCCTGCAGGGCAAGATGAACCACGATCCCGAGCTTCTCGAGGCGAGCGGCTTTGGCGCGTTCGAGACGTTTCTCGAGCAGTTCCTCACCGTTGAAAGTGGCCTCGTCGCGCTGCGTACCCACGTCGAGCGAGTGCTACAGCTATGCCAGCAGCTCGAAGCCAGTCTCGGTACGGAAACCGCTCCACCACCACCGATCGACACCGACGAGATCTCGAGTTTCTTTCTCGATAGCGTCGCGGACCTGGCCCAAGAAGGTCGGCAGACGATCGATCAGCGGCATCAAGAAGCGAATCAGACCGCCGAGACGCTCTTCAACGAGCTTCCCGCATACCTCTACGGTGAGGCCGAGACGGTGCTGAGCCAGCTCACCATCGACGGTGAAGATCTGAAACCCGATCGCCTCGCGGCGGCACTCGACCGCTACCTGGACCAGATCTCCCAACACCTCGCCACCAGCAGCCGAGGCTACGCGGAGAGCGCCGTGACAACGCTAGGCGAAGCCTGGGAGCCCGCGACGGTGGCCATCGATGAGCTCGAGATCGTCGCCGAGCGCGTCCTCCGTCACGTGACGGGTACCGAATCACCTCCGTCACCCCCACCCATGCCGGAAGCCGCAACCCACGAAGCTCGTCTCGACCGTTTCCAACCCGCCTTCCAACTCTCGAATGACTGGCCGCAGCGAGTTCAGATTACCTCCCTCCAAGAACCCAAGGCCCAATTCATACAAGGCGCCGTCGACTTCGTACGGGAAAAGAAATTCAAGCTCGACCTGCGTGGTTCGGTGCTCGAAGCGATCCGGCAAGACCTCGATGGCGATCGCCATGAACGTTGGCGTCAGCTCTTCGATCAGATCTCCGCCGACGCCGAGCGCCACCGCCACGACATGCGCGCCATCGAAACACGCGTCCAAGCGCACCAGGCCACGCTCCGCCAAGAGCACGACAACCGAATCGCCGAAGTCCAAAACCAGGTACGTCGACGCGCCCGCTTCGCCTCCGATCTCGCAAGCATCCGTGGGCAAGCGCAGGATCTCGATCGAGACCTGGCGAAATTCGACGCCTGACTTCTTTCGTCGACCCGTACCGAGCCCGTCGGAGAGGCTGAACGGGCACCCAAAGCCACGACACGAATGAGCAACCGTGGCCCCTCTACACCGTATCTGGTTCGACATACACGGAGGAAAGAGACCATGAGAAAGCTCGTATCCATCAGCCTTCTGGCCCTTTGGTTCGTCGTCACACCTTTCGCGGTCGCCGACGACTCCACCGCCATCGCCCAGCTCGCGTCGAGCTTTCACGTCGAGAATCGATTCGATGGCGCGGTGCTGGTCGCCAAGGGTGACGAGATTCTCTATGAAGCCGGCTTTGGCGAGGCCGATCGGTCGTGGGGGATTCCGAATCGACCGGATACGGTGTTCTTGGTGGGCTCGGTGAGCAAGCAATTCACCGCCATGCTGATTCTGCAGCTCGCCGCCGAAGGCAAGCTCAGCCTGATGGATCCGCTCTCGAAGCATTTGCCGGACTATCCCGACAACAAAGCCAACATCACGATCCATCAATTGCTCACCCACACCTCCGGGTTACCGCATTACGCTGGTTTCTTTCGTATTGCGGTCAATCTCAATGACTACCTGCGTCTCGACCGGACTGTGGAAAGCTACGTCGACCTGATCGGCCGACTACCGCTCGATTTCGAGCCAGGTAGCGAGCACGACTACAGCAGCATGGGCTATATCGTGCTCGCCTACATCGCCGAGCAGGTCACCGGAAAGAGCTACGGGCAATTGATCGAGGAACGGATCGCCGAGCCGATCGGGGTGAGCGATCTGGGATTCGCCTACAATGACGAGACCGTCGAGAGACTTGCACACGGCTATATGTTCGACTTACGCAAGGCCGAAGACGACAAGCTCACTCTCGAGTACTACCCTGAACCGTACCGCGACCAGAGCAACAAATACTCCACAGGTGGCGTGCACGGGTCGGTCCGCGCTCTTTTCCACTGGGCCCGTGCCGCAATGGGTGACGAGCTTCTCGAGCCGGCGTGGCGCGACCAGATGTTCACCCCCCACGCCGAGAACTACGGCTATGGCTGGCGGATCGACAGCGGTGACACGCTCGGCCTCGCCGAAGACGTCGAGGTCATCTCCCACGGCGGCTCGCTCTCGGGCTACAAGGCGTCGATCGTCATTCTCGATCGGGGTCGCTACACCGTCATCGCCCTCGGCAACTCGAGCGCCGCCCGCTCGAGTGCGCTGACCCAGAGCATCGCTCAGATGCTGTACGACGTCGACGTCGACGCCGCCAACGTGCTGGGCACCGCCGTCGCTTGGCGCATGGTGCGCAATGGTCCCGACGTCGCCACCGATTTCTTCCGCGAGCAACAAGCCGCCGGCTTTCCCGACTATGTGGAAAGTGACTACGCCTTCTATATCTACGCCGAACGCTTCGCCGACCTCGGCTACCCCGCATACGGCCAACGACTCGCCGAGCTCGGTCTCGAAGCCCACCCCGACTCCGCCCAAATCGTGCTCGGTCTGGCCATGAACCAACACGCGCTCGGCGACTCGAGTCAGGCACGTGCCAATGCCGAAAAGTCGATCAAGCTAGCGGGTGAACAGGACGGACCTGACTATGTAGCCGAGCATGCTCAGGAGCTGATCGAAGAAATCGACAAGGCCATGCCGGTCGCGGTCGGGGAGTGAGGTTGGCTCTACCCAGAAGCAGGCAACGCCCCATCCTCCTCGATCACCCGCGCCGCGACGGCGGTGTCGGTCCGCGCGGAGGCCTCGTCCTCATCGGCGTCTGAATCCGAAGACGAGCTAGCCGACCCGCGTCCGCCGAAGCGCTCGCGAATCGCCAACAGCAAGTCGTAGAGCACGGGGACGAGGATGAGGGTCAGGAAGGTGGCGAAGGCCAGGCCGAAGATGACGGCGACGCCCATGGAGCGCCAGTATTGGCTAGTTTCGCTGCCGACGTTGACGCTCAGGGTGCGGAAGTCGACTTCGAGCCCGGTGGTGAGCGGGATGAGGCCGAGGATGGTGGTGATGGCGGTGAGCATGACCGGGCGGAAGCGACGCGCGCCGGTGAGCATGACGACTTCGCGTCTCGGCAATCCCCGTTCTCGCAGCTGTTCGGCATAGTCGAGCAAGACGATGGCGTTGTTCACGACGATGCCGGCAAGAGAAATGATGCCGACACCGGTCATGACGATACCGAAGGGCATGTCGGTGATCAGCAGACCGAGCAGGACGCCGACCATGGACATGGAGACCGAGGTGATGATGATCGCCGGGATGGCGAGCGAGTCGAATTTGCCGACCATCAAGCCCAGGACGAGCACGATCGCGATGACGAAGGCGCGCGATAGGAAGGCGGTGGATTCGGCTTCGTCTTCGCTTTGCCCACCGAGACTGAGGGTATAGCCACGGGGCAGGAGGTCATCGATGGCGTTGGCGCGACGCATGGCTTCTTCACGCACTGGGGCGGCGAGACGAGCTTCGGTGACTTTGGCCGAGACGGTGACGACGCGGGTGCGATCTTTGTGACGGATCGACACAAGAGCCGCGCCACGTTCGATCTGGGCGACGGCCTCGAGCGGCACCTGCTCGCCGTCTTCGCTGACCACGGTGAGCCGGCGAAGAGCTTCTAGGGAATCACGCGCGGGGGCGGCGAGTCGCACAACGATGTCGTGATCGTCGTCGGCGGTGCGATAGGTGGAGGCTTCGGTGCCGTTGACCGCGGTACGCAAGGTGCGGGCGATATCGGCGGTGGTGAGACCGAGACGCGCGGCTTCGACACGGTCGACCGAAACGATGATCTCGGGACGCTGAGCGTCGAAATCGTCGTCGAGACCGACGAGACCAGGAATGTCCTCGATCTCGGCCCGAATCCGTGCGGCGATCCGCCCGAGGGTTTCGAAGTCGTCTCCCGAAATCTCGATGACCACTGGATCTTCGGCACCGGGATCATCCGCCGGCTTGTCGACTTCGACCACCACGCCCGGAACGCCACGGGCCAGCTTACGGACCTCGGCGAGCGTCTGAAAGCTGCTGCGGGTCCGTTCATCGCGCTCGACCAGATCGAGGTTGAGCCGACCGAGATTGGCGCCACCTTCGGTTCCACCAAATTGGTCACGACTCCCTTCTCCGACCCCCGCCGCCGCGACCTCGACGTCGGCGACATCGACAAGGCGAGCTTCGA
>JBCDBH010000172.1:0-12041 GCA_039184055.1 Acidobacteriota bacterium
CCATGGCGTCCTTGGCTGGAGAGCGCCCGGCCCTGGTGATCGTCGCTCCGGACGATCCGGAAGCGATGCGTCGTCATTGTCGCGAAGCACGACAATCGAACATCCCGCTTCTCTATGACCCGTCGTTCCAGGTGACCAATATGCCAGGAGATCACCTCATCGAGGCGGCTCGTGGCGCACAGGTCCTCATGCTCAACGATTACGAACATGGCACCTTCGAACGCAAGACGGGGAAAGAGGGCGCCGCGATCTTCGATCTGGTCGACATGGTGGTCGTGACGCTCGGTGCGGAAGGCAGCAAGATCCTGCTCCGTGATGGCGACGAGATTCACGTGCCTGCGGCGAAGGTCTCGGATGTCGTCGACCCCACCGGCGCGGGTGATGCCTATCGCGGTGGTTTTGCCGCTGGCCTGGTGGCGGGCTTCGATCTCGAAGTGTGTGGGCGTATGGGTAGCGTGGCCGCGGCGTATGCTGTCGAGCACCACGGAACCCAAGAGCATGCGTATGACAAGGCGGGATTCGCCGCGCGCTATCTCGACGCCTTCGGAACTGCTATTCCCTCATAAGGACGACGATCGTGAGTGAGACACGCTATTGGCTCTTCAAGAGTGAACCGAACGCTTATTCGATCGATGATCTCGCCAAAGATGGCTGGACCTATTGGGACGGCGTCCGGAACTATCAGGCGAGAAATCTGCTGCGTGACGAAGTCAACGTCGGTGACGGTGTGCTCTTTTACCATTCGAACGCGAAGCCACCCGGAATCGCGGGGATCGCGCGGGTGACTCGCTCCGGATATCCCGATCCGACGCAATTCGATACCGAAAGCAAGTACTTCGATCCGAAAGCCACCGAGGCGAAGCCTCGGTGGTTCGTGGTCGATATCGAATTCGTCAGCAAGCTCGACGAGGTCGTTTCATTGGCCTCGCTCAAGGCTGACGAAGCGCTCGACGGGATGTTGGTGACTCGAAAGGGACAGCGACTGTCGGTTCAGCCCGTCGAGGATCGCCACTGGCATTACCTCCTCGAGCAGAGCAAATAGGGTCAACCCTCGTCGACGACCGGGACCGGTCGGGAGCCGGCGAGACGATCTCTGACCTCGTCCAGAAAGTCCGCAAGCACGCGGTTGAAGGTCGCTGGCTTGTCGAGCATCAGCCAGTGGCTCGCACCGAGGATCTTGCTCGCCGGTAGCGCGGGGCGAAGCCGATGCAGACTCGTTTCGAGGTCGTTCATCTCGCTGATCAGGGCGTGTGTCGGGCCCGTATAGCGATCGAGATCCGTGAGTGGGCTGTACTCCACGGAACGCTCGGTAAGCCGAAGTAAGGTTTCGGGATCGACCTGTTCGAGGTCCATCAGCACCCGCTCGCGAACCTGAGGCTGACTTCCCACCAGGATCTGCGAGAAATGCCAGCGCAGCTCGCCGAGCGTGTCGCTCCGCAACGCCCCTAGAAAGCCGTCGCGTTGTTTGTTGTCCAGCTTGGTTTGATCCCCGTTGGGATCGACTAGGAACAGCCCGGCGACCCGACGCGGTGCGCTTCCCGCCCAGGCGGTCGCCACCGTGGCACCGTAGCTGTGCGCGACGAGGGTGAGACGACGGACACCGAGTGCATCCGTCACCGCACCGAGACTGTGGGCCATCATCGGTACCGTGAGCTCAGCCGGGTCTCCCGTGATCTCTGAGCCACCATGGCCTGGAAGGTCGACCGCGACGCCGTGCAGCGACGGAGGCAAGGCGGCGAGCTGACCCGCCCAGTGCTCGAGACAGCCACCCAAGCCGTGCACGAAGAGCACCGTATGCTGACCACCGCGATTGCGTTCGACGATACGGATCGTCCCGCTCGGTCCCGCGAGCCATGATTCGTGTGAGTCCGCAGGGAGCGTAAAGTCCGTCTCGGCGGCCTCGTCGGCGCGCTCGAATCGATCGAAGCCAAGATCATCGACGGTCTGGGGCATGGGTTCCCGGCGAGTGAGCCAAGCCAAAGCGGCGCCACCGGCGGCGAGCGCGCCGAGACCGAGCCACCGCCGCCACCCCGTGCCTAGTTTAGAGGTCTTCCGACGTGCCATCTTCGCCTTCTTCGTCGTCGAGTCCACCCAGAGGCGTCAAGACGGTCTCGTTGAAGAACGTCATGAACCGGGGCGAAAAATGGGGCGCGGTGGGAACGGGAATCGGATCCAGCTCGGAACAGGAAGTGAGCTGTTCTTGCAGCGCTTCGGCGGCGGGGCCTTCGCCCAGCTCACCGTCGAGCACCCACAGCGCGTAACCCGCCGCGGCTCCGAGCAGACACCGCTGATCCCGAGCTCGTTTGCTACGCGCTCGATCTTCACCGATGGCATCGAGCACCCCTTGCCAGTCGCCCGCGAAATAGGCTTCGGCGGCCGCGACCAAGGCTCGAGTCGGGCGTCCAGCGGTTCGTTCGAGTCGTTCGAGCTGGCCTTCCAGGGTCGTTCGTACCGCTTCGAGATCGGCGGCCGAGGATGCTCGACCGGTGAGCTCTTCGGCGGTCCGAGTCGCCTCCTCCACGGCCGTCACCTGCCCGGCGAGCGTCGGTGGAAACGGTCTCAGATCGTCGAGGGCAGCGACGACGGATACCGCGTTGGCGCGCAGCTGATCGAGCTCGTCGGTGGCACGGGAGAGTTCGCGGTTACGATCATCGAGCTGCTGATTGGCGGCTTCGAAGACCGCGCCGTACTCTTCGGACGCTTGCTGAGCCAGCGTCAGCGCATTGCCCGCCATGTCGGCGTCATCCGTATTCCGAGCGTCTTCGAGACGCTGACGCGCCGTGGCGAGGTTGCTGTCGGCGCGCTGTGTGCGGTCCGCCAGCGAGGGTGAGCCCGATCGCCAGAGCGGTGCGATTTCGGCTCGTTGCGCCATCTTGACGACACTCGAGGCGGCTCGTTCGGCCTCCGAAATGGCCTCTCGGGCTTGCGAGGACGCCTCGTCGAATGCATCGAGACGTTCTTGACAGCGTTTCCGGAAGGTTTTGAGACGAGCGTAGTCTTCAGGCACCTCGCGAATTTCGGTCTGTCGATCCGAGATGCTGAGCTCGGTGAGAGCGGATCGACAGTCTCCGCTTTCCGCGAGCGCGATCCCCAGGTAATAGTGTGGTGTATAGCGCTTGGCGAGCAGCCCGCGACGGACATTGGCGTCCGGCTCTTCTCGGATCGCTTGACGAAGATCGCGAATCGCATCGTCCCAGCGTTGCGCTTCGATAGCCGCTACCGCGCTCTCTTGGAGGTCCATCTCATCCGCGTGCGCGGTGGGCGTCGCGGCCAGAGCGATCGACAGGACGAGGTAGATGACGAAACGGTTCATGGCCACCACCCCGTGTCCTTGAAATATGCCGTGATGTCCGAAGCGGTTTCAGGAACGTATTCGCAACGTGCCGTGGCCTCGAGCGTCACATCCGCTTCACAGGTCCAGACTTCGTCGGTACCGGCGGGCAAAATCGAGATCGTATAGGCGCCAGGTTCGAGCCTGAGCACGAGAGGTGTCGTGGCATCTTCAGGCAAATCCTGAAGATAGCCACGCTGATCGGCGATCTCGGTGATCTCGCCCCACGGCGCTACGCTCACCGCGAGGGCACCGAGCTCGACTTCTGTTTCAACCGGTGCGGGAGGCGGTGGAAGAACCGGGGTGACCACCTCGGGTTCGGGTTCGGGCTCGGACTTACCACCGGCGAACATGAAGAATAGGCCCACCACCGTGATCAAGCCCACTGCCACCACGGCAGCCAGAATGAGCATCAGCTTCTTGTTGCCGCCGCCTGGCGTCGGGCTCTTTGGTTTCGCGGCGGGTGTCGCGATGGACGGCGGTGGCGCCTGGCTCGGGCTCGGTTGCGCGGGTTCGGACCGACTCGGTAGAGGTCCGGTGGCGTCGGGTGGTGGCGGTACGGGGCCGCTTCCCACATCGAGCGGCGGAGGTGTCGAGTCGGCCGCGGGAGCTGGTGGCGCGACGGCCGGCGGTGTCATGGGCGGTGGCACGATCGGCCCGGTATCGGCAGGCGACGTGATCGGTCCGGTTTCCGCGCCGATCGCGGGAGTCGGTGAAGGCGGGTTCGACGGCGAGGGTGGCACCGGCCCCGTGTCGCTTCCAGCCGCGTCGGGCGGTACCAGCACCGCGGTGACTTCGCCGAGTCCCTCGGGAGAGGTCGGAAGGCGGCTGATCGTGTCCTCGAGCTCGCGACGAGCTTCGTCGAGTTGGCCTTGCGCGATCAAGCTGCCGATTTCCTGAGCTCGAGAGTTGAGGACCTCGGTTTCACGCAGTGAAGCATTGGCGAAGGCCGCGTCGACCTCGGCCTCGAACCCATCGTCCTCCCCTTGCGACTCCGTAGCCGCCCCACTGGCGGGCATAGTGATGCGCTGCGTCGTCGCCAGGTTCCCGCTTTCCTCGGCCGTTCGAGGCATGGTCAAGGTTTCGGCGGCCGGGTCGACGCTAGGCTCGTCGACGTCGATGGCGTCGAGATCAGTGAGCACGTCCGCGAAGGTTTCGAAGCGGTCGGCCGGTTTCTTTTCGAGACAGCGTGCGACCAGCGTCGCCAGCTTCGGTGGGCATGCAGACCAGACATCGCCTAGACCTGGCGGGATCTTGTAGAGAATTTGGTAGACGAGCGCCGACAGCGTGTTGCCTTTGAACGGCCTGTCGTAGGCCAAGAGCTCGTAGGCCAGAACGCCGAAGGAAAAAATATCCGCGCGGTGATCGAGCTCCTCCGCTCGCACCTGCTCCGGTGGCAGGTAGCTGGCGGTTCCCATCGCCACGCCCTTTTGCGTCAGCTGTGTCTCCGCCGAAAGAAGCTTGGCGATACCGAAATCGAGAATCTTCACATCTCCATTCGGTAGCAAGCGGATATTGCCCGGCTTGATGTCGCGGTGGATGACACCACGACCGTGCGCATAGTCGAGGGCCGTGGCGATCTGCCTCAAGACTTGGATCTTGTCCGCCGTCGGCATCACCGGCTGGCGACCGATGACCTTGTCGAGATCCTCACCGTCGAGGAATTCTTGAACCAGGTACGGGTAGTCTTGCTCGACGCCGTAGTCGTAGGCGACGACGATGTGTTCGTGCTCGAGACGACCGGCGATTTCCGCCTCGCGTTCGAATCGCCGTCTCAGTGCTTCGTCTTCAGCCGCGCAAACCTTGATGGCCACGCGTCGCTTGAGATTCGGGTCACGTCCCTCAAAGACGATGCCAAACGCACCTTGGCCGATCTTGCCGACGACCTCGTATTTTCCGATCTGTTGAAAATCGTTCACCAGGTGACCTGAAGAGTGGAGTTGGTGGTAGAAAGACGAGTCGATTGTAGCCGATCATCGAGCCAGCGACCACGTACAGCCTAGGTATGGGGAGAATTGCTCGATTCGGGTAGCACACCGGGATAATGAGCGCCCGGTAGGCTTGCGCATGGTCGACGCTTGCCGTAACGTCGCTCGACGATGGATGGAACACGAAACATGGCATGGTACCGGCAGCTTCATTGGCAAATCCTGATCGCGATGGTCGTTGGCATCATCGTCGGTACGATCGGCGGCGAGACCGTAGTTCCCTGGTTCGGTTGGCTGGGTACGCTCTTCGTCCGCTTGCTGCGCATGGTGATCGTTCCCTTGGTCTTGACGTCGATCGTCGCGGGTGTCGCTTCGATCGGTGGTGGTCTGAGTCTCGGACGTCTTTTCTCGAAGACTCTCGGCTACTACATCCTGTCGAGCTTTCTCGCCGTGCTGGCCGGTCTCTTCGTCGTCAACCTCATCAAACCCGGGGTTGGAACCGACATGGGCGGGGCGGCGACCGCCGAGATGCCGGAGCTCCAGAAGCCGAGCTCCGTCGCCGACTTGTTGCTCGACATGGTGCCGACCAACGCCATCGAGGCTGCGGCCGGTGGCGACATGTTGAGCCTGATCTTCTTCTGTATCGTTTTCGGGATCAGTGTCGCCAGTCTGCCCGATGCACCCCGTGACAAGCTGCTCGGATTTTTCCAAGCGGCGTTCGAAGCCATGATGGTGCTCACCGGGGGGATCATTCGTTTCGCCCCTATCGGTGTCTTCGGCTTGATCACACGCGTGGTCGGCGAAACAGGCTTCAGTACGTTCGCGGCACTCGGTAAATACATGGTCACCATCGCCGCGGGCCTCAGCATCCACCTCTTCATCAGCTTGCCGCTCTTGTTGCTGCTCCTCGGCCGCATTCGACCGTCGATCCACTTTCGAAACATGACCGAGCCACTCGCCATGGCGTTCTCGACCAGCTCGTCGGGAGCAACGCTGCCGGTCACCATGACCACGGTGGAAAAACGGGTCGGTGTTTCGAATCGCGTGTCGTCGTTCGTTCTGCCGATGGGTGCCACGGTGAATATGGATGGCACTGCGCTCTACGAGTGCGCCGGGGTCATATTCATCGCTCAAGTGATGGGTATCGAGCTGACGCTCGGTCAACAGCTCGTCGTCGTCTTGACCGCTCTTCTCGCGTCGATCGGCGCGGCCGCGGTGCCCTCGGCGGGCCTGGTGATCATCTTCCTGGTTCTCGAAGCTGTAGGGTTACGCGGGCCCGAAGTCGAGGCGATCGTCGGCGCCATGCTCGCCATCGATCGTCCGCTCGACATGTACCGGACGGCGGTCAACGTTTTTAGCGATTCCTGTGGCGCCGCGATCATCGCGCGCTCGGAAGGCGAGGTGAACGTCGACGCCGAGGTCGTTGCCTGATCCGCTCGCCACACCAGGTTTCCATCCCCACGTGGGGCATTCTCCTCAGAGGTACATCATGACTTCACTCAATCTCAAGCGCGTGCTCATCACAGGTGGTGCAAGCGGAATCGGCCGTGCGCTGGCTCTCGCGTTCTCCCAGGGTGGTGCTGAAATCGTGCTCACCGATATCGATGAACAAGCTCTCGAAGCGACCAGCGAAGAGATTCGCTCGCGCGATGGCCGCTGTCGTGCCTATCGCCTCGATGTCACGAATCATCGTCAGATCCAGGAGGTTCGTGAACGGCTGCACGCTGAAGCCGGGAGCATCGACATCCTGATCAACAACGCGGGTATCGTCTACGGCGGTCCGTTCGACGAGGTTCCACTCGACAAACACCTGCGCACCTACGAAATCAACACCATGGGCTTGGTGGCGGCGACCCATGTGTTTTTCCCCGACGTCATCGCGTCACCAGCGGGGCATTTCGTATTCATCGCCAGCGCTTCTGGGTTCGTGGGGCTGCCGAACGGTACGAGCTATGCCTCGAGCAAATGGGCGGCGATCGGCTTCGCGGAATCGATTCGCGCCGAGTTGACGCACCGGAAGCTCGATCACGTCCACGTCACGACGGTTTGTCCGAGCTATGTCGATACGGGTTTGTTCGATGGCGTGAAGCCCCCCAAGACCACGCGTCTGCTGACGCCCGACGAGGTGGCTGGGAAAGTTGTCGCGGCGGTCGAGCGCAACAAGGTGTGGGTCATGGAGCCGTGGATCGTCAAGCTGACCCCGGTGCTCAAACATGCCCTACCCGATGTCGTCGGTGACACGCTCGCGGACGTGCTCGGTGCCAATGCCAGTATGGATACATGGCGTGGCCATGACGCATGACGGTGTGGTGACCGGCGAGCTCGATGCCGAGCTGGTCGGTGAGGTTCTCGACGTAGCGGAAGATCAGCTGAGCGACTACCCACCCGAAGTCCAGATCGTCGAACAAAACGGTCGACGTCTCGTCCTCGTGGGCACGGCTCACGTGTCGCAGGAATCGGTCGAGCTCGTCCGGCGAGTCATCGAGCGCGAGCAACCCGATGCGGTATGTGTCGAGCTGGATCAGCAACGCTATCAGGCTCTCGCCGAGCAGCGGAAATGGGAGTCGCTGGATGTCAAAGAGATCATCCGCCGCAAGCAGCTGACCACCCTTCTCGTCAATCTCCTCCTGGCGGCCTATCAGCGCCGGCTCGGGCACGAGCTGGGAGTCGAGCCAGGGCGTGAGTTGCTCGAAGCGACCAAGGTCGCCGACGAGCTCGGCGTGCCGGTGGTGCTCTGTGATCGCGACGTGCGGATCACGCTGCGGCGAGCCGTTCGCAAGACGCCCTTCTTCCGGCGTATCTGGCTGCTCGCCACCCTGATCGCCGCGCTCTTCGAAAAACCCGACTTGACCGAAGAGCAGCTCGAAGAGCTCAAACAACAGGACGTTCTCAACGAGCTGATGGCCGAGCTGGGTCGCTTCATGCCTCAGCTCAAAACGACGTTGATCGACGAGCGGGATAGCTACCTCGCCACCAAGATCCTACGAGCGAAGGGTGACAACCTGGTCGCGGTCGTCGGTGCGGGTCACCTCAAGGGTATGCGGGAACGGATCGAAGCTGGCGAAGAGGCCGATCTGCCGAGCCTGGAGGTCATTCCACCAGCCTCGAAGATGTGGAAGGTCTTTCTCTGGTTGATCCCCACGCTCATTCTCGGGTCGATTGCGTGGATCGGCTACACCCAGGGTACGGACGCCGCGGGCGCCAACATTTCCTTCTGGATTCTCGCCAACGGTATTCCGGCGGCGATCGGTGCGATCCTCGCGCTTTCCCACCCGCTGACCATCCTGACCGCGTTTCTCGCTTCTCCACTCACCAGCCTGACGCCGCTGATCGGAGCGAGCTACGTCTGTGCGTTTGTCCAGGTCTATATGCGACCGCCGACCGTGGGTGAGCTGCGCCACGTCGGTCAGGACATCGGCAAGATCCACAAATGGTGGAGCAACCGCCTGCTCAAGGTATTCCTTGCCTTCCTCTTGCCGGGTCTCGGAAGCACGATCGGTTCGTGGGTCGGCGCGGTAGGGATCTTCAAGAACTTGTTCTGATTCCAGCGCCCTCAGACAGTGCCCTATGACGGAGCCTCGTTCGTCCTCGAACAGGGACGCTCGTGACGATTCGACCGTGACAACACGGTCGAATCACTCCGGCATCGATCGTGCTTCACCTGTAGCCATGCCTCGCTTCGCTATCGATTCGCTGGTTGGTGTTCTTCTCTTTGGTCTCGCGATCCATGTGCCCGTCTTCGCCACCGAGCCCGTCTTCGAGGACGAAGCCACAGTCATCTTGGTCGAGATCCCCGTTCGAGTCATCCATCGCGGTGCAAGCCTGAGTGGCCTGACCGTCGACGACTTCGTGCTCTACGATCGTGGTCGCGAACGTCCGATCGCCACCTTTCGAGCTATCGACAGCCAGGCTGACGTACCGGATGCCGATCATCGCCAGCGAGAGGACGCTCGCGTGAGCGTGCCCCCGATCGACTCGACTTTCATCGATGTCGACGCGACGCGGCATCATCTCTTCCTTTTCGATCTCGCCTACGCCGGTGACGGTGGGCATGCGCGAGCTGTCGAAGCGAGTCGCGAGCTCGTGGCCGCCATGGCGCCTGGAGATAGCGCGGCGATCTCGTTCTTTAGCGCTCTCCGTGGGTTTCGAGTCTTGGTGGATTTCACCTCGGATCAGACGAGTCTCGACACCGGCATCGATATCGTCGAGGCCTTGTTGCATCGAGACGTCTCGCTCGCGGCAGAACATGGATCGAGTCGTACCGCCGAATCAACACGTAGCTCGGCACCCTTGGCGACCCTCGATGAGATCCAAGCCGAGGCGGGAATCTTGGTGCGCAACGATCCGTGGTGGCCACACAAGAGCGTCATCCGTTCGTTCGCTGCCGGCCTCGAGAACATCGACACGTGGGCACCCGATATCGCGGGTCAAAAGCACCTCATCCTCTATTCGTCGGGATTTCCGCAGCGTTTCTTGAGCGGCAATTGGAGCGCCGACACGCTCGGTGCACTGGAACGAGCCTTCGGTACGCTGCGTCGAGACAGCTGGGCGGTTCAGGCAATCAACGTGACACCGCGTCGCAGGAAAGGCGTCGAGAGTCTCTTCTACCTGGCTGTCGAGACCGGGGGCGAGTCGTATGAGAACTACAACGACGTCAGCGAGGCCGTGGCGAAGATGCTCGACAAGACCCGCTACACCTATCTCATCGGGTTCTACGCCGACGAACTCGGCACTGCTGGAGCTCTCCACAAGATCGATGTCGATTTGGTCGACGGCCCGAACGGAGCTCGCGTGCTTCATCGACGCGGGTACTACGCGCCCGAACCGCAAGTCGAGAATCCGCCACGAATCGAGCGGAGCGATTCTTGAGTCGATGGTACCGTTGACGGCACGGTGCTGAATCTTCTATCCGCTCTCCTCCATCCCATTCCCGCTGAGAAGCGTGATCTCTTGGCGGCACGCTGGCGCTCCCTACCTGCCGAGCTCCGTACGGATCGACAACTGGTCGGCCGGCAAGTCGTCCATTGCGCCTATACGCTCGGGGCGTCGTATTGCTCCTTTGGTTGCACGCACTGCTACTTGCCCAAGACGGCCAATCGAGTGCCGATCCCCTCCTTCGACGAGATGAAGGCGCAGATCGACGCCAACCGGCGTTTTGTGGGGCCGCTGGGTGGGTTGCAGTTGACCGGTGGGGATCTCGTCGATGCCTATTGGCGCTTCGGGCGTGCCGACGAGCTTGTCCAGATCGTGCGTTATGCCAACGATGCGGGCACCGTGCCGATGCTCATGACCCACGGCCAGGTTCTGCTCGAGCATCCCGACTATTTCGTCCGGTTGGTGCGCGACGGTGGCCTGCGGAAGATCGCCATTCATATCGACATCACTCAGGCCGGTCGTCCTGGCTATCCGATCAAATCGCTCCAGAGCGAGCGCGATCTATCGCCGCTTCGTGATGCCTTTGTCGATCTCATTCACGATGTGGTGCGACGGTCGCGATGCCGATTCGCGGCGGCGATGACCCTGACGGTCACGGAGCGAAATATCACTTCGGTTGGTGACGTGATGCGCTGGCTGGTCGCGGATCCGCGCCGACTACAGGCGTTTCGCATGATCAGCCTGCAGCCCGAAGCCGATGTCGGTCGGACCCGCTTCTCCACCGAACCCGTGACTCCGGCACATACCTGGGCGGAGGTCGGCCGAGGGCTCGGATTGACCTTACCGAACGACAATCTCCATTTTGGCGATCCAGCCTGCAACGCCATGACCATTGTCGGGATCGATACGCGCACCGGTGATGCAGTTGACTTGATCCCGAACGATGAGCAAAGTCGTCGCGTGTGGAATCGCATGCTCGACCGATTCGGCGGTGTCGGAAGCTGGGGGGAACGTAATGGCGAAGCGGTGTTAAGGCGTTTGTCTTTGTTGCTGCGCGATCCAGGTCTGAGTGTCGACCTCGTCCGGCATGTCCTAGCGCGGTTGCGAGCCGCCGACATGTGGCCGGGAGCGATCGGCTCGATACTCCGTGGTCGATTCAGGCCACTTACGGTCGTCATGCACAACTTCATGAGTGAAGCGGAAGCGAACAGCGGCAGCCCAGAGGTCGAGCGTCGCCTTGCCGCTTGTTCTTTCAAGGGAGCCGTCCGTCGTGAGAACGGCTGGGAAGCCGTTCCCATGTGTGCCATGAACAGTCGCGAGCGCGAGGGGCTCTATGCGCGTGCGATCGCTTCGGCGTCCGAGCCTTCCTCAACACCTTCTGGAAAGAGCTCGGCGATCAACACCGTGGCATAGCTCCCCGCGGGAAGCTGAAACCGCAGGGCGAGCGTTTCCGAGGCCTCATCCCAATCGTGTTGGGGCTCCGTGACCTTGGCGCGTAAGCACCGACGGCTTCCATAGACCCTCATATTGCGCGGCGCGCGGATACGAGGATCGTCGAGTAGAAAGGCTGCCAGCGCCTCACGTTCGAGATCTCGCACCGTTCCTCGAGGCCAGGTCATTTTCGTTCCGAAGATCGGTCCGGTCGGTGAGATCGCGAAGCTTTCGAGGTCGGCCGCGAACCGCGCCGGGTCGTCCACGTGTTCGAGCTCTCCAGTCGCGTGCTTGAGTACGAGATCACCCGGCATCAGCTCATGACAGCCCACCGGTCGACGGTCGACGACCTCGTTGAAGACAGCGGCTTGCAGGGCGGAGATCATCAGCTCGGCGCGTTTTCGAGGCATGCGCATGCGCCCGCGACGCAGAATCTCCGCGCCTTGCTCGGCGTTGTCGCCTCGCCGCCCGAAGCG
>JBCDBH010000173.1:0-11924 GCA_039184055.1 Acidobacteriota bacterium
CCGCTGGCGTCCGCGAGACACTCGCTCGCCGCGATGCAACACCCCGCTACCAGTGACACGACATGCAAGGCCGCGTTGTCGAACCTGGCCGCAGCTTTGGGCTGGCGCGAACCACACCATCGATCCACGCTACGAAGTAATCAGCGCGGCTGGCGTTGTCGCGTTGCCGCCACGTGTAGACGCGGTCGAGAAAGTCATGAGCCGTCTTGGGATCGAGCAAGCCCAAAGCTGCGGCCAGGTTCGACAACGCGGCCTTGCATGTCGTGTCACTGGTAGCGGGGTGTTGCATCGCGGCGAGCGAGTGTCTCGCGGACGCCAGCGGATCGCGATCGAGATAGAGCGCGGGAATCGCCGCCTGGGAATGAAGTCGACTACGGATGCAGTCAGCCGCAAGCGACGTATCGTCCTCCAGATACGCTAGCCCGGCACGAACCGTGTCACGTAGACGCCGCCAGTCCTTTTGATGATGATGGTAGTGCGCGCGTCGCGCCAGAATTTCTGCCTTGGTAGTCGAGCTGGCCGCAAGGCGCTCGGCCTCATCGAGATGAACCTCTGCGCGATCTTGCCGTTTGCCAACCGTGAACGCCGATGCGGCTACCCCTAAGGCTCGCGCTCGCTGATCCGGGTCATCAATCAACGAAGCCAGACCTGTCAGCATCTCAGCCGCCACGACTGCGTCTTTGGGTGCCATGTGAATCAGTGCTTCTACCCGATCGGTTAGCGAGCCGATCGATTTCCGGATCGTCTCTTCAACCCAAGGCAAAAGTTGAAGTAGCGGACTCGGCGTCATAGAGATTTCCCCAATTACAGAGACGGAAGTTTCAGGGATATTGTACACGACACCGGATCTCGCTACGTACCGAGCCCGGTGTCGAGAGCTGATCAACCGTGTGGATCGATCAACGGGATCAGACGTGAAAATGCGCCGTTCTCCTCATTCCATGCGTCGAGCAGAGTCTGGACTAGGTACAACCACATAGCGGTCCTCCAATTCGAGCGCCACTGCACTGTGACGATCGCGGCCACCATCATGCCCAAGTGGCATGGTCGACGCGATTCGCCGACGACGACGCCACTCTTCATCGGCCAGGCTCGACAAGTGGCGAGAGGCGAGGAACGGCTCGTCCTTTTCTCCCGGCTGCGCATAATCGGTATGCGTTTTCGCCGACGGTGGCAAGAAAGCTGACGGTGGCAAGAAAGGAGAGAACGATGAGATGGGTCGAGCAGCTCGAAATCGCCGTATTGCGTGGGGAAGCGATCGCCCTCGCCCGACGCTTGCGCGCGATCGGCGAGCGGGTCGCGGCGCGTTGCCCCCTACCCGAGGACGGAGTGCCACGACACGTCGGACACGAGCTCGCGACCCTCGCCGACGATGATTTCTTCGCCGAAGAGATCGACCGGCTCGACAGGCTCGCGGTACGTACCGACTCGGAAGTCGCAAAGGTCTACGGAGAGCTCTGGGAGATCGAGCCATGACCGTCCGTGTCGCCCCTGACGAAGCGATGCCGCGAATGTTGACGGTGCTCGCCAGCCATCTCGAGGCGAGCGGCCGAGGCACGGCGGCGCGGATCGAAACCGAGCTCGGCATGCGCGCCGGCTATCTCAGTCAGCTGCGTGGTCGAGGCAGTATCCGGATCCCGGTCCTCGTACGCGTGCTCGACGCGCTCGGCATGGACCGCACGCTCTTCATGACCGAGGTATTCGGGCCGCCCCGGGAACGATTCGGGAGCCTCGCGATGCGATGTCCGAACACATCGTGCCCCGAGATCGTGATGGCATTTCTCGATGGCATCGAGTCGACGCCGGTCGTGACCACGCCGAGCCCGCTCATCGACCGGCTCGATCTGGCCGATCGGAGTCACGCCTTCGCCCCGCGCCCCGCGACACGCATCGCCACGCGTATTCTCCATCGCGCCCTGCTCGGCGATGCCCATCTCGCCATCCACGCGCTCGCCGTGTGGGCGTCGTGTCGTCGCCTGCTCGGGCACCACCAGGAAGCCCATCATGCGCTCAGGGCCGCCATCCACGGCGCCCGAGACTCGGATTCGACTCCCGATCTGCTCGATCGCTGTATCCACTGGTACGAGGACCACGCACTCCACCACGACGCGCTCGCCGCTAGCGAGTGGCTGCTACGCACCCATACGACTGACGGCGACATCCAGGCACTGGCGCGTACGCTGCTCACCCATGGACGCTTGCTCGCTCATCTCGAGCGCATCGACGAGGCGCGTCAGAGCTTCACGGGCGCGCTCCGGCTCCTGAGCGATGACGCTCGACGAGCGCCGGCACATCTCGGCTTGGCCTATATCGACATGATTCGTGGCCAGCTCGACGACGCGCGACACCATCTCGATCACGCCGCGTCACGGGTCGTCACCTGTCGCCACCACCTCCTGGTCGACTGGCTACGTTCAGCCCTCACGCTCGGTGGCACGCCACCGTCGCACCGTGCTCTCGACGCGCTCCAAGCCATTCCACGGCCGCGGGTCACCGCCTATCTGCAAATCGAAACGGTGCGGATCGCCTGGCGCGCCGACCGCAGCCCTCATCTCGTGGACACCGTGAACCGCGATCTTCGTCATGACCGCGTGACCTCCGACGTGCTCATGGACATCATCGCCGCGCAACGCCTCGCGAGATTGGACGAACCGCTATTGGCCGGAAGTGAATGGCTGCTCGACGCCTTCGACGCGCTCGAGGCCTAGCCCAGGTGAACCTCTACCGCAGCGCCATACGATCGCAACTCCGAGGAAGGCCTGGGATAGCATTCCCGCGTGACCACCGAACTCGACGCCCTCCTCGCTTCGCTCAATCCAGCGCAACGCGCCGCGGTGACGGCGCCTCCCGGCCCGCATGTGGTGTTGGCGGGCGCGGGGAGTGGCAAGACGCGGACCTTGATCTATCGGGTGGCGTATGTGGTGGCGACGGGCACACCGCCGGAGTCGATTCTGCTGCTGACGTTTACCCGCCGCGCGGCGCAGGAGATGTTGCGCCGCGCCGCGGGGTTGATGGATCCGCGTTGCGCGCGGGTGGTGGGCGGAACGTTTCATGCGTTCGCCAACCGAGTCTTGCGGCGTCACGCGCGACGGTTGGGCTACGGCGAGGGCTTCACGGTGCTCGACCGCAGCGACGCGGCGGATGTGATCGCGGCGGTGCGGGCCGAGGGTGGCTATGGCGGTCGCGGCAAGCGCTTTCCGAAGAAGGAGGTGCTACGCGATCTCTTTTCGATGGCGGTGAATACCGGCAAAGATATGGAAACGCTGGTGACGGCGCGCTATCCACGGTTCGCCGACGATGTCGCCGAGATCGAGGAGGTCGGTGAAGCGTACGCGGCGCGTAAGAAGACGCAGCACGTGATGGATTACGACGATCTCCTGGTGAATCTACGCGATCTGCTGAGCGAGCACGAGGTGGTGCGTCGGGAGCTCGGATCGATGTTTCGGCTGGTGTTGGTGGACGAGTACCAGGACACCAACCGTCTGCAAGCACACATCGCCGCTTTGCTCGCCTCGCAACACGGCAATTTGATGGTGGTGGGCGACGACGCGCAGTCGATCTACGCCTTTCGCGGCGCCGAGGTGCGCAACATCCTCGACTTCCCCAAGCTCTTCCCGGGCACCACGACGACGGTGTTGGAACAGAGCTATCGCAGCACGCAGCCGATTCTCGATTTGGGCAGCGCGATCTTGGCGTCGTCGCTCGAGCTGACTCCGAAACGGCTGTTCACCGAGATCGATGGCGGTGAGAAACCTCGGCTGATCCGGGTAGAGGACGATTACGTCCAGGCGCGCTGGGTCGCCGAGCAGGTATTGGCCTATCGCGAGGAAGGGGTGGCGCTCGACGAGATGGCGGTGCTGGTGCGGGCCGCCTGGCATACCGCCGAGCTCGAGATCGAGCTGCAAAATCGCAACATTCCGTTTCGAAAATTCGGTGGCTTGCGGTTTGTCGAAGCGGCGCACGTCAAAGACGTGGTGGCACTGCTCCGGCTGCTGGTCAATCGAACCGACGCGACGGCGTGGTTTCGCGTCTTGCAGTGGCTCGAGGGCATCGGCCCGAAGACGGCGCAACGACTCACCAACACGATCGTCGAGGCCGAAGGCGAGCTCGACGCGTTGGCCCGCGCGGTGAGCCGGGCACGCTACAAGGAACCGGTCGCCGCGCTCACCGCGACGCTCGACCGGTTGGCCCAAAATGGCCACGGGGTCACCGGCCAACTCGACGGCGTGATCGACTATTACCGACCGATTCTCGGCCGAACCTACGACGACGCCAGCCGACGGATCCGCGATCTCGAGGCCCTGCAGGTCATCGCCGAACGCTACGACGCGCTCGAGCCCTTTCTCACCGATCTGGCGATCGACCCGCCCGAGCTCACCCGTCAAGACGGTGACGACGACGATGACGAGCTCCTCACCCTGTCGACCGTGCACTCGGCAAAAGGCCTGGAGTGGCATACGGTCTTCGTGCTCAATCTGAACAACGGTCAGTTTCCGAGCTCGCAGAGTCTCGGTGACCCGGCGAGTCTCGAAGAGGAACGACGGCTCTTCTATGTCGCGGTGACACGAGCCAAGCGACGACTGCTGCTGACGCGACCGGAGACTCTGCCGCGACGTGGCTTTGGACGCGATGTCGCCGAGCCGAGCCCGTTGTTGAC
Organism: Acidobacteriota bacterium; assembly: GCA_039184055.1. GTDB lineage: Bacteria > Acidobacteriota > Thermoanaerobaculia > Multivoradales > J023 > JBCDBH01. The sequence goes on from JBCDBH010000173.1 coordinate 4,658, forward strand.
CGATATCGCCGGCTGGGCTCGGTTGATCCACGAAGAACGCGCGGCGTTCAAGAGCGAAACCACGACACCCTCGGGCAACGGGAACGGCAACGGACACTCGCCGTTTCTAGCGAATATTCAGGATTATTTTGGCAACAACTGATCGATCGGATTACAAAGTCGAGGCGCTCAATCTCGCCTGAACAGAGATTTACGCAGGATAGAACAGTTTATGTTATTGTACAATCTCATGGGAGGGTACCTCGGTCGTTCGCCACGTGAATCATCACGTGATGGAACGTGCCACCGGATGCAAACAACACGGTAAGAACCCATGAAGCGCGATCTCACAACACTGATTCTCACCCTGCTCGTCGCCGCGCTCGCGGCCTCCCCCGTCACCGCGCAATGTACGACCGCGCCCACCTTTGCCGGCATCACCGCGGTGACCCAGCTGCCCGACGACGTCTGCGGCCTGCGGGTCGAATGGACCGCGGGAACCAACAATTGCTCCAACGAGCCCCTGGTCTACAACGTCTATCGCTCGGCCACGCCGGGCTTTTCACCCGGGCCGAGCAATCTCCGCGCCGCCTGTGTCACCAATACCTTCTGGGACGACACCGCGGTCACCGGCTTGACCGACTACCACTACATCGTCCGCGCCGAAGACAATAGCGATGGCGTCGGGCGCTGCCGCGGTGGCAACGAAGATGCGAATATCGCCTTTTTGATCGGCGAGGCCGTCACGCTCACCCCGACGACGCTCTACGACAACGATTTCGAGACCGGCACCGGGCTCGACGATTGGACCACCTTCAACTTCAACGGCGCCGGTGGCAGTATGTTGTGGTTGGGCATCCAGAGTTGTTTCGCGGCCAGCGGCAGCAACATCTTTCGCTATGGCGCCACCGGATGTACCTCGAATTACGGTACGAACCGCTTTCAAGGCTCGGGTCCGCTGCCGGGCGGCACCGGTATCGTGGTACCGGTCAACACGCGCAACGTCACCCTCGACTTCAACCATCGATGGAATCTCGAGCCTGGCTTCGACGGCGTGACGCTGGCCTTGTCGGTCAATGGCACCAACTACACGCCGCTCCCGGCGTCGGTGATCACCGGCGGTACGACATACAACGACACGTTGGCGAACGCCTGTCCTCCGGTGGGCGGAATCGCCGGTCTGCCGACCTTCTCGGATGTGTCGCCGGGCTACCCGACCGATTTCGAAAGCACGACCGTCGACCTGGACGCCGCCTGTGATGTGACCACCGGTGGCACGGGCGGTTGCGACGGGCAGAACCTCTTTCTCGCCTTCACCACGATCACCGACTGCACCGTCAACGACGACGGCTGGTTTCTCGACGACGTGGTGGTCTCGGCCGACTCCGAAAGCCTCTGCACCTTTGGTCCCCAGCCGGTCGACTTTCTCACCGCGACCGCGACCAACGGTCAGAACGAGATCGAATGGGTGAATCCGTCGGTGGGCGCCTATGGCTCGACTCGGATCGTTTTTCGCACCGACCGTTTCCCGACCAGCGCCACCGATGGCACCGTGGTCGCCACGGTCACGGGTACGGCGGGGCTCCCCGACAGCACGATCCATAGCGGTCTCACCAACGGTACGACCTACTTCTACTCCGCGTTCGTCGACAACGGCGGCGGTCTTTTCGGCGCTCGGCGGACGGTGCAAAGTCGCCCGTTCGACAGCTCGATCGGCCAGGTTCGCTGGTCCTACGCCACCGGCGCCACGGCGCTCACCCCGCCGTCGATCGGCTCGGTGTATGCGGTCTCGAACGATCGCACCTTCCATTCGATGACCGCCGGCACCGCGGGTGGCGATTGGCCGGGCGGCTGGTCGCCCCAGGCGATGAACGGCCCGGCTCAATCTCGACCGCCGATCCTGCCGGTGGCGGTGGGTGGCGCCACCAAGACGGCGCTGATCGGCTCGCAGGACGGCCGGGTCTACGCCGTGAACGCCGATACCGGGACGATCGAGTGGACCAGCCCACAGATCGCCGACACGGTGCAATCGGCTCCCGCCGCCATGCTCACCGCCTTCGGTGGCAGCGTCGACCTGGTGTTCACCGGCACCCGCAACGGCGCTACGGCCAACGCCCTGGTGGCGCTCAACCTCGCCGACGGCAGCGAAGCGTGGCGTTTCGACAACGGTGGCAGCGGTCTCGGCGTGATCTCGGGTGGACCGACGGTGCGTTACAACAACGACCGGCTCTATTTCGCCAGTCGTGAGGACAGCCCGGGTGACGCCACAGTGTGGTGCATCACGTTCGATGGCGCGGGAGCGACGCTGGTGTGGTCGGCCGCGATCGGCGACATCGACGGCAGCCTGTTCACCGATGGCGCCAAGGTGTACGTCGGCACCAATGCCGGCGAGCTGGTGGCGCTCGACGCCGATACGGGCGCGGTCGAATGGACCTTCGTCACCGGCGACGGACCGGTGAAGGGCTTTCCGTGGCCACGTTTCATCGGCACGCGCGAGCTTTTCTTCAGCACCACCAACACGGTGTGGTCGATCACCGACGACGACACCAGCGCGACGCTCAACTGGTCGACCGCGGCGGTACCCTCGCCCTCGACACCACTCGGCAGCCTCAGCGATCCGTATGTGTGGGTGGGTAGCAGCGATGGCCGTATCTATCAGCTTTCCCGGACCACCGGCATGGTCGACGCCTCACTCGTTCTCGGGGATGGCACGGCGACCGTCGGCAGCCCGGCTTTTTCGATCAGCGATTCGATCGGCTATATCGGCACCGAGGCGGGTGTGGTCTATGCCGTCGAGTTGCCTCTACCGTGACGGAGATGAGGATGCGATTTCGATGGATCATGATCGGCCTGCTCGTCTGGGCGCCGATCGCACTCGGACAGGCCGACCTCGGCCACGAGACGCCCGAGCGAGACAAGCCTGTCGAACAAGACGAGTTCGTCGAACAAGACAAACCCGGCGAAGAGCAACCACCACCGCCGAGCAACGAGCCCCCTACCTTTGGCGCGCCGACGACCCCGGCGCGTCCCGCCGCGCCGGTCTGTCGTGGCCTGGTCTTGACCGCTGACGGCGCGAACGTGCCGAGGACGAGCTTCGCGGCCACCGAGATTCTCGATCTCGACGTACGCACCCGGCTCGCCGCCACGGTTCGTGGTGACCACACGCTACGCGTGGAGCTCGAGACCCCCAAGGGGTTCCACTATCAGACCCTCGACGCGCCGATTCGCGGCGGCGTGGTGCGAGCCGGTGAGCAACGCATGCTCGCCGGCTATCCACGACCGCTCGCCATCGTGCCGATCACCCACGGACCACGGAGCAGCCGACGCGGACCCGAGGCGGTGATCTCCGTGCCGGTCGCCGGCACGACCATGGTGAGCAGCGGGCTCTACGGCACCTGGACCGTACGCAGCTTTGTCGACGACACGCCGTGTGGCGAGACGACCTTCGATCTCGAGCCATGAGACCACGACGCGGCACGCATACCGCCTGGCGTCAGATCGGCGACGATACGGTCGTGCTCGATCTGCGAGGCAAGCGCATGTTCGGTCTCAACGCCAGCGCCGGTGCCATCTGGCACGCGCTCGACAACGTCGAGTCGATCGACGCGCTGGCCGACGTCTTCGGTGATCTCGATCGGAGCGCGATCGAGGCTTTTGTCGACCAGCTCGGCGAGCACGGCCTGCTCGCCGAAGGCCCCGTGGCGGTACAGGACGATCTCCCGTTCAGCGAACCGGTGGCGCCGCTCGTCGATCTCACGCCCCCGGCCATCATCTGGAGCGAAGCGATCCCCAAGGTCGCTGCGACCTGTGCGTTTCTTCCCGGAGAGAGCGACCTGTGCAATCAGGTCCCGACCTCGTGAACCCGCCCATCGTGGTGAACGACACCGCGGCGAGCAACACCGTCGTGATCGACACGGGCGGTCTGACGGTGGCGATCGAGTGCGACGATCCAACCTGGCGAGCGCTGGCGCGCGCGCGATGGCGTGACTACGTGATCGATCGTCCGGCCGACCTCTGGGTGCGCTATTGCGTCGACTCCCCCACCGAGCTCGATGAGCACGAGCTCGCCGCCGCGCGGGCCGTTCCCTTGCGTTCACAACAGCGAGGTGGCGATCTCGAGCTCATGGGGCACGCCTTCCATGGTCGGATGCGTGGCTCGACGGTCGAGCTCACCGGCCCGATGGCGACCTATCCGGTCGATCACATCCTGCTTTTCGCCTGGCGTCGTCGTCGCGCCCCGGCGCTCGTGCTACACGCCGCCGCCCTGGTGGTGGAAGGTCAGGGCCTGCTCTGTACCGGGCCGTCGGGCGCTGGCAAGAGCACCCTGGCCAAGCTCGGCCAGGGTCTGTGTGACGAATTCGCCGGGGTCCGTGGCGACCGCGACTTCGAGCTCGTCGGCCTACCGTTCTGGCAGGGTCGATCGGGATCGGCGCCGCTCGACGCGGTCTACCTGCTCGTCCACGGTCACCGCAACGAACGTCTACGGATCGGCGCCGAGGAAGCCTTTGCCCGGCTCCGCGCCCAGGTGGTGTGGCCACGTGACGAACCGATCGCGCTCACCGCCGCCTTCGATCAGCTCGCCGATTTGATCTTATACGTCCCGATTTACGAGTTTCGCTTTCGCCCCGAGCCTTCGGCGCTCGATCTCTTGAGGCGCAAGGTGGCAGCATGAAAGCCGACAGCCCTCATCAACGGTTGATCGTCGAAGCGGGTCGCAAGGCCATTCCGCTCGACGTTTCGATCGAGCTCACCCATCACTGCAACTTCCGCTGCAAGCACTGCTATATCCCCAATTTCTCAGCGCCCGATCTCCTCTCCACCGAGCGTGTGCTCACCCTGCTCGACGAGCTGGTGGCGGCAGGCACCCTCTTTCTCACCCTCACCGGTGGCGAGCTCTTTTTGCGCAAGGATTGGCTCGTCATCGCCCGACGCGCCCGCGAACTCGGCTTCGCGCTGCGTCTATTCACCAACGGCACCTTGATCGACGAAGCCAAGGCCGACCAGATCGCACCGCTCAGCGCGGTCGTCGAGATCAGCCTCTACGGCGCCACGGAAGAAACCTACGCTCGGGTTACGGCACGAAAAGGCCAGATGGCCAAGGTCCATCGCGCGATCGATCTGCTCCGCGAGCGTGACGTCCCGCTGCTGCTCAAGGCGCCGCTGATGAGCCTCAATCACCACGACTACGAAGCGATTCGCGACTACGCCGCGTCGGTGGGCGCCGATTTTCAGGTCTCGCCGACCATCATCGCCAAGAAAGACGGCAACCAAGAGCCCCTGGCCTTGCGTGTCGCGCCAGCCGAGCTTCTGCCCCGTCTGGGTGGACCGTCGACCGGCTGTCTAGTCGACGACGGTGACGACGATCCCCGTAGCTCGGGACCACTGTGCGCGGCGGCCAATCGCTATTGCAACATCACCTCGGCGGGCGACGTCATGGCGTGCAACATCCTGCCCGGCTCGGACGCCAACATCCGCGATCGCGACTTCTTGGACGTGTGGCGGAACAGCGCCTGGCTCAACAAGATCCGCGCCATCCGCAAAAGCGATCTCCACACCTGTAAGAGCTGCTCGAAGCTGAGCTATTGCGGGCGCTGTCACGCGCAGGCTTTGGTCGAGGATGGCGACCTCTACGGTCCGTCGAGCTACGCGCAAGAACGCGCGGCCGTACTCGAAGAGCTGGTCGCTACCGAGAACGAGTCACCGTTGCCGGTGCTTCAGGGCTAGACCGGTTTTCTCACATCACAACGGACCAGATTCTGGGGAGACGGACCAGGTCACGGCCAAGACCGTGTTGCTCGAGGTCATCGAGCACAGCTGAGACCGACCATCTTGGTCGAGGTACGCGGGTGGGCCGGCTCGTCACTCTCGGACCGTCTCGTGAGTCTCGGGTCGGTCTGTCAATCTCGGGCCGGTTCGAGCTCGAGAGTTAGCGTGCCACCGGTGCCGAGCGTCCCTTGTGTACAGCTGCTCAGGCGGTCGCCGAGCTGGGTCGAGATGTTCAACCAGCAGAGTTGGTACGCGCCCGGTTGCATATTGGGTAGATGAAGCAGCCCGTCCGTTGCCATGGCACCGTGACTTGTCGCCCAGCGATGTAGGAAGCCCGGTGCGAGGGTGATGTCGTCGACACGAACGGTCGAGCGGGCGGGTGCCCAGCGATCATCGCCTTCCGGTGTTTGGACGATCAGCATGCCACCATCGGGAGGCAGCTCGATGACCAGCTCTTCTTTCTCTGCCGGCATGGCGTAGCGGCCTGCGTGGTAAGGGTGGCCATAGGCCCAAGCTTGAACTTCGAAGCCAACCGTGGTCTCGGCGGTACGAATCTCGAAGGTGCCATCAGGTTCGGTTACAACGAGATTCGATGAGCCGGTCCGTTCGCGGCTGATTGGAAACGCCAGAATTTGGCCACCGGCAACGGGCCCGGTGGCCGACACAAGCCGTCCACGCACGACATGCATGTCTTCGAGGACCAACGAGATCCGCGGTGGATCGAAATCCTCCAACAAGCGCACCATCGCTGGTCTCGACTCCTTGCCGTCACCTCGGGCGATCAAGTTGATCGTGCCGGGTTCTTGCCCGCGAACCTCGGCGTAGCCATCGGCGTCGACATCGAGAGACAACCCGCTGGCTTCGTGCTGTCCGAGCGGATCGACCTGGACGATCGCGTGTTTAGGTGGCTTTCCGGCTTCGTCCATGACTTCGACTTTGACGATGGTGTTCGGTATCTCGAAGTCTTTGACCGCACGTCCCTCGGCATCCGGGGTAATGTCGACCTGTGGCTCGATCCGTTTCACCGGTGGGGCCGGCGCCTCGAGCTCGACCGCCCATGAGCCACCTCGTGGCAGTAGGCACGTGTAGACACCGAGATCGTCCGTGGTCGTCGACGCTCGTTCCGCGCCGTGCCTTGATCCAAACCAAAGCTCGGCGGCAGCGACGGGTTCGTCACCGAGTGAGACCGTACCGCTGACCTCGACGATTTCCATCTCGATCACGACGGGCATGACGTCGATACCGAGCTCGATCTCTTTAAACACCCAACTCTGGCGCTCATCGTTTGCAGGGCCTAGGTTCAAGCTGTACAGACCTGCAGGTTGTGGCTCGGATTGCCACCAGCCGCTCGGTGGGATGTTGGTCGCAACGACATCGTCGCTTGCCAGACTGGCTCGGTCCTCACGTCGAACCTCGAGACGCCAAGGCGTACCATCCGGGGCCACTGCCGGTGACACCATGACTTGGAGAGGTTCGGCTGGACGCAGCACGAGGGGCTCGGGTATTTCTTGCTCCTGGTCAC
>JBCDBH010000174.1:0-11822 GCA_039184055.1 Acidobacteriota bacterium
ACGGACCCGTTCCATCGCCTCCCACCGTCCCGACCAGCTGAGCGCGTAGCCGACCGGCAGCTCGACGGTGGTGGCGACCGCCTCTTTGGCTTCACGAATCCACGCACCGATGTCGACGCCATCGTCAAGATCGACATAGACCCAGGCGTTGGGTCGCGCGTCTTCGCTTTTGATCATCGGTGGACCGGCACGTAGCTCGAGCGCGGCGAGACGACCGAGCGGTACGTCGGCGCCACCGGGTGCGCGGACCAAAAGCTCACCGAGCGCCTCGGGATCGTCACGCAGCTCGCGTGGATAACGTACCTGGATGCCGTAGCGTTCACGGCCGTCGATCATGGTGGAGACGGTGCGACCGCCGACCGCCGTTTCCACCGCACGCAAGACCTCGCCGACGTTGAGCCCGTAGCGCGCCGCCGCCGCGCGATCGGGATCGACGTCGAGATACATCCCACCCATCACCCGCTCGGCGTAGGCGGAGCGCGTCCCGGCAATGCCGGCGGCGAGCGCTTCGATCTGCTCGGCGAGTCGTTCGAGAGTCGGATAGTCGGTGCCGGCGATCTTGATGCCCACCGGGGTGCGAATGCCGGTGGCGAGCATGTCGATCCGGGTGCGAATCGGCATGGTCCAGGCGTTGGTGAGACCGGGAAACGGAATTGCCTGATCGAGCTCGGCGATCAACGCCTCACGCGTCAGCCCCTCGCGCCACTCGCTTTCCGGACGGAGCCGAATGGTGGTTTCGATCATCGACAGTGGCGCTGGATCGGTCGCGGTGTCGGCACGGCCGATCTTGCCGAGCACGCTTTCGACCTCGGGAAAGCTGGCGATGATGCGATCGGTCTGCTGGAGCAGCTCGCGGGCCTTGGTGATCGAAATCCCGGGAAAGGTGGTGGGCATGTAGAGCAGATCGCCCTCCCACAAGGGCGGCATGAATTCGTCACCGATCCGCTGTAGCGGAATCCAGGTCGAAGCGATCACAACCGTGGCGAGCACGAGGGTCAGCCAACGCATCCGAAGCGTGCGATCGAGCACCGGTCGATAGACAGCACGCAACACACGCGAGATCGGATGACGCTCTTCGGAACGAATCCGCCCCCGCACGAATGCATAGGTCAGCACCGGCATCAGCGTCACCGCGACCAGTGACGCCGCCGCCATCGACCAGGTTTTGGTGAAGGCGAGCGGGCGGAACAAGCGTCCTTCTTCGGCCTGCAGGGTGAAGACCGGTAGGAACGACACGGTGATCACCATCAGAGTGAAAAAGAGGGTCGGACCGACCTCTTGGGTCGCCTGACGCACCACTTCGAGCCGTTCTCGCTCGCTAAGTGGGCGCCCCCGGGCCTGCTCGGCCGCGTCGAGATGTTTGTGGGCGTTCTCGATCATCACCACGGCGGCGTCGACCAGCACGCCGATCGAGATCGCGATGCCGCCGAGCGACATGATGTTGGCGCCGAGCCCCTGGACGTTCATGACGATGAACGCCATCAGAATCGACACCGGGATCGACACCACTGCGACCAGGGCCGAGCGAATGTGGAAGAGGAAGAGCGCGCAGATCAGCGCGACGACGATCGACTCTTCGAGCAGGGTACGACCGAGGGTGCCGACCGCGTCTTCGATCAGCTCGGAGCGGTCGTAGCCGACCTCGATCTCGACGCCATCAGGTAAACCCACTCGCAGATCGTCGAGCTTGGCTTCGATCCGATCGATGGTGGTGAGCACGTCGGCACCGTGACGCACGACGACGATGCCACCCACCGTCTCGCCTTCGCCATTCCATTCGGCGATGCCGCGTCGCGACGCCGGTCCCCAGGTGATGGTGGCGACGTCGCGCAGCTGCACGGGCACGCCACCGCTACCGCGCGCCAAGACCACCTGTTCGACGTCGGCGAGCGACTCGACGTAGCCCCGACCACGGATCATGAACTCCCGCTCCCCCATCTCGATCAGCTCGCCACCGACGTCGAGATTGGCGTCGCGAATGGCGTTTTCGACCTCGGCGAGCGACAGGCCATACGCCCGTAGCTCGACCGGATCGACGATCACCTGGAGCTGACGCACAAAGCCGCCGAACGATGCCACCTCGGCGACGCCTTCGACCGAAGCGAGCCCGAAACGCAAATACCAATCCTGGATCGAGCGCAGCTCGGCGAGATCGTGACGGGGTGAGTTGAGCGCGTACATATACGCCCAGCCGACCCCGCTGGCGTCGGGGCCGAGCCGGGGCGTCACCCCGTCGGGCAGACTGCCACCCAGGCCGGCGAACGATTCGAGCACCCGGGCGCGCGCCCAATAGGGATCGGTGCCGTCTTCGAAGAGCACGTAGACGAACGACACCCCGAAATGCGAATAGCCGCGCACCGTGGTGGCTTGGGGCACGGCGAGCAGGGTCGAGGTGAGGGGATAGGTGACCTGATCCTCGACCACCGCCGGGGCTTGCCCGGGAAACGGCGTGTAGACGATCACCTGGACGTCGGAGAGGTCGGGAATGGCATCGAGCCGCGCTTCGCGCACCGACCACACGCCACCGAGCACCACCAGGATCAAGGCAAGCACGACCACGGCTCGACGCTCGAGCGACAGGGCGATCAACCGGCCGAGAAAGGAGTCAGTGGACATGGCCGTTCCCATGACTCATCGTGTCGGTGGCGCCGGTGGACACGGCTTCCGCAGTCGTCTCACCGGCGCGTAGACGCTCGATCGCGGCGCGCAGATTGGATTCCGAGTCGATGAGGAATTGCGCCGAGGTCACGACGCTTTCCCCGACCTCGAGACCGTCACGAATCGCCACCCAACCATCGGCCTGACGACCGAGCCGGATCTCGCGGGGCGCGTAGCGACCGTCACCAAGCTCGACGATCACCAAATCCCGCACGCCCGTACGCAGCACCGCCTGCGCCGGAATCGCCACGGTCTGCTCGCTCGGAGGCGGCGCGAAGAGCACGGTGGCGTACATGCCGGCACGCAGTCGACCGTCACGATTCGGCACCGCGAGCTTCACGCCCAGGGTTCGGGTATCCGGAGAGACCTCGGGATCGAGAAAACGCACCCGGCCACGAAAGCTCTCGCCGGGTAGGGCGTCGAAAAGCACCTCGGCACCGGTACCCGGCCCGATCCAGCTGACCTGATCCTCGTAGATCTTCGCTGAGAGCCAGAGCGACGATAGATCGGCGAGATGAAGCACCGCCATGCCCGGCTCGACCGCCATGCCCTCGAGCCCCGGCACCATTTGCATGATGACGCCGCTCGACGGCGCGCGGACGGTCAACGTCCGGGTCACCTCACCCCGTTCTTCGAGCGCGGCGATGGACGCGACGTCGACATCCCAATAGCCGAGCCGGGTACGCGCCGCGTCGACCAGACGAAGCGCGCGTCGATGCGCGTCACCACCGGTGGCTTCGAGCCGACGGGCGTAGTCGATTGCCGAGAGCAGCTCTTCCTGGGTTTGCACCAATTCAGGCGCGTAGATCTCGAAGAGCGGATCGCCACGTCGCACCGGCTCGCCCACCGCGCTGACTCGAACGTCCTCGATAAAGCCACGCACCTTGGTGGTGACCGAAGCCATGCGTTCCTGGTCGTATTCGAGATAACCCACCGTCCGAGCGCGTCGACCGATGGTGCGCAAGGTCGCCGGCGCGGTGCGTAGGTTCATGGTCTGAGCGAGCGACGGATCGATGCGTACGGCGGGTCCGGCGGTGGGGCCAGCGGCGGTGGCAAGACCATCAGCGCTACCGTTCGCATGATGGTCGTGGCCATGACCAGCATGATCGTGGCCATGATGGTCATGGCCGGCATGATCGTGGGCCATGACGGTCATGTCGCCACCGCCATCCTCCACCGGCACCAGCGGCATATGGCAAATCGGACACGCACCCGGCTCGTTGGCGAGCACTTCGGGATGCATCGGGCAGGTATAGAGCGACGGCTGCTCCTCGGCGGGTGCGCGCCAGCTAAAAGGATCGAGAGCGATGAGCGCCACCGAGCCGGCGCCGATGAGAAAAGCGGCGAGAGCGATGAGAAAGGTCTTCATGGTGCGGGCCTCGGACTTGGGTGGTCCCAGCGTCGGCCGATGGTGTGATCGAGCGCGGCGCGTGCATGGGCGAGATCGGTGACGGTACGGAGGGCGGCGGCGCGGACTTCGAAAAGCACGTGCTCGCTGTCGAGCAGATCGAGCGCGCCGATGGCGCCAGTGGCGTAGGCGGCTTCGGCCGAGGCGAGCGCCTCTTCGGCCTGCACCAAGAGCACGTCACGATAGAGAGTCAGCTGGCGTTCGAGCCGCGGCATCCGCTCGAGAAGATCGTCGAGCTCACGATCGAGTACCGCCTGTTCACGTGCAAGGGCGGCCCGTGCGGCTGCCACCTCGGCTTCGGCTTCGAGCAGCCGTGCCTGGTTCTTCTCTTTCCACACCGGCAGGGTGACGCCCAGAGTGAGCGCCAAGACGTCGTCACCATCGTCCCGTGGCGGGGTGGCGACGTCGTCACGAGGCTCGACAAAGGTGTAGCGCAGACCGGCGGTGAGATCAGGCCTACGCACCTGCTCGGCGAGCACGACCCGGTGCTCGGCGGCGGCGAGCCGGGCCCGCTTGGCGACCAGCGCCGGCCGCTCCGTCAGGGCCCGATCACGCAGCACGCCACGAGAGGCGATGGCCGACGGTTGCCACATCACACCCGTCCGTAGAAACGGCAACGCCGCCCCATCCGGAAGCAGCGATAGATCGACCTCGGGCTCGCTCCCGGTGAGCTCGACGAGCCGCGCCCAGTACGCCGCCCGACGCGTCTCGATATCGAGCCGTTCCGCATCGATCCGGCTGATTTCGGCCTGGATCTTGATCATCGCCTGCGCCAGCCCATTGCCCGCCACATAGCGCGCCTCGGCGCTTTCCTCGTGACGGATCAGATGCTCGCGCTCCTCGTCGAGAATCACCTTGTAGGCGTCGAGATAGACGACTTCGTGCGCCAGTCGACGCGCATCGTGAATCACCCGCGCGATCACCGTGTCGACATCGAGCGCCGCCGCATCGGCGTCGGCCCGAGCGACCTCGGCGCGCAGATCACGCACCCCGGGCCACGGGAACCGTTGACTCACCCCGACACCCAGAAGTTGGGCGCCGGCGCGGGTTTCGGGAGGAAGGGGGAACACCGACAGCTGCGCCGTCGGGTCGTCGAGCGCGCGCGCCTGCTCGATGCGAGTGCCGAACACCCGCGCCTGAGCGCGCGTCACGGCAATATCGGGTGCATGCGTCGCCGCCGCTCGAATCAGCGACAACGCCGGATCGGGCGTGGCGGCACCGAGCCACGCCAGCAATAGCCAAGGCCACATGGAGATCGTCCCTTCTAGAAGTTTTCGGACGGCGTCCGTCTGGACGCACTTCGGCCGTAAACCGCTAGCGGGAACTCAACAGAGGAAAACGCAGAAGAGGAGCTGTCGGGAGGAAGAAGGCAGAGAGTCGTTCGACGTGAGCGAGACGTCGACAAGCGTCGCGATCGAGGCTTGTGGCGTCACGATCAGCGCCGCGACCGGCGTATGGTCGACATCCAGCACCACGCGTGTCTGCGGCGCCGGCGCCTCACGCTCGTCCGAAGCCAAGGGGCAGACCTCGGCACTCATCGCCATCTCGCAACAGCAATCATCGGCCATCGCCGGCGCCGACGAGCAGTCGAGCGCCGCGCATACGGCCGGGGCCACGAGCAGCGTGGCGAGCAAGCAGACGGTGAGCGCGCGCGAAACCTTCACAGCCCTATTGTACGCACATCCACGTAACGTGGATGTAACGACTACAGCGAGAAGCGCATCGGCAAAAGGTCGTCGAGCGTTGTCTCGACCACCTCGTCGGTGTCGCAACAGAGGTAGACGGTCATGCCGCCGGTTTGCGGCATGAACTCGGAGAGCACTTGGCGACAAGCGCCACAGGGAGACGCGGGGGCGTCACCGGACACGTAGACGGCGACGGCGGTCACTTCGCGATGACCGCTCGCCACGGCCTGGAAAACGGCGTTGCGCTCGGCGCAGATGGTGAGACCGAAGGAGGCGTTCTCGACGTTGCAACCGGTGTAGATGATGCCGCTGGCGGTAACCAGCGCCGCGCCGACCGGGAAGTTGCTGTAGCGGCAATAGGCGTTGCGACTCGCTTCGCGCGCCAGCCAGCACAGGTGATCGGCTCCCACGGGCTTCATCGATTCGGCTCCCAGTCGCGGCTCCGCTCCACCGCTCGCCGCCAACCGTCGCGTAGCTCGGCGATAGGACCGCTGTCGCTGGCCGGTTCGAAGCGACGATCGACCCGCCATTGCGCCGCGCACGCGTCGAGGGTCCAAAAGCCGACGCCGAGACCGGCGAGAAAGGCGGCGCCGAGCGCGGTGGTTTCGGCGTTGGCCGGGCGCACCACGGGAACGCCCAAGATGTCGGCCTGGCGCTGCATGAGCAGATTGTTGCGCGCCGCGCCGCCGTCGACCCGCAGCTCGGCGAGCTCGATACCGGCGTCACGCACCATGGCGTCGAGGACGTCGGCGCTTTGCAGAGCAATCGAATCGAGCGCGGCACGGGCGAGATGGGCGTCGGTGGTGGCTCGAGTGAGACCCACCAGGGTGCCACGGGCGTGGGGATCCCAATACGGCGCGCCCAAGCCGGTGAAGGCGGGAACGAGAAAGACGCCGTCGGCATCCGGGACCTGGGCGGCTAGAGCCTCGATGTCCTCGGAGCGACGGATCATCTTGAGCCCGTCACGCAGCCACTGTACGACCGCGCCCCCGACGAAGATCGAGCCTTCGAGAGCGTAGGAATCGGCGCCTTCGAGCCGCCACGCGGTGGTGGTGACCAGGCGATTGGCCGAGGCGGTGGCGTCGTCACCGGTGTTGAGGAGCAAGAAGCAACCGGTGCCGTAGGTGTTCTTGGCCATGCCCGGCGAGGTGCACATCTGCCCGAAAAGCGCGGCCTGCTGGTCACCGGCGATGCCACTGATCGGAATCGATCCACCCAGAACCTCCGCATCGCCGTAGCGTGCCGACGACGGCACCACCTCGGGCAACATCGCCATCGGCACACGGAAGAGCGTGCACAGCTCTTCGTCCCACGTCCCGCGATGGATATCGAAGAGCAGCGTGCGGCTGGCGTTCGAGGCGTCGGTGATGTGAAGCGCGCCCCGGGTCAGCTGCCACACCAGCCACGTATCGACGGTGCCGAAGACGAGCTCTCCGGCCTCGGCGCGTGCCCGCGCACCATCGACGTGGTCGAGTATCCATTCGATTTTGGTGGCCGAGAAATAGCTATCGAGCAGAAGTCCGGTCTTGGCGGTCACCGTCTCGCCAACGCCTTCGGCGTCGAGCGCCCGACAGCGTTCGGCGGTGCGTCGGTCTTGCCACACGATGGCGCGATGGATCGGTCGACCGGTGGCGCGATCCCAGACGATGGTGGTCTCGCGCTGATTGGTGATGCCGATCGCGGCGAGATCGGAGGCGGCGAGTCGGGCGCGGGTCAACGCCTCGGTGGCGACGGCGATCTGGGTCGAGGCGATTTCATCGGCGTCGTGCTCGACCCAGCCGGAACGCGGAAAGTGCTGGGTGAATTCCTGTTGAGCGACGGCCAGCACCGTGCCGTCGGCCGCAAAGACGATGGCGCGTGACGAGGTGGTGCCCTGGTCGAGCGCGAGAACGGCGTGCTTCATTGTGGATCGATCGGTTGCGATTCGAAGATGGCGGTGGCAGCGCCCTGGCGACAAAGATAATCGAGCACGGTGGGCCAGGCGATGGCGGGCTCACCACCGGCGTAGATGAAAATCTCGAGACGCTCCCCGAAGCGTCTGACGTCACCCAGGCTGAGGTAGCGTGCCGCCGGTTCGAGCGGCTGGCCAAACGGCGGTGAGTCGTCGGTGGGCACGCGCCCGAGTAGCTCACCGAGTCGTCGTGCCGGCGCGGCGAGCGCCAGGATGGTGTCTTCACCGGATCGATAGGTGGCGCCGATCTGCGCTTGTTGCAAGGCGGCGTGAGCGTCGATCACCAGCGTGTCCACCGGCCGCGAAGCCGCGATCTCCTGGACTTTGGCTTGATGTCGCTCGGCGAATTCGCGCGAGCTAGAGTCGAGAAAGCTTTCCAATCGACCGGTGCGCATCGCGGCGAGATAGCGCTCGACATAATCACGATCCGGGGTCGGCGACGCCTGGACGACGAGGCGAAAGGTGTCACGCGCCAGGCGCTGCTCAGTGGTGAGCGGGGGCGCGATCGACTCGGGAAGCCAGGGCGGCTGGAGGTGAAGATAGTAATAGCCGACGAATTGGCGATCGAGCTCGTCGAAGGTGTCGGCGGCGGCACTGCGGTCGGGAAAGGTCGCTTCGATCGCCAGACCCAAACGCTCCTCCGCGCGCGGCGCGTTGGTGGCGAGATCGTCGAGCATCACACGGGGCGATTGGCAATCGAGCTCGCCACGTAGACTCGACACGGTGGCACTCTCGGTGGTCGGCACGAGGTTGCGCATCCAGCCGTGACCCCATGCGGCGATCAAACCGAGCAGGGCGATCAACCCGAGAAGAACGAGCCCATAGGCCCGATTCGACAAAGGTGGCATGGCGCGAGCTTATCCCACGTGTACGATTGAACGACGAGGACCCTTACGCTTCCATACGCGACCCATTTCAGGAGGGGACCATGACGACGATTCTCGACGGCCACGCGATCGCGGCGACGATGCGGGCCGAGGTGAAGGAAGCGGTCGACGCGATGATCGCGAACGGTGCACGGCCACCGTCGTTGACCGCGGTGCTGGTCGGCGACAATCCGGCCTCGTCGACCTATGTGGCGAGCAAAACCAAGGCGTGCAAGAACGCCGGTCTGATCGGTGAGACGCTCCGGTTGCCGGCCGACGTCAGTCACGAGACCCTCGACCGTCATCTCCGTGCGCTGGCGGCCAACGACGAGGTCGACGGCATTTTGGTGCAGCTACCGCTCCCGGACCATCTACCGACTCGCACCGTGCTCGAAACCGTGCCTCCGGAAAAAGACGTCGATGGCTTTCACGCCGAGAGCGTCGGTCGGTTGTGGCTCGGCGAGCCCGGGCTCACGCCGGCGACGCCCACCGGGGTGATCGAGCTGCTCAAGCGCTACGACATCGCGCTCAGCGGCGCCCACGCGGTGATCGTCGGTCGCAGCGACATCGTCGGCAAACCGATGGCGGCGCTTCTGCTGCGTGAGAACTGCACCGTCACGATCTGTCATTCGCGCACCCGCGATCTGCCCGCGATGTGTCGGCAAGCCGATCTGCTGGTGGCGGCGATCGGCCGGCCGGCGATGATCGGTCCCGAGCACGTTCGCGAAGGCGCGGTGGTGGTCGATGTCGGGATCAACCGCATCACCGACGCGGCGACGGTCGAAAAGCTCTATCCAGGCAACGAAAAACGCCGTCGTGGTTTCGACAAGCGAGGCTCGACGCTCACCGGTGACGTCGATTACGAACGGGTCGCGCCGCTCGCCTCGGCGATCACGCCGGTGCCACGTGGCGTCGGCCCGCTCACCGTCGCCCAGCTCTTGGTCAACACGCTCACCGCGTCGAAGCGGCGTCAGGGGCTGGCATGAGCGCGTTACGGGTGGGTCTGACCGGGGGTCTGGCGAGTGGCAAATCGACCGTCGCCGACATGTTTCGTGAGCACGGCTTGACCGTGGTCGACGCCGATCGGCTGGTGGCCGAGCTCTATCAGCCAGGAGGCGCGGGCGCGGCAGCGGTACGCGAGCTCTTCGGCGACGAGGCGATGACGCCAGAAGGCGCGGTGCATCATCCCGCCGTGGCGCAACGGGTCTTCGCCGATCAAGAGGCGCGACACCGGCTCGAAGCGGCGATCCACCCTCTGGTGCGTCGTCGATTCGCCGAGATCGTCGGTGAAACCGAAGGCATCGTCGTGCTCGAAGCGACGCTGCTCGTCGAGGCGGGCTACGGCCCTGATTTCGATTGGGTGCTCAGCGTCGAAGCGCCCGAAGAGGTCCGGCTCGCCCGCGCCGTGGAGCGTGGTCTGGACGAGGCGGGCGCACGGGCGCGTCTCCAAGCGCAGGGCGATGGCGCCCAACGACGCGCGGGTGTCGATCAGCAGCTGATCAACGACGGCAGCCTCGACGACCTTCGCGCCAAGGTGGCGGACGTGGTCGACGAGCTCCGCGTCAAGGCCGCGTCACCCACCTGATCACTCGACACCGGTCCAGCGACCGACGATCCGACGCATCATCTCGATGCCTCGGAGCAGCTCGTCTTGCGAGATGCTCTCGTTGCGAGCGTGAATCCCCTGGCTCTCCTCACCCGAGAGCGAAAACGGCGCGATGCCGTAGACCGGCACCCCGCGTTCGCGTAGCCAGCGCGCGTCGGTGACGCCGGAGACCATCGTCGGAATCACCGGCGCACGGACGCCGAGCACCTCTTCGAGCAGCCGGTAGAGCTCGTGATCGGTGGGTGACGGCGCCGAGCGTGGCGCGCGGAGCAAGACCTCGACCTGGACCGCGGGACCGAGACGCTCGCGAACCTCTTCGAGAAACGCTTCGTCGTCGGTCTCGGGAAGCAAACGAATGTCGACGTACGCCACCGCCTCGGCGGCGATGACGTTGATGCTGTCGCTGGTGTCGAGCCGGGTCACCTGGATGGTGTCGGTGAGAAACGCCGGCCAACCCATGGGCAACCGCGGCACCGGCGCGTCGCTGGCGATGATCTCGTCGAGCTGTTCGAAGCTCTGCCGCGCCCGGCCGCCTTCGAGCATCGCCTGCGCTCCGAGGGTCCGTCGGACGACCGGGTCGACACGGAAGCGCGTCGGCCGATCGATCAAACGCGCCAGTGAGTGGATCAAGCGATGCGTCGGGCTCTCGGGCGCCAGGTTCGAGGCGTGCCCACCCCGTCCGCGTACCCGGAGCCGCAGCCACAAAGGGCGTTTCTGAGCGATCTCGACACCCCACCACAGCACGCGATCGAAGAGCACCCGATTCAGCCCGCCCTCATTGAGCGCGCCGCCGACGTCGAGCAGCTCGGGATGCGCGTCGACCAACCAGCCCATGCCTTCTCGGCCCCCGACCTCTTCGTCGGCCACCGCGAGCATGGCGACGTCGCGCTCGAGCGTCACACCGCGTCGTTTCAGATCCACCAGCACGGCGAGATGCGCGATGCCCAGGCTCTTGACGTCGATCGCGCCACGCCCCCAGATCTCACCATCTCGGAGTCGACCCGAGAACGGTTCGACCCGCCAGCCCTCTCCCGCCGGTACGACATCGATGTGATGGATCAACAACAACCCGGGACCCGACGGATTCTCCGCTTCGAGACCCGCCCACAGGCTGGTGCGGCCATTGGGATTCGTCAGCCGCTTGTACCGAATACCCTCGGCCTCGAGGATCTCGACCAGGAAGTCGACCGCCTCGCTTTCGTTGCCAGGTGGGTTCAGTTTTCTCCGGTGCAAACAGAAACTTGTGCTTTGAGAATTCAATACTAGCGTTGCAACACCGATGGAGAAAGGAGCAGCCAGATTGGTAGTCAACGAGATGGCACACGTGAGTACATTCGACCAGACTAAGTTACCAGTCAAGTGAAAATGTACTGGTCACGTGGTTACTCAATTGAACAGTCAGGCAATTAGAGTAATACAAATCGAGATCAATCCAGTGTAGTATTCCCACTATTTCTCCTCAGATTCTCCCTCTAAAGTCAGAACTGGGCAATATTGTGAGCGAATAAGCACGAGCAAACCATTTATCTAGAATGGAGCTATACGGCACCCATGCCTATCATTCACCGAGTGGCGTACTAGGGATTGATGACAGAGTTCTTCCGAAAACGGGCAATCTTACATTTAGCCATTTGAACTGGTTGTTCGG
>JBCDBH010000175.1:0-11812 GCA_039184055.1 Acidobacteriota bacterium
ACGACCGGTGCGCTGGCTCTTCGGCGATGGGGTCTATGTCGATGGCTGGGGTACCTTCGCCGAACGGCACTTTCTCGATCTCGGCTGGGGCGAACCGCTCGATCGCCTGGCGCATTACAAAAAGCAACTCGAGAACATCGCCCGTCTGATCGCCGACATCCGCGTCCACACACGTGGGATGGATCGCGACACCTTGCTCGAGTTCTTGCGTGAGGACGCGCTCCAGGATCCGCAATTCGCCGCCAATATGTGGATCCGCGCGACCACCACCTCACCTCAGATCACCACCTACCACCTCGGCTGGAGCCGTTTCCGCCAGCTCTATGACGACATCCGTACCGCCCGAGGTGAGGCGTTCGATCTCAACACCTTTGCTCGCGAGATTCTGGCCCTCGGCTCAGTTCCGATCGCGGCGGCGCGTGAACATCTCCTGGGTGAGCGGCGCATCGATTCAGCCATCCAGCCACCCTCGGCCGACCAGGTGCTCAGCCGCTCCATCGCCTTTCACGACCCCGACGGACACTGGCCGACGGCTGACCTACGGATGGTGCTCGCCGAAATCCGTCCACGCGGCCAGGATCGTCATACGGTCATCGAGCTCGGTCCCGATCGTTTCGTGCTCGACACCGACCGCGGTGAACACCGGGCGCGCGGTGTCCTCACCACCGACGCCTGCGACTGGACGCTCGACGGCAGCAGCGAGATCTCCGCCGAAGATCGTGAGTCCATGCGGCTCACCTGTGATCGGCTGAAGTGGATGCGCAACTACTACCGTTACGTCTGGGGTCTCCCCATGACCTTGCGTGATCCCGGTACGGTCATCGACCCCGAAGTCGGTATCGAAACCTTTGGCGGTCGTCCCGTCTGGACCCTGCGCACCACCTATCCGCAACCGCTCCCCGATCAGCCCGACCGGATCGAAACCTGGATCTTCTATATCGACCGTCTCGACTACCAGCTCGTCGGCTGTCGTTTCTTCCGCGAAGGTCCCACCACCGATGGTGAAGTGCTGACCTTCGCCGATCTCGCCGACGCCGACGGGCTGCGTCTCCACAAAACACACGAGTGGTACTACAACCACAATCACCAATATCTCGGAGGCGACACCATCACCGAGATCGTCCGCCTCCCCCGCTGATCCATGGCCGCTGATCCCACGGCGATTCACGCCATCGAAAAGGCCAAGGATCGTGAGCTGAGCGGCGAAGCCGCAAGCTGGATCGACCCTGCCGTTTTCCTACCCGACGACGTCTTTTTCGTACCGAGCAAGGCCACCGGTCATGGGGGTGGCCATCTCTTCTTCGGCATCGTCGCCGCCCTCGCGCTACTCGCCGTCCCGGGTATGTTCTATGTCGGCGCCCCGGACATGGCCACCGGCGCCCTCGTGATCAGCCTGGTCAGCGCCCTGCTCGCCGTCGTGAGCCATCAACGCGCGAAAGGCGCGCGGCGCAATCGACAGGACTTGGTCAACCTTCGCCGCTGGCGTTTCGGTGAGTTCTGGTCCGCCGAGCACCTCCTCGTCCGTGAGCAGGCCAACTACTGCTTTCTCATTCCCCGGTCGGCGGTTACGAAGGTCTATCGTGGTGGCAAGAACGTCACCATCAATGAGCGCAATTACTATCGCGACCACAGCGTCAACATCAGCTATGCGCTAGGCGACGATCGCGAGTCCGGTCTCACGCTCCATGCTCGACGCGCTCGTATCAACAGTGAGACCGAGAACCGAGAAGCAAGAAAAGCGATCGACAAACAGGTCGCCCTGCTCAACGCGTGGGTACGCACCAGTGATATCGACAACATACGCAAAGCCTACGCGCTACGTGACCGATCTTCGTAACCCGACGGTCGATTCGAGCGGCGCGTAACCACAGCCGAGAACATCCTCTAGCCGACCGTGGAAACGGGCTCGGGAGCCCTCTTCCGAGTCTCGCCTGCACGCGTCTTCACACCCCACCCCGAGATATACTCATAGGTACACGTAGCAACTGCTAGCTCTCCGGTTCCGTCCGCTGCACCGTCGTTCGCAAACGTCGTTCGTAGCGGCCGCCAGGGCGACCTTCATCCAGAGAGCTGGCCTTTTTTCATTGCTCGGAGGAGGTACCCATGCGCACTCTCATTTGTGCGGTCGTATTCGCTGTGCTCTGTTCGACAGGGGCACTCATCGCAAACCCCTCACCCTCCCATCCCGGCGATAGCGCCGACGCGCCATTCGGTTCACGCCAAGCACCGCCGGTCGAAGATCAAACCGAAGGCGCCACCGTGATCAATCTCGACAGCGGCACTTTCCACGCCAGCATTCAAGAGGCGGTCGACAATGCGTCGCCCGGTGACACCCTCGAGGTCATCCCCGGCATCCTCACCGAAGGTCAGGTCTTCATCGACCGTGATCTCACCCTTCAAGGTTCCTGCTGCAACGAGACGGTCCTCGCCGGTGTCGACACCGGCGATTCCGGTGACGACCGCGCCTGGTTCCTGGTCGATACGGGCGTCGATCTCACCGTTCGTGGACTGCGCTTCGATGGCAACGGCAAGCAGATTTACCAGGCGTTCCGTCACAAAGGCACGGGTGTGTTCGAAAACGTCACCTTCGACGACATCCAATACGAGGTCTCGGGTCCGGCATACCAAGGCACGGCGATTGCCGCCATCGGCGATGATGTCGACGTCTTTGGCTGTATCTTCACCGACATCGGCCGGGTCGGCGTGCTCTACTTCGGCACCGGGATCACCGGTAGCTACTACGACGACAATTTCTACGCTGGCAAAGGAACAGGCAATTGGCTCGACTATGCCGTCGAGGTGAGCTCGGGCGCGGTCGTCGAGATGTACAACAATTGGATCTTCGGCAATCGAGGCGTCGCCACGACCGGTGGCGCGACATCGGCAGGTGTCTTCTCGACCACGGCCTTCGGTGCCGGCACCGACCTCCTCATGTACGCGACCGCCCTGCTCGACAACAGCGTCGGTCTTCAAGTCGGCTCGTCCGGCTCAGGCGACGTCTCTATGGTGGTCGCCGACTTCAACCGCATCGTCGGCAACGACATCGGGATCGACAGTCACTCCCCTGTCGTCGCCGGTCTGCCCAATTGGTGGGGCTGTAACGCCGGTCCCGACATGATCGGTTGCGACACGACGAGCGGTACCTTCCCGGCCGATGTCGATCCCTGGCTCACGTTTTCGATCCGCGCCGACCCCACCATGATCACCCCGGTGCAAACGAGCGACATCCAGGCCGATTTCTTCACCGACTCGGCCGGTAACGACACGAGCCTCATCGCCTACATACCCGATGGCACACCGGTCGATTTCACCGCGACTTTGGGCGACATCACACCCGAGTCCAAATTCACCATCGACAGCTACGCGCTCGCGACCTTCACGCCGACCGTCTCCAGTGGGATCGCCGACATCAGCGCTACGACCGACAACGAGACCGTCACCGTCCAGGTGATCATCGAGGTGCCCGGTACGCCGGGGCCTTTGGTGATCAACGAAATCGACTACGACAACCTGGGAAGCGACACCGCCGAATTCGTCGAGCTCTACAACGACAGCAGCGCCACCATCGATCTCAGCACCTACGAGGTCCAGGCAATCAACGGTAGCGTGCCCGTGGGCACCAACCCGATCGCCGAGACCTACAAGCTGACCGGCTCGATCGCCGCGGGGGATTTTTACGTCGTCTGTCAGTCGATCGCCTCGACACCGGAATGTGATCAAGAAGAGACCGGCATGTCGCTGCAGAACGGTCGCACCGACGCGATCGCCCTGGTCGAGTCGGCCACCGGCACCATCATCGACACGGTGAGCTACGAGGGCGACGCCATCGCGCCCTACACCGAGACCGCCGGTATCAACCCGGCCGATCTCAACACCATGGTGTTCTTCGGCATCTCGCGTCTCCTCGACGGTGTCGACACCGACGACAACTCCGCCGACTTCATTCAGGCGTGCATCACGCCGGGAACGGCGAATACCACCGACAACAGTTCCTGCCCCGATCCGGCCGCGCCTCCAGGCGAGATCTTCCGGGACGATTTCGAGTCGGGCACGACCTACGTCTGGTCGTATTCGCTCTAAACGTACTGAGCTTCCGCGAGTTCCCCGAACCTCGCGGAAGCCTCCTCAACGGCTCGGCATCGCCACCAGCGCCTGCCCACACGCCGAGCGAAAGAAGTTGACCTCACAGGTCATCGCGCTTCGATAGACCAAGAGCGCCTGATCCCAATCCGAGCTCTCGGGATGCTCGGCAAACCAACCGTCGATGAAATTGTCGAGACGGTAGGCGCCGTGCCAATCAGCGTTGTCGGTGATCCAGCGGCGATAGAGATTGGTCGGCGTGGCGGCGTCGTGAAGACTCGTGGCGAGCCAGGCCCAGAGCTGGTCACACGGGATCATGGCGATGAGGCCATGGATCGGCGGCGATTCACTCGCGGTGCGATGTTCGAAATCGATATAGGCCTGTGCGGCATCACCGGGGGCGACCGCCTTCGGATCAGCGATATGCCACGCCTCGAAGGTCTCACGGTTGTAACTCACAAAGCTGTCGTATCGAGCCTTGGCGAACGCGGCGATCGAGGCATCGCCCGTCGCGGTGGCGCGCGCCGCGAGCGTGCGGCAGTCGTCTTGGGCATGATGGCAGTAGACGGCGTCTTGAAGGGTGTAATGCCCATAGCGATTGGGATCGAGCTCACCCGTCTTGATGCCCTGAATGTAATCGGATGCGAGGGCCTGCTGGGCGAGATCATCGCACGCTGACCAGAGCTTCCAAGCGATCGACGTCTCCGGCGGTGGCGACGTGTCGTCGAGCGGAATCGATTGCAACGCCTGGTGCTGGAAGTCGATGCGTCGCGGAGTCACCATGGTCGGATGCTACCAAGGCGATCGCGACATGCTTGAAACCGCTGACGGCCCAACCGCATCTCCCTGTCCGTACCGACACATCCACTCGGGATGTGATGGCGAAGTCGTACACAGATTTGAAACGCGCGTTTGAATCGTGCGTATAATAGGCCCGAGCGGCGAATCCATCGCCGCAGAGAGGGACGCCAACGATGAGCGACAAGGCAGTGAACCGCGATGAGATGGATACCCGCGAGCGCTTGCTCATGGCGGGTATGGAGATCTTCGCGGAACGTGGATTCGCCGACGCGTCGATCCGCCAGATCTGCGCCCGCGCCACGGCGAATCCGGCGGCGGTCAACTACCACTTCGGCGACAAGGAGCGCTTCTATGCCGAGGTGCTCGCCACGGTTCATCTACGCGCCTGGAAAAAGCGGCCGATCCCGCGTCTCGCCGAGTTTCCGACTCCCGACGACGCGCTACGCGCCTGGGTGCGCTGGTTCTTGGAGATTCTCACCGTCGACGGCGCGGGACCGCTCGGGCGATTGATGGCGCGTGAGATGGCGGATCCGAGCTCGGCGCTCGACGAACTGATCCACCGGTCGATGGCGCCGATGATGCTCACCCTTCACGAGATCATCACCGCTCTGCTCCCCGACGCCGAGCAGGAGACCCGCAATCTCTGTCAGCAATCGGTGGTCGGACAATGCCTCTTCTACCGTCACGCGCAACCGGCGTTCGACGCGATCGATCGTCTGCGTGACCAAGGCCTCATGCCCACCGATACGCCCGCGTTGCTCTCGCGGGTCGATCTCGAACAACTCGCCGATCACATCGCATCCTTTTCGCTCGCCGGTCTGCGTCACGTGGCGCCGGCACCTGGAGGCTCTCGATGAAGAAAGTCATGCTCTCGTGGCTCGTGCTCACGCTCGCGCTCACGGGCTGTACCTTGGGTCCCGATCCGCAACGACCCGTGACCGTGGTCGATCGAGCCGATGGCTTTGTCCATGCTCCCGACGAGCCTCCGGCGGCCATCTCGACCGATGTCGAACCATGGTGGCGTAGCTTTGGCGATCCAGCGACGATCACGCTCGTCGAAACCGCTCTCGAAGCCAATACGGATCTCCGACTCGCGGCGGCACGCGTGGTCGAAGCGCAGACCCAGCTGCGCAGCGCCCGTGGTGCGAAGTGGCCCGAGGCGACTCTGTCGGCGGGCGCGAATCGCACCAAGAATTCGTTCGTCCTGCCCGACGTCGGCCGCGTAGCCGTGTTCGCAACCACCTACTCGGCGAGTCTCGACGTGTCGTACCAGGTCGATCTCTTTGGACGACTGGCGCGTACCGAACAGGCGGCTTGGGCCGAGCTCCTGACCCAAGAGGCAGCGCAGAAGACGGTGCTCCACTCGGTGATCGCCGAGGTGGTGCGAGCCCGGACGCAACTCTCGACACAGACTCGGGCGGTCGATATCGCTCGTGAGACGCGGGACAGCTGGGCCAACACCCTCGCCACCACCGAGCGGCGCTACAAGAGCGGTCTCAACGACGCGCTCGACTATCGTTTGGCGCGCGAGAATCTCGCGTCGGCCGAGGCCAATCTCGTCCTCGCCGAGCAACGACTCGCTCAGACTCGTCTCGGGCTCGACGTTCTTCTGGGTCGTCGACCCGGAACCGGTGAGGTTCCCGAAGAGCTACTCGCGCCTCTCCCCGATCTCGATCCGGTCCCCTTGGGGCTACCGGCCGATCTGCTCGACCGTCGCCCGGATCTCCGGCAGGCGGAAATGCAGCTCGCCGCCGCGACCTCTCGGATCGGCATCGCCATGGCCAATCTCTTCCCCACGCTCACGCTCACCGGCAGCCTGGGAACCAACGCCGACGATCTGTCCGATCTGATTTCCGAAGAAACGGTGATCTACAACGCCATCGCCGGGCTCCTGGCGCCGATCTTCAACGCCGGCCAGCTCCGTGCCGATGTCCGCGCCGCTGAAGCACGCGCCGAGCAAGCGGCGGCGAGCTACGCCGGCGTCATCCTGCAGGCGCTTCGCGAGGTCGAAGACGCTTTGGTGCGCGACAACGCGGCGCGTGAGCGTCTCGCCTTTCTCGCCACCCAGGTCACCGAAGCGCGCGAAGCCAACCAGATCGCCGAAGAACGCTACCGTCGGGGCGTCTTACCTCTGCTCCAAGTGCTCGAAACCGAACGTCGGCTGCGCCAAGCCGAAAACACCCTGGTCACCGCCCAAGGCGAAGCCTGGAGCACCCGTGTCGACCTCTTTCTCGCCCTCGGTGGAGATTGGCTCCTCGAGGACGCACCGACCGAAACCACGCAAACCTCCACTCTCGACTCTGACGACCTCTCCGCAGAGGAGGATGCTTGATGTCCAAGTCCGTGCTCAAGTTCGTGTTGCCTCTGATCGTTTTGTTGGCCGGCGCCGGTGCCACCGCGGCATTGATCTCGTCGCGCCAGGCACCCGCTCCCGAAGTGCGTCCGGCCCTCGGTCCGCTGGTCGAAACCACCATCGCCCAACCCACTGACCTCACCGTCTCGGTCGACAGCCAGGGCGAGGTAGGCGCCGCCGTCCGGGTCGAAGTGCTGGCCGAAGTATCCGGCCGGGTGATCCAGGTCCACCCTCGGCTGGTCGCCGGTGGACGCATTCCCGCCGGCGCCACGCTGGCGCGCATCGATCCTCGTGATTACCAGCTCGCGGTGGAAAGCGCCCGCGCCGCGATCGCCAGCGCCGAAACGCGTCTCGAACAAGAACGCGCCGAAGCCGCCGCCGCGCTCAACGAATGGCGTCAAGTCAACGGCGACACGCCGGCCCCCACGCTGTTGATCCGGGAACCGCAGATCCGCCAGATCCAGGCGGAAAAAGCCGCCGCCGAAGCGCAGCTGGCGCGTGCCGAGCTCGATCTCGAACGCACCCAGATCAGCGTGCCGTTCGACGCCATCGTGCTCAGTGAAAGCGTCGATCGCGGTCAATTTCTCAACGTCGGCCGAGTCGTCGCCAGCCTCTACGGCACCAACGCGGTCGAAATCCGCGTGCCGCTCGACGACGCCGAGCTGCGCTGGTTCGATCTCCCGAGCGCGCAAAGCAAGCCTTCAGTGACGGTGAGCGCCGACTTCGCCGGCTCGCGTAACACCTGGCCCGGTGTGCTCGACCGGCTCGAAGGCCAGGTCGACCCGCAGACTCGGCTGGTCCACGTCATCGCCCGTGTCGCCGATCCGTTCGCCCAGGAACCACCCCTGCTACCCGGCACCTTTGTCGACGTATCGATCGACGGCCGTGCCCTCGAGGGTGTCTTCCAGCTGCCTCGTTTCGCCCTGCGCACCGGTGGTGTCGTCTGGGTGGTCGACGACGGCGCGCTGCGTTTTCGTGACGTCGAAGTGCTCCGTACCGACCGCAGCTCGGTCTTCATCAGCTCGGGTCTCGAAGTCGGTGAGCACGTGGTCATCAGCTCGCTCGACGGCGTCACCGACGGTATGACGGTGCGGATCGACAGCCGTGGAGAGGAGCCGTAATGAGTCGCGCCGACGATCCGAAGCACATCGACAACGCTGACACACACGACGATATCGGCGACGCCCTCGACGTCATGGAAGAGGTCGAGGCGAAACGCAAGAAGCCGACCGATGTCGTTTCGTGGTTCGCCGGTCATCACGTCGCCGCCAACCTGCTGATGATCTTTGTCCTGATCTCCGGCGCTCTGGCGCTCGGGCGTCTGGTGATCGAGACCTTTCCCGAGTTCTCGGTCGATACGATCACCGTCCGGGTCCCCTACCTCGGCGCCGCACCCGAGGAAACCGAAGAAGGCGTGGTGATCAAGGTCGAAGAAGCGATCGCCTCGATCCAGGGCATCAAGCGGATCCGCTCCACCGCCTCCGAGGGCTATGGCGTGGTGACGATCGAGATCGACGAAGACGCCGACAATCGTCAGGTTCTCGACGAGGTCAAAGCGGCGGTCGATCGCATCGACACCTTTCCCAACGAAACCGAGCAGCCGATCGTCTCCGAGGTGCTCACGCGACGTCAGGTGATGAGTGTCGCGGTCTATGGCGACGTGCCGCAACGCACCCTGCGGGAGATCGCCGAACGAGTGCGTGACGATCTCACCGCGCTCGACGACATCACCCAGGCCGATCTTTCAGGCGTCCCACCTTATGAAATCTCGATCGAGATCTCGGAGGAGGCTCTACGTCGCTATGGCCTGTCGTTCGCCCAGGTCTCCAACGCCGTCGGTCGCGCCTCGCTCGATCTACCCGGAGGCTCGATCAAGACCGACGGTGGCGAGATCCTGTTGCGCACCGAGGGTCAGCGCTACGTCGGCAGCGAATTCGAAGAAATCGAGCTGCTCGCCCGTCCCGATGGCAGCCGTATCCTGCTCGGCGATGTCGCGACGGTGATCGACGGTTTCGAAGACACCGATGTCTTCGCGCGTTTCGATGGCCAACCGGCCGCGTTCGTCCAGGTGTACCGCACCGGTGACGAAGGCGCGATCGAAGTCACCGACGCGACACGGGCCTACATCGAACGCAGCAATGACCTGATGCCACCGGGTATCTCACTGGCCAGCTGGTCCGATGCCTCGGACATCCTGCGCCAACGCATCGGTCTCCTGCTCAAAAACGCCAGCCTCGGTCTCTTGCTGGTCTTCGTCTGTCTGTCGCTCTTTCTCGCCCCCAAGCTCGCCTTCTGGACCACCATGGGCATCCCGATCTCGTTCATGGGCGGTCTGTGGCTTCTGCCGGGCTTCGACATCACCATCAACATGATCTCGCTCTTCGCCTTCATCGTCGCGCTCGGCATCGTCGTCGACGACGCGATCATCGTCGGCGAGAACGTCTTCACCCACATCGAACGTGGCAAGAAACCCATCGAGGCGGCGATTCTCGGCGCCCGTGAGATGGCGATTCCCGTCACCTTCGCGGTGCTCACATCGGTCACCGCCTTCATGCCGCTTCTCCTCGTCGAGGGCACGATCGGCAAGGTGATGCGCAACATCCCGGCCGTGGTCATCGCGGTGCTCTTGATGTCGCTCATCGAGAGCCTGCTCATCCTGCCGGCGCATCTTTCGGGAGACGAAAAAGACGGTGTGATCGGACGTCTGCTGGCGGTGCCGTTTCGCGCGCTCGAAACAGTGCAGCACGCGGTCCGCACCGGGCTCGAACGCTTCGTCCAGGGGCCGTATGACCGCTTCCTCAACCTGGCGCTCGAATGGCGCTACGCCTCGGTCTCGGTCGGTATCGCGACCCTGTTGCTGGCGATCGGCGTCTTGGCCGGTGGGTTCATCAAATTCACCTTCATGCCGGCGATCGACGCCGACAATATGGTCGCCTATCTCAGGATGCCACTCGGCACCCCGGTCGAACAAACCCAGGTGATCGCCAATCGCATGGAGGAAGCGGCGCGGGTCGTCGCCGCCGAATACGACGCCCAGCTCGACCAGCCGCTGATCACCCACATCTCGAATACCGTCGGTACCCAGCCCACCGCGGGCGGTGGCGGTCCGACCTCGACCGGCTCGACGTCCGGCTCGGGAAGTCATATCGCCGAAGTCAACGTCCAGCTCCTGAGCAGCGAATTTCGCGACCTCGGCTCGACCGAGATCATGGCCCGCTGGCGTGAGGAAGTCGGTGAAATCCCCGGCGCCACCGCGCTCACCTACACCGCTTCGCTCTTCTCCGCCGGTGACGCGGTGTCGGTGCAGCTCGCTCATCGCGACTTCGACAGTCTGCTCCGCGCCGCCGAAGACCTCAAAGCCCAGATCGCCGACTTTCCCGGTACCAAAGAAGTCGCCGACTCGTTCGTACCCGGCAAGCTCGAGCTCGAGCTCGGTCTCACCGACGCGGGTCGTGCGCTCGGTCTCGAGCTCGCCGATCTGGCGCGCCAGGTACGTGCCGGTTTCTTCGGTGAAGAGGTTCAGCGTATCCAGCGCGGGCGCAACGACATCCGCGTCATGGTGCGTTACCCCGAAGACGAGCGTCGCAGCTTGGGCGACGTCGAAGACATGCGGATCCGGCTCGCCAACGGCGCCGAGGTGACCTTCAGCACCGTCGCCACGGTCAAAGAAGGACGCGGCTTCGCGACCATCTCCCGAGTCGATCGACGTCGGGTCGTCACCGTCACCGCCGACGTCGACGAATCCAAAGCCAACGCCAACGAGATCAACCAGGTGGTTCGCGAATCGATCCTTCCCGATCTCGTCGCGTCCTATCCGGGTCTGACCTTCAACTTCGAAGGCGAGCAGCGCGAGCAAACCGAATCCCTGACCAGCCTGGGACGGAACTTCGTCGTCGCCATCCTGATCATCTTCGCGCTCCTCGCCATCCCCTTCCGCAGCTACACCCAGCCGCTGATCGTCATGTCGGTCATCCCCTTCGGCTTTGTCGGCGCGGTCGCCGGACATCTGATGATGGGCTACGACATGAGCCTGTTGTCGTTCTTCGGCATCGTCGCCCTCACCGGTGTCGTGGTCAACGACTCGCTGATCATGATCGACCTCATCAACCGTGAACGACGCGCCGGGATCCCCATGGAAGTGGCGATTCGTGATGCGGGCAAACGACGCTTCCGTCCCATCCTGCTCACCACCCTCACCACCTTCTTGGGTCTCTCACCGATGATCTTCGAAACCAGTCTGCAGGCGCGCTTCCTCATCCCCATGGCGCTCAGCCTCGGTTTCGGCATCGTCTTCGCCACGGCCATTACCCTCGTGCTCGTGCCCGTGGTCTACCGCATCCTCGAAGACTTCCACGGCATCTTCGACAGCAGCCCGGTGGAAGTCCACGAGGTCGAGGATGACGAAGGAGACGAGGAAGAACGCGTCTACGGCGAGGTGCAACCGAGCCCGGCGTAGCGCCACGGCCTGATCGACCTAACGCGGCGAGTGGGTTTGGACACGGCGCGGCTTATTACACGGAGCGCTTGTATCGGGTCATGACCCCGGCCATAGCGTCTTCGTGGTAAACACCCAGCCCC
>JBCDBH010000176.1:0-11761 GCA_039184055.1 Acidobacteriota bacterium
GGCGCTTCGGTGGTGCTCAAGGTGCGGTCGCCGGTGGGGGCCGAGACCCGCACCGCGGGCACCGGACTCGATCATCGGGTGACCTTCGAAGGGCTCAACGCGGGCGATATTCACGTCCATGCGACCCATCCGGTCACCGGTCTCCGTGGCGCCGCGAATGGAGTACTCAGTCTCGAAGGCGAGCTGCTGCGGATCGTCATCCAGCTCGAGGACACGGGCTCGATCACCGGTCGGGTGCTGCAGTCCGACGGCGTTACCCCAGCGGCCGAGGCGCTGGTGTATCTGCAGTTCCCCGGTGGCAATCTGCTCGATCAAACCGAGACCGACGGTACCTTTACCTTCGAAGCCGTGCGCATGGGCAATTTCGAGATCGAGATTCAAGAGGCGCTCGACCTCGGTCGCTACAACCTTCGCGGCACGCTGAGCAGCAATGGTGAGGTGATCGACTTCGGCGACATCGTGCTCGATGACGAAGATCCTCGCGTGCTCGGTTTCGAGCCCGGTTCGGGCACGACTGGTCTCGCTCTCGATACGACCTTTGTCGTTCGCTTTAGCGAGCCGATGGCGCCCTCGACCTTCAATATCCGCGACTTCGTGTGGATGCGGAAGTCGAGTGGCAACGCTGTTCACATCTCCGAGCACAACTGGTTCGACAACGACACCGCGGTCGAGCTGGTGCCGAGCGTGCTGGTGAGCGGTACCGCCTACGAGGTGGTGCTCGAGGAAGGCATGCTCGACGTCGCCGGGCGGGCGATTCAAGACCGGGTGGTCGCAGCGTTCACGACCGCCGATGTGATTCCGCCTGTCGTGATCGACGGCTATCCGCTCGACGGTACGAATCAGGTACCGATCGACGCCAATCTCCTCTTGGTGTTCTCGGAGCCGATCGTCGAGACCTCGCTCTCGGGGAGCGCCATCCAGCTCTACGACCTCACCGACGGGACGGGTGTCGGGACGACCTTCCAGGTGCGTCCGGGTGAGCGCGAGGTGGTGATCACCCCGATCGGCTCGTTGATCGCCGATCATCAGTATCAGCTCACCGTGCAGGGGGCGATCGATCTTTCCGGCCTGCCGATGGCGGCGCCTCATGTGGCGACGTTCTGGACGCCGGACGAGACCTTGCCGACCGGTACTTGGGTGTCGCCCGCGGCGGGCGCGACGTTCACGTCGGGCGATCTGATCAACGCTGCGGTGACCGCTGACGACAACCGAGGCGTGGCGCGGGTCGAGTTCCGACTCGGCGACTATGTCCTGGTGGACGAGACCGCGCCGTACGCCTTCGACGTCCCGGCGCTGCCGGTGACGGTGGTGGGCGACCACACCCTGACCGCGCGGATCGTCGATCTCTTCGACAACAGCACCGATCTCGACCGCACCGTTCATGTTCAGCCGCTCGGGGTGTCCGATCCACCCGCTATGCGGGTCGACTGTCTGGCCGACCAGGACCGTGTGCGCGCCAACTGGCAGGTTGAGATGCCGTTTGTCCTGAGCGACGATCTCGGGCTCGAGCGCTGGGTGTTGACCGTCGACGGTGAGGTGATCGAGTCGTCGCTGCCGTTCGAGACCATGCCGCCCCAGAGCAAGTTGCGCTGGGTGGTACCGGCGGATGCTCTGCCGGGCACGGTGTATCGCGTGGTCGTCGAAGCACGGGATTTCTCGGCCAACGTCGTTCGTTACGAGGTCGACGTGGTGCTCGCCGAAACCCTGCTGACACCGAGTCAAGTCATCGACTCGTCGTTCGACGGTCAGTACATCAGCTTGCACAACGGCACCTACACGATCGATGGTCCGATCGCGCCGGCCGGGATCTTCTTGATCGATCACGCCACGCTCGAGCCGGTGGCGGGGCAGACGCTGCAGATCGATGCCACCGAGCGGATCCACGTTCAATGTGGTGGCACGCTCGATGCTTCGGAGCAGGGCTTCGCCGGTGCCGTGGGTAGTGATAGCCACGCCGGCGCGCCGAGTTGGGTGAGCGGTTCGACCGCCGACGCCGGAGGCAGCCACGGCAGTCACGGCATTCCCTATGACGACGCAGGAACGCCCGGCGATGTCTACGGCAGCGTCTACCGGCCGCTGCTGCCGGGTGGCGGTGGCGCGCAGCCCAGCCCTGCGACCGGCGACGGTGACGCGGGTGGTGGTGTCGTCCATCTGCGCGCGCCCGAAGTGTCGATCGACGGCGCGGTTCTCGCCAACGGTCGCAAAGGCCAGCCGGGCGCCGGTGGCGCCGGTGGCTCGATCTTCATCGAGGCGACCACCCACCTGCGTGGCGTCGGCCGACTGGAAGCGATCGGTGGCAACCACAAGACGTGTTCGGGGCTACCACCGGCCGAAGCGGGTGGCGGTGGCGGTGGCCGTATCGGCATCGATGTGACGGCTCTCGACGGTTTTGATCCGGGTAGCCAAGCCAAGGCGTCCGGTGGGCGCATCATCTGTGGCGCCGGCGCGGGCTCGGGCACCGTCTACGCCTATGTCGACGACGGTTCGATGACCCACGGTGTGCTGTGGCTCGACGGCGATGGCCATGACTCCATCGACGTGACCCATCTCCCGACGCTCGCCGGTGACGTGGTCTCGTTGTTCGAGATCGCGGGCGCCGATGCCTGGATCACGGCGCCTCAGGTGTTCCGTCCGCGTTGGGACGGTGCCTATGTCGAGCTGTTCGATGGCGCCGACGGGTCGCTCGGCGTGTTCAAGATCGCCGAGATCGACGGTGCCGGGCGAATTCGTGCTCTCGGTGCCGGTGGGGTGACCGGTGCGACCCGGTACGAAGGTCGGCACCGTTTCGACCGTGTCGAGCTGCTCGGCGACGCGTCGCTGGTCGACAACGGCGCGGTCGAGCTCGGTGAGATCACCTTGACCGCTGGCGATATCGAGCTCGACGGCCCGGTGCGCGCGACCACCATTCGGGTCGAGAGCGGCGCCACGGTGCGCTCGACGACCGGTGTAGTGTCGTTGATCGCGTCGGGTGACCTGATCATCGAGCCCGGCGCGGTGATCGATGTCGACGGCGCCGGTCATCTGGGCGGCGTCGCGCCGACCGGTGTCGGTGGCGTACCCGCGGGGGTGATCGGCTCGGCGCCCGACGCGGGCGGGAGTCATGGCGGCGGGGGCAGTCTGGGAGACACGGCCACGGCGGCCGGCGAGACCTACGACAGCATCGTCCGACCGCGTTTGGCGGGTGGCGGTGGTGGTTTGCGCACCGCCGATGCCACCAATGGCCCGGCGGGCAACGGTGGTGGCGTGGTCTACCTCGAAGTCGGTGGCACGCTGACCCTCGATGGCACGATCAACAGCCGGGGTGACGACGGTCACGCGGCGATCGGTGGCGGTGGCGCCGGTGGCAGCGTGTGGATCGATGCCACGACCCTCGCCGGAAGCGGCACGATCGACGCTCACGGTGGTGACGGAGTCGCCTGTCCCTCGGGTGACGATGGTGCCGGTGGTGGCGGTCGTGTCGCCCTACACGTCGACACGCTGAGCGGTTTCGATCCGGCGACTCAAGTCGTGGCGTGGGGCGGTATGGACCTGTGTGGTTCGAATCTCACGCTGCACCACGTCGCCGGCGCGGGTACGGTGTTCGTTCGTACCGCGACGGATACACACGGTACGTTGCGGTTGATCGGCAAGCCGGCCGATGTCACGGCGAAATTCGTCCTTCCGACGGCTCTGCCGACTCTCGACGAAGGCATGGTGAGTCTGCTCGAAGCGAGCGGCGGCGATGCCTGGCTGAGCGCGGCCAGTCCGTTTGCGCCTCGTTGGGACGGCGTGTGGGTCGATCTCTACGATGTTGCCGGGGTTTCGCTCGGTAGCTTCGAGGTCGATCAAATCGATGGCAATGGTCGTCTGCGTTTGGTGGGCGCCGGCGCGGTGAACGGCGCGGTGACCTATCGCGGCGGCTACCGCTTCGATCGCATCGATACCGAGCGAGAGGCCAGCGTGCTGGCGCGTTCGCCGCTCGTCGTCGATCTCGATCTCAGTCACGAGGTCACCCTCGGTGGCACGATCGATGCGAGCTCGTTGATCGTCCGCGATGGTGGCGTTTTGCGGGCGCCTCGTGGTGAGACGCTCGAGCTACGCGTCGACCAGGTGACCGTCGAGACGGGGGGCGCGATCCGTGTCGACCATACCGGCTATATGGATCCGATCAGCGCGGTTCACGATGGCCTGGCGCCGAGCTGGGTGGCACCCGCGACCCAAAACGCGGGTGGAAGCCACGGCGGCCAGGGTAGTGCGTTCGATGTTCCCGGCGCGTCTGGTGACGTATTCGGCAGTGTCTATTGGCCGAGTCTCGGTGGCGGCGCCGGTGGCAGCGGCGCGACGTCTAGCGGTGACAGCGCGGGTGGTGGCCTCTTGCTGATCGAGGCGACGACGCTGACGCTCGACGGCGAGCTGAGCGCGCGTGGCGAGGACCCCACATTCAGCTTCCGAGGCGCTGGTTCGGGTGGCACCGTGCGCATCGCTACGTCGGTCTTCGATGGCACGGGTGTCATCGACGCCTCGGGTGGACACTCGTCGCATGGTGGCGGCGCCGGTGGCGGTGGCCGTGTCGCGGTATCGATGAGCTCGGGTACGTTCGATGTCGAGCAACAAGCGCGTGCCTACGGTGGTGACGAGGTCGATGTCTACGACGGGTTTATGGGAACCGCCGCCGCGGGCACCGTATGGTTCGAAACACCTGCTTCGACTCACGGAACCTTGATCATAGGCAATGGTCTCGACGACCAGGGCCAACCACGCACGGGTTTGGCGACTCGTCTGCCGACCCTCGGTAGTGGCACGGTCAGCGCCAGCGAAGACGCCGGGGCCGATTTGTGGATCAGCGCGGCGGCGGGCTTTACTCCGCGGTGGCGTGGTGTCGGCGTCGAGCTGATCGATGCCGGTAGCCAGTCGCTCGGTGTGTTCGAAGCGATCGATCGTGATGAGACGGGACGGATCCGTCTCGCCGGCGCCGCGACGCTGAGCCCCGCTACGTATACCGGGCGCTATCGCTTCGATACCGTGGTGCTCCAACCCGGTGCCTTGCTCGAAAGCGACGATCCGGTCGACACGGGCACCACGGTCTTCGAAGGCTTGGTCGAAGTCTCGGAGCCGATCGTTGCCGCAAACGCTCTCGTCAAGAGCGGTGCCGTGGTGCGACCGGCTGCGGGTACGGAGCTGGTCTGGCGGATCAGCGGCACGCTCGAAATCGAAGCCGGTGCGCTGATCGACGTCAGTGGCTTCGGCTACGCCGAGGGACTCGCGCCCAGCGGCATCACGACACCGGTCGGACGCGGCGGTGGGAGCCATGGTGGTATCGGCTCGAGCTCCGGCAACGAGGTGGCTGGAGACATCTTCGGCAGCGTCACGATGCCGTTTCAGGGCGGTGGTGGCCCGGGCCTGACGTTCAACGACGCCGCCGGTGGCGGTGTGCTCGATATCGAGGCGACCGAGGTGATCGTCCGTGGCGAGATCCGAGCACGTGGCACGGGCTATCAGGGTACGGGCGCGGGAAGCGGTGGCGCCGGTGGCTCGGTGCGGATCGCCGCCGCGCGGATCGACACCACGGGTGGTTTGATCGATGCCAGCGGTGGTGATCATGTGCGTGATAGCTGCCCGTCCACGTCCCAGAGTGGCGGTGGTGGTCGCGTCGCCTTGGCGGCCACCGAGTCGCTGATCACCGATCCGCTCAACGAGCTGCGTGCGTGGGGCGGCGAGCGGACATGTGGCTCGACCGCGCTCGATTTCGCCGCTCCGGGCACGATCTTCCTGCGCGATCCGACGGCTACCCACGGTGAGCTGTGGATCGATCAGGGCGGGACGGCACGGAGTGGCTGGGCCGCCCGTCTCCCCGCGCTCGGTAGCGGCGCGCTGACGCCGCCGACGGTCGATGGCGCCGATCTCTGGGTCGAACGCGGCGACGCCACGGCGTGGCTCGGTCGCTGGCTGGGTGCGTGGATGACGCTCACCGACGCCGCGGGTGCGGACCTCGGCACCTTCCGGGTGGTCGAGCTCGACAGCGCACAGGGCGTTCGTCTCGCTGGCGCGGCGGCCGCCACCACCGCTACGACCTTCACCGGTCAACATCGTTTCGACGATCTGGTGCTGCGTCGTGGCGCGGTGCTCGAGCTCAGCACCGGCGGACCGATTCCGACGGTGAGCGTCGAGCGCAAGCTCGATATCGATGGTGATTCGCGTCTCGATGCCAGCGGTCTCGGCTATGCCGGTGGCGAGGTCGGTCACGAGGATGGCTATGCCCCGGCACCCGTATCGACCTCGGACGTCGATGCGGGTGGCAGTCATGGCGGTCTCGGCGCCCTCGGTGACCAGCTCGGAGCGGTCGGTGAGGTGTACGACAGCGTGTATCAGCCGTGGCTCGCCGGTGCCGGTGGCGCGCGTGACGACCTCGCCAACCCGACCCAGACCTACGACTACGGTAGCCCTGGTGGTGGCGTGCTGATCTTCGCGCTCGACGAGGTGCAGCTCGACGGTGAGATCCGCGTCCGGGGCTTCGACGCTTCGGACAGTCACGACGGCTCGGCGGGTGCCGGTGGCACGTTGGTGATCGATGCGCAAACGCTGCGTGGTAGTGGTGTGATCGATGTTTCGGGTGGTGGTCGGAGCACCTGTGGTGTCTATGAGAAGGGTGCCGGTGGCGGGGGTCGCGTGGTGCTCGATCTCGACACCTTCGATGGCTTCGACGTGCTGTCGCAGGTACGGGCGCGTGGCGGTATCGATTGCGCCAGTGTCGAACGCCAGGCGGGCGCCGGCACGGTGCTGTGGTACGACAGCGCGTCGACGCATGGACATCTGGTAGTCGATCAACGTCTGCTCGACGGCACGACAGTCAACCCATCTGTGTTCCGGGCCACGACACCGCTGCCGTCGATCGGACGGGGCACGGTGGTGTCGACCGACACCGAGCCCACCGACGCCAGCGCCCTCTGGATCGAGGCCTCGACGACGCTCGACTACGGCGTGGTCGGCATGTGGGTGCGGATTTCCGCGACCGATTACCGCGTGCTCGCCGAGCGCGAGGATCGCCAGTGGTTGCTGCTCGATGGCGCTGCAGGAGCGGTCGTTGCTGGCGACAGCTACGTCGGCATCTACGCATTCGACTCGGTGACGCTACGAGGTGGGGCCGAGGTGGTGCTCGGTGATGGTGATCAGGTGGGTAGCTTCGACATCGACGCTGCGTCGACGTGGAGCCTCTTCGACATCACGCCGCCGGTGATCGCCGACGTCCAGCCCGCCGACGGCTCGGTGCATCCATCCGGAAGCCCGGTGGTCATCACCGCGACGGTGAGCGACAACGTGTCGGTGACCAGCGTCACTCTCGATGCCTTCGGTCAGACGCTGGTCGACACCGAGGCGCCCTACACGTGGACGCTCAATGCGCCGACGGTCAGCAGCTCTACGTCGATGCCGCTCGTCGTCACGGCGGTCGATGACAACAGCAATCCGTCCACCTTCACACGGAACATCACGGTCGATCCGACCATCCCGGGTCTGCCACCCGAGATCGCGGTCAACTGTCTGAGCTCGGGTCTGCGCTTGGCACCCGACACGGGGATCGATCTCGATCTCACGGTGAGCGATCCGGATGACGATCTCGACCGTGTCGAGCTCTATTTCGATAGTGAGTTGACCCCGAGCGCCGTGGCCACGGCCGCGCCGTGGGATCTCCGGCTCGACGTACCCGCCAACCGGGTCGATGGCGACGTTCTCACCGTGACCTTGGTGGCGAGAGACTTTTCCGGGCTCGAAGCCTCGGTCTCGTTCACCGTGGATGTGATCGCGGCGGCGGTGTTCGCGGTCGATACGACGATCGCCGATGGCGATACCACCTACGACGGTGGCAGCGTCGTGGTCACCGGCGGCACGCTGACCCTCGACGGCAGTCATGGCTTCCGTGATCTGGTGGTGCTCGGTGGCGCGACGGTCACCCATACGGCCACCGACGCCAGCGCCGAGCAACGTCTCGATCTCAGCCTCACCCGCGATCTGGTGGTCGCGTGTGGTGGTCGCATCGACGTCACCGAGCGCGGCTATCTCGGAACGACCAGCGGCACGGGCGCGTATGGCTACGGCAATACGACCGACGAAGGCGCCGAGCTGGTCAGCGGTGGCAGTCACGGTGGCTTGGGCGGTGCGCACGACGGCGGTGGCGTCTACGGTTCGCTCTTCGATCCGGCGACCCCGGGTGGCGGTGGCGCGGGTGGCGCCTACAGTCATGGTGGTGGTGTGATCCGCATCGCCGCCGCGGGTGACGCGGTGATCGACGGTGCGATCCATGCGGTCGGCGGCGCAGCCGATACCTACGGTCATCACGGCGCCGGTGGCTCGATCCGTCTCGATGCCACGACGATTCGTGGTCTCGGTGAGATCGATGCGTCGGGTAGCGGCTCACCCACCGGCACGGCCGCCGCTGGCGGTGGTGGTGGTCGCGTGGCGCTCTACGGCTCGACGATCGATGCCGATCTGCTGACCCGAACGCGCGCCGCTGGTGGTTCCACGATCTCGGTTTCCAAGACCGGCGCGGCGGGCACGATCTTCGTCAAGCGTGACAGCGATCCGCTCGGTGTCTTGATCGTCGACAATCTCGGCCGCACGAGCGATCAATACACCCTGTTGCCGAAGGTCGGCTCGGGCACGGTGAGCACGGTCGAGACCGAGGCGATCACCGATACGCGTGCCGATTTCCGTCACAGTCTGGTCGGGGCCGAGGTGGCGTTCAACGGCGATCTCACCAACCTGTGGCCGATCGCCAGTCACGACCATCACGGTCAACGACTCGTTCTCGACGTCAGCGGGCAGGCGCTCAGCGCCCAGGTCGGCGACAGCTATGCGGGCCGATACCGTTTTGATCGTGTCGAGGTGCGCAACGGTGCGCGTCTGCTGGTCTTCGATCCGGTGGACAGCACGCAGACTCCGGTGGTCGACGCCGACGCGCTCTATACGCCGGCTTACACGCCGACCGTTGCCATCACCGCACCCGTCTCGGCGACCAGCTTCGACGCCGGCGCCGCGATCGCGGTCACGGCGGATGTCGACAGCCCGCTCGGAATCGTGTCGGCGAGCGTCGAGTTCGGTGGCAACGAGCAGACCCTGACCGCGGCGCCGTGGAGCTGGACGGTGAACGCGCCCGCGGTGAGCGTGACCACGACGATGTCGATCGTGCTCGAGATGGTCGATGGGGCGGGCAATGTTTTCCACGATCAGGTCGACGTTCAGATCGAGCCGATCTTCGATCCGACCGCGCCGATGGTGACCTTGGCCGGATGTCCGGCGGATGGTGATTGGGTGGTGCCGGATGCCAACCTCACGATTCCGTTCACGATCACCGACAACGATTCGATCGAACGCTACGAGCTGTGGGTGGACGGTGT
This sequence comes from Acidobacteriota bacterium, assembly GCA_039184055.1. Lineage (GTDB taxonomy): Bacteria > Acidobacteriota > Thermoanaerobaculia > Multivoradales > J023 > JBCDBH01. Next base: position 9,369 of record JBCDBH010000176.1, read on the forward strand.
GCTCACCGACAGCGTGTTGGGGGTCGCCCAAGCCGAGGTCAGCTCGAGCTTCTCGTGGACGGTGCCGACGTCGGCCACGGGCGGTGACAGCTTCGATCTCGAGGTCAAGGCGTGGGATTACGGCGGGGCTTCGGGCGCGGCCGCCATCCAGGTGAGCGTGCCGGTGGCGAGTTGGACGACCGGTCCCGCCACCCTCGAAAGCTCGAGCGCCGACGGTCTCGATCTCCTGCTCGGTCCGGGTGTGTTCACGCTCAGTGAAGCGATCGCGCCGGCGTCGATTCGGCTTCTCGATGGCGCCTCCTTGGTGCCGGCGGCCGGCATCGATCTCGATCTCACCGTGACTGGCGAGCTCCGCGTGCAATGCGGCGCTTCCGTCGATGCGACCGGGCACGGCTACGCTGGTGCATCGGGAAGCAATATCGCGCCCGGCGACGCCCCAGCCTGGGTCGCGCCGGCACCGTACAGCGCCGGTGGTAGTCACGGTGGTGTCGGCTCCTACGGTCACGAGTACATGAATAGCCGTGGCGATGTCTACGGCAGCGTCTATCGCCCGAGTCTCGGTGGTGGCGGTGGCTCGAGCCGTTACGCGAACAACCCGGGTGGCGCCGGTGGCGGTGTGCTGCGTATCGACGCGGCTTCGATCGTGCTCGATGGCACCCTCTCGGCACGTGGCGAATCGCGTGACCAGAAGGCGGTAGGTGCGCACAACCGAGCCAGCGGTGGTGCCGGCGGATCGGTCGATATTCGCGCCACGAGCTTCGATGGCGTGGGTGTCATCGACGTGCGTGGAGGCGACTATCAGGCCAATCACAACACCGACCACGCCGGTGCCGGTGGTGGTGGTCGCGTGGCGCTCGATGTCGTCGGTCTCGGTGGTTTCGACGTCGCCGAGCAGGTGCGGATCGCCGGTGGCCGAACGTGGAACAAGAATGGTGAGCTGCACAACATCGGTGGTTCGGGCACGCTGTGGGTGCACCGGACAGGAGACGTTCACGGCAGTCTGCATCTCGACGCCGAAGCCATCGCTGGTGCCGTGGCGCCACCGACCGCGCTGCCGACGTTGGGTAGTGGCACGGTGAGTCTGCTCGAGGCGAGTGGTGACGACCTCTGGGTGACCACCGTCGAGACGCTTCATCCACGCTGGCTCGGCGTCGCGATGCAGCTCGTCGACAGCGGCAGCGGCGATCTCGGTACCTATGTGGTCGCCGAAATCGACGCCGGTGGCCGGGCTCGTCTGCTCGATGCGTCGAACGTCACGACGGCGGTTTCGTTTGTCGGTCGCTATCGTTTCGACGCCGTGTATCTACGCGACGGAGCGGGTCTCGACGCCATCGACGAGCTCGACGCCACGGCGTTCCATGCGTTTGGCGAGGTGAGCTTGCCATCGCCACTCGAGGTCACCGATCTCACCATCGCCGAAGGAGCCGTGCTGCGGTCCGCGGCAAGTGGTCCTTGGCTGATGACGGCGAGTGGAACGTTGACGCTGGCAGCCGGGGCCACCATCGATGTCGATCAGGGTGGCTATGTCGGCGGGAGCGGTTCCAGCTGGTCGCCGGGCGAGGCACCTGCTTGGGTGACGGCGGCGCCCTATAGCGCCGGTGGTAGCTATGGCGGTGTCGGTTCGAACGGCCACGAGCATGACAACGGGGTCGGCGACACGTACGACAGCGTGTTTCAACCGATTCTGGGTGGTGCCGGTGGCTCGACGCGTTTCCCCGCGAATATCGGTGGGGCCGGTGGTGGCGCTCTGGTGATCGACGCCGCGACCCTGGTGCTCGACGGCACCATCACAGCACGGGGCGAATCTCGCAGTCCGACCGTCCACTACGCCCAGAACCTCGCCAGCGGTGGCGCGGGTGGCGCGGTGAGCATCATTGCCGGGCATCTGAGCGGCACGGGTTCGATCGACGTGCGTGGTGGCGACTATCAGGCCAATCACAACAGCAACCATGCCGGTGCCGGTGGCGGTGGCCGTGTCGCCATCGACATGACGACGGGCACCTTCGACGCCACGACTCAGGTGCTGGCGAGCGGTGGTCGGGCGTGGAACAACAGCGACGAGCTGCTCAAGGTGGCGGGTGCCGGTACGGTGCTGGTACGCCAGGGCGCCGAAACCTACGGTGCGCTGTATGTGAACGCCGGCGTCACCGATGGCACGCCGGTACCGCCGACGCCTTTGCCGTTGCTCGGCGGTGGCTCGGTGACGGCGGTGGAAGTCAGTGGCTCCGACCTGTGGGTGACCACGGTCGAGACGCTGCACTCACGCTGGCTCGGTGTCGTCATGATGCTCAGCGATGATGGCGGCGGTGTGCTCGGTGATTTCCGCGTGGTCGAGCTCGACGGCGGTGGTCGGGCACGACTCGCCGGAGCGTCGACCGCGACCGCGGCGACGA
>JBCDBH010000177.1:0-11751 GCA_039184055.1 Acidobacteriota bacterium
CTACGAGCCGACACAGGGTCGCGGCGAGAAAGGCCGCGTAGTTGCCCACCGCGTAGCCGATGAGCGCCATCAGGATCGAGACCGGCACCAGGCTCTCGCGATGCGCCGACGCGACCACCGGCGCCGACGCCGCGCCACCGATATTGGCCGCCGAGGCGATCGCCGCGCTGTGGACGTCGACCCGGAAGAGCCACGCGCCGCCGAGCACGAAAAGACCGTGGATGAAGATCCACAAGAACGCGCCGAGAATGAACGCGGGCGCTTGCGCCAGGCCGGCGAGCGACGCCACCGCACCCATCCGCGCCACGAACACGTACACGATCGCCATGGCGATTTCGTGACTGCCCGGGATCCGTCGCGCCGGCGTGAACGACAGGGCGATACCGAGCGTGGTGACGATCAAGATGTTGTAGGTGCTGGCGGTGACCACCGCTTCGCCACCTAATGTGATCGGTGGAATGAGCGGCGCCAGCCACGATCCGATCGCGATGACCACGGCGGTGATCACACCCAAATTGAGGTAGTCGACCATCGTCGGCGCGCGATCGACCTTCGACGCCGCCATCTCGGCCGCCGCCGCTTCCATCTTCTCGAGACGATCGGCCGGCACGCGAGCCCATTTGTTGAACCGCTCGGCGAACGACTTCGACGCCAGGAGCAACGGCAACCACACGATGTAGACCGCGTTGTCGGCCAAAACGGCGAGACCGAACATGGCATCCGCCATCTCACGCCCGGGCTCACCCTGCGCCGGTGCGATCGCCGCGAAGGTCGCGGCCATATTGCCGGTGCCACCGATCCAGCTGCCGGCGAGCGCGCCAAAACCGATCCACGCCTCGGGTGCCAACATGCCTTTGACCACGAGGTACGCCACCGGCGCGCCGAGCACCACGCCCGCCGTGCCGAGCAGCATCACCAACACGCCTTTGCCCATCACCCGAACCGCCGCGCCGACATCGATCCCGAGCAACAAAAGCACGATGAACGCCGGCAAACCGATGTGTCGCAACACGCCATACACCGGCGATTCGCCGGTCAGCACGCCGGTATTGCTCAACACGACCGGGGTCAAGTAGATGAAGATCAACGGCGGCATGAATTGGAAGAGCTTCCAGCCGGTGATCTTTTCGACAAAAAACCAGAACGCGGCCACACCGACGAGCACGGCGAGCACACCCTGGACACTCGTGATGAGTGGCACGACGGCTGCCGTAGCCTCGACAGCGGATTCGGCGGTGGTTTGCACAGTTTGCGGAGCTTATCAAAACAAGGAAGCACCCTTGATCGCGGCTCCGGGGTAAGCTGATTCGATGCGTCGCGGCTTTATCGTGCAACCCACGTATCGAATCGAGCAGGGACGCGCCGTGGTGTTGCTCTACGGAGTTCTTGCCAACGAGGGTGACGATTCTCACCAGTCGTTTCTGGTGCGTGACGACCGACGCACACCCAATTTTTTAGTCCGAGCCGACGATGCCGAATCCGTCCGCGCGCTCGGCGCGAGGGTGCACGACAGCGACCACACCACCCTCGACGGTCATCGCGCCGCCCGCGTCGAGGTCGATCTTCCCGGTAATACGCCCAACCTTCGCGATCATCTGCATCGGGCGGGGCTTCCGACCTATGAAGCCGACGTCCGCTTCGCACGACGCTATTTGATCGACCGGGGTCTGCGGGCGTCGATCGTCATCGATGGCCCCTCTCGACCGGGACGACACGAGCGAAACGACCGCGCGGGGGTCGATCACATCTTCGAGAATCCACGACTCCTCCCGGGCGAATGGACCCCGCATCCCCGCGTGCTGTCGATCGATATCGAAACCGACATGCACACCGACGCCGTGCTTTCGGTCGCCTTGCACGGTTGTGGGGTCAGCGAGGTGCTGGTGGTCGATCCCGGCACGTCGCCGACCGAGCTTCCCGGTGAGACCACCGTGTTGCGAGACGAGCCGAGCCTGCTGCGTCGCTTCGCGCGCCGTGTCCGCCAGCTCGATCCCGATCTGATCACCGGCTGGAGCGTCGTCGATTTCGATCTCCGCGTGCTCATCGAGCGCGCCCGTCGATACCGCGTGCGTCTCGAGCTCGGTCGCGCCCCCGGCGCCTTGCGGCTCCGCACCCGTGGTGGGCCACGTGGTGGTCGTGAAGCGCTGATCCATGGCCGGATGGTGGTCGACGGCATGGAGCTCATGCGCTCGTCGTTCATCCGTATGGAGCGGTGGAACCTCGACTTCGTGGCCCAGCAGGTGCTCGGCGAAGGCAAGACGATGACCGGCTCCAACCGAGGCGAAGCGATCCTCGAAACGTGGCGGAGCGACCTGGCGACCTTTGTCGACTACAACCGCACCGACGCTCGCCTGGTGCTCGACATCCTCGACGAGCAAGGCCTGATTCCCCTTTCGGTCGAGCGCAGTCATCTCACCGGTCTACCGATCGAGCGGGTCAGCGGTGCCATTGCCGCCGTCGACATGCTCTATCTCACCGAGCTCGGGCGCGAGAAGATCGTCGCCCCGAGCGTCGCCGGGGGCGGCTGGAGCGAGCTCGAAATCGGCGACCACGACGCCAGCGGTCATTTCGAAGGCGGCTATGTGCTCGAACCGCGTCCCGGGCTCTACCGCCACGTGCTCACCTTCGATTTCAAAAGCCTCTATCCGAGCCTGATTCGCACCTTTCACATCGATCCGCTCGGCTGGGTGCCCGACGGGCGACGTGGCGACCCCGATCTCATCGCCGCGCCCAACGGCGCCACCTTTCGTCGTCACCCTCCGGGCATCCTGCCGCGCCTGCTCGACGACCTCATGCCTCGTCGCGCCGTCGCCCAAGCCGCCGGGGACAAAGTCGCCAGCCACGCGATCAAGATCCTGATGAATAGCTTCTACGGTGTGCTCGGCACGTCTGCGTGTCGATTCCACCAGCCCGCGATCGCCGCCGCCATCACCTCGTTCGGTCGCACCATCCTCCTGTGGACCAAAGCGCGTATCGAGCACCACGGGCACCGTGTGCTCTACGGCGACACCGACAGTCTCTTCGTGCTCGCCGGCACCGACGGCGACGGTCCGACCGACGGCGAGGCCACCCGCGCGCTCGGTGAGCGGCTCCGTCACGATCTCGAACACGATCTCGCCCGGTACATCGCTGAAACATGGGACGTCGAGAGCAAGCTCGTCCTCGAGCTCGAACGTCTCTACAGTCGCCTGCTCCTGCTCCCGATGCGGAGTGGAGGTGGTGGTGCGCGTAAACGCTACGCCGGTCTGGTGGGCCACGGTGACGACGCCGAAGTCGTCTTCACCGGCATGGAAGCGGTGCGTCGTGACTGGACACCGCTCGCCAAAGACGTGCAGCGCGAGCTCTATCGGCGTCTCTTCTTCGACCAGCCCGTCGACCAATATCTCGCCGAAATCGTCGCCGAGGTGCGTAACGGCGTTCACGACCACGGCAACACCCTCACCTATCGCAAAGCGTTGCGCAAACCGCTCGACGCCTACACCGCCACCACCCCACCCCACGTCGCCGCGGCGCGCAAAGACCCCGACAAACCCAGCCGAATCGTCGACTACGTCATCACCCGCGCCGGCCCCGAGCCCGCCGCGCATCGCGCCAACCCCTACGACCACGAACACTACGTGCAAAAGCAAATCCGCCCCGTCGCCGAGCCCGTGCTCGCCGTCCTGGGGCGGGATTTCGATCGCGTCGTGGGCGACGACGCGCAATTGAGCTTGTTTTGAAACCGACGCTCAGCGGATCACTTGCAGCCCGTCCAAGCCTTCCCAGGTCTCCCCGCTATCGTCGAAGGGCGGAAGCTTGGGCTCGATGCCGCGCTTCTCGTTGATTCGCCAGCCCCACAGCAGCGACCATTTGACGTAGGTGCCGTAGGCCTGGAGCATGCAGAAGACGAGACCGGTCATGCCGTCGAGCACGCCGCCTTGGATGAAGTAGGTGCGGATGAACCGCCACACCGATCGACCGAGAACCTCGGCGAGCCCGGCCTTTTTGCCTTCACGCCAATTCTGCGCCGCGCCCCACCAGCTGTATTTGACGATCCGAAGCACGTATTCGTGGAAGTCGTCCACCATGTAGTGCTCCATCGACCGACGCAGGTTCGGCGCGGGTCCTTTGGTGGACATGTCGGCATGCACCCGACGGTTGGGGTAACGCCCCATGCCCCGGCGCACCAAGCGAACGACCTGATCGTTCTGCCAGCCGCTGAAGCGGATCCGCCGGCCGAGGAAATACACCCGGCGATGAATGGTGTAGGCGTTGTGCTCGGGCTCGCCACCTTTGTCGGGATCGAGCAGGGTCTCGATCTCTTTGCGGAGCGGGGTGGTGCAGCGCTCGTCGGCGTCGAAGATCAGAATCCACGGATGCGTGGTCTGGTCCATGGCCCAATTCTTCTGCGCCGCCGAACCGAGATATTCGCGTTGCACCAGCTGAACATGCGCGTGCTCGGCGGCGTATGCGCGGATGATCTCCGGCGTGCGGTCCTTGGAAAAGGAGTCGACGACGAGAATCTCGTCACACCACAGCAGCGAGTCGAGACACGCCGCGATATTCGTTTCCTCGTCGAAGGTGGTGATCACCACCGAGATCTTTGCCCGTGCCATGTTCCCTCCGGCGCGAAGTCTTGCGCCTCATGCTACGATTTTCGCATGTCCGCCGATACTGCCCGACCCGCGCTCGACCCCGACATCCTCGACATTCTCGTCTGCCCCAAAACCGGTGGCGAGCTCGAGCAGGTGAGCCTGCCGGATGCCGCCCGCCAACGCCTGGTGGACAAGTACCGCGAGCATTTTCGCGACGACGACCCGGTGGTCGAGATCGGGCTCTTGTCCAAAGACGCGGAGCTGGTCTACCCGGTGGTCTCCGAAATCCCGATCATGTTGGTCGACGAGGCCTTGCCCGCCTCGATTCTCGCCGCCGACTGATCAGGCCACCTCGCCGGCCGAGTCGTTTCCGGCCGGAACCTCATCGGCCACCACTTCGTCGCCGTGACGCCAGCGACGATGCATCCACAACCACAACGCCGGATGCTCGCGAATCACCGCCTCGGTATCGGCGGTGTAGCGACGCGTCAGCTCGATTTGATCGTGCCGATCCTTGGCGCGTCCTTCGGGCAGGATCATCGGTCGTACGTCGAGCACATACCCATCGTCGCCTCGCGCCCGACAATACATCGGCACCACGGGTGCACCCGAACGCATCGAGATGATCGCCAGGAGCGGACTGGTCCACGCTGGGCGTCCGAAGAACGGCACTTGCACACCATCTTTCGGCTGTACCCGCTGATCGATCACCACCACCGGTGTCGCGCCGCGTTTGAGCGCCCGTATCAGCTGTAGACCGACACCGAATTTCGAGATCCACTGGATGTTGTAGCGCTCGCGCGTCTTGTCGGCGGCCTTGGCGAGCCACGGATTGTCGAGCGGTCGCCACACCGGCGCCAAGGACCCGAGGCGCACCGCGGTCGGATAGATGCCAAGCTCGGAGTGGCCGAAGTGGCCACTCATGATCAGCACTCCCTTACCGAGCGCTTGCGCCGCCTCCATATGCTCCCAGCCTCGCACCTCGAAGGTCTCGTCGACGTCGGCGGGCGCAAATCGCCCCGCCGAAACGATCTCGCAATAGTAGCTACCGTAGTTGGCGAAGCACTCGCGGATCCACGCGCGTCGCGTGGCGGCGTCGGCGTCGGGGAAGGCGATGGCGAGATTGTCTTCGGCGCGCTTCACGCGGGAGCCGAGCAGTCGATGGGCGAGACCGCCGAGCCGACGGCCGAAACGACGCGCGCGGGCATGTGAGCCCGAGCGTAGAAAGCGCTCGATCAGCCAATAGGCTCCGTACTCGACACGCCATTGCGCGCGTAAGAGGAACGTTTCTTTCACGCCACCCGGATCCGTCCGACCCGCGCGGTTACTTCCAGGTCCGCCACGGCGCGTCGCCGCTGTCCCACACCCCGTTGAGGTGCAGATAGTCGCGGTAGGTGTCCATCGGATGCCAATAGCCATCGTGGCGATAGACGGTCAGCTCACGCTCGCGCGCCAGCTTGCGCAGTGGCTCGGCCTCGAGGAACACACCCGGATCGTCGCCCAAATAGTCGAAGATCTTGCGCTCGAAAACGAAGAAACCACCGCTCACCACACCCTCGGTGACCACTGGCTTCTCATTGAATTCGAGCGCGATGTCGTCTTCGATGGTCATCTCGCCATAGCGTGACGTCGGATGTACGCCGGTGACCGTCGCCACCTTGCCGAGACGTCGATGATGCTCGACCAGCGCCGTGATGTCGACGTTGCCGACCGCGTCACCGTAGGTGAACAGAAAGCTGTCGCTGTCGACGTAGTCCTGGACCAGCTTGAGCCGCCCACCGGTACCCGACTCGGCCCCGGTTTCGGCACAGGTCACCTGCCAATCCTCACGCCCGTTGGCGTTGTGAAAGACGGGTGGATGACGTCCCGAAAGATCGACCGTGAAGTCGTCGAGCGTCTCGTGGTAGCGCAAGAAGTACTGCTTGATCACCCAGCCCTTGTAGCCCAGACAGAGGATGAAGCGGCGCACCCCGTGCTGACCGTAGAGCTTCATGATGTGCCAGAGGATCGGTTGGCCACCGATTTCGACCATCGGTTTCGGACGGTATTCGGTCTCCTCGCGGAGGCGGGTTCCCTTGCCCCCACAGAGGATCACCAGAGGCATATCGGACAGAGGCGTCGCGGCTTGAGTCATGGCAATGTGGCTCGAAAAGCGAATTCACACATGGAGAAACGAGCTCGTGGGTGGGGTTGCGGATCGGCTGCGAACACAGCCCTGATGAGAGGAAGCGCGAGCATAGCACGCGGTCCACGACGCGGAACCGTCCCGACGAGCGGTTCCAAGTCGACCCCGTATACGACATCATTCGGCTTCCGATGCGAAACGTGACCCTTCTCGGACCTCAACGCCACCACCCCAACCTCCGCGCCGAGCTCGACCGTGCCGGGATCCCCGAGGACGGCCGGGTGGTGGTGGTTACCGCTGGCTGGCAAGAACGCGAAAACGAGGACGACGAGCTCTGCGAGCATCTCGGTCGTCCCGTGGTCAACCTGGCGCTGCACCACCGTAGTGAGCGTGTCTTCGCCGACGATCCGGAGCTCTTCGCCGCCCATCGCGCCCGTCAAGATCAGCTGCGCGAGATTCAACGGCTGTATCGATTCAGGCTCGACTTCGCGCTCGACCCGGCGCGTCGTCTCCTACAACGTAACGACCTCGACGACGACGTGCTCGATCCCGAACGCGAAGCGGCGATCCAGGCCGTGCGCACCCTCGACGCGCAACACCTGGCGCGTATTCGGGGCATTCACCGCGACTACAACCTCGCCGTCAAGCTGAGTGAACGACCGTCTCTCGCCAGCCATCTCGACGAGATCAACGGCGCGCTCGACGGCGCCGCGGCGATCGCGATCGCCGGTGGTCACGTCGCCGTGCTGCTCAACCGCCTTCGCCTCTTCGGCGGCCGACGTCTCTTTCCTGGACCACTGCCGGTCTTCGCCTGGTCGGCGGGCGCCATGGCGATCACTCGACGGGTCGTGCTCTTTCACGACAGCCCACCACAAGGCGCTGGCAATCCCGAGATTCTCGACGCCGGGCTCGGCTTGATCAGCCACGTCGTCGCGCTGCCCCACGCGCACCAGCGTCTCCGCCTCGACGACTCGACCCGCGTGGCGCTCTTCGCCCGACGGTTCGCTCCCGACCTGTGCGCCAGTCTCGTACCCGGCGCCGCCGTGTTCTGGAACGGTCGTACCTGGCGACGAAGCAACGTCAGTCGTCTCGGTCTCGATGGCCAGGTCGGCCCCATGGAGATCGCGGCATGAGCCTGGTCATCGATCGACTCACCAGCGACGGCCCACCCCACGACGAGAAGATCCGCGCGTTTCTCGCCGAGCACACCTTCCCGTTCGTCGAGGGCACCTCGGTGACCTTCGTCTACTACGGCGAAGCCGACGCCGTGTATCTCCAGCACTTCATTTACGGTCTACCGACCTCGCAGCCGTTCAGCCGGCTGGCCGGTACCAACCTGTGGTGGAAGGTGCTCGATCTGCCGCTCGCGTCGCGGTTGCAATACAAGATCAACGTCGCTCAGGGGGACAACCACCGCTGGATCCTCGATCCACGCAACCCCGAACGCGCCACCGATCCGTTCGGCGCCAACTCGGTCGTCGCCACGGCGGGCGCCGAACGCCCCGATTGGACCCTGCCCGACGACGACACGCGCCAGGGTCGATTGGTCGAACGAACCTTCGACAGCGCCGCCCTCGGTGGCACGTGTCATTACTACCTCTATCTGCCGGCGCGCTATCGCACGACACGACGCTACCCGCTCCTGGTGGCCCACGACGGCCGTGATTACCTGCGGTTCTCGAGTCTCAAAACCGTGCTCGACAACCTCATTCACCGGCTCGAAATGCCCCCGATGATCGTCGCCCTGGTTGACCCGGGAGATCGCCTGGTGGAATACGCCAACGACGAGCGTCACGCCCGTTTCCTGGTCGAAGAGCTCGTGCCGGCCCTCGAAGACGAGCTCCCGCTGCGTGGCGAGCCCAACGGCCGCGGCATCATGGGCGCCAGCTTCGGAGGCGTCGCCAGCTTTTCCACCGCGGTGCGCTACCCCGGCTTCTTCGACCGCCTCTTCCTGCAGAGCGGCTCGTTCGCCTTTACCGACATCGGTGAGAACCCCCGTGGTCCCGCCTTCGCGCCGGTGGTCGACTTCATGAACCAATACCGGAGTCGACCCGAGCGCGTCGCCGGCAAGGTCTTCGTGAGCTGTGGCACCTACGAATCGCTCATCTACGAGAACCGTTCGATCGTCCCGTTGCTCCAAGACACCGGTATGACCGTGCGCTACGTCGAGGCACGTGACGGTCACAATTGGGAGAATTGGCGCGACCGGATGCGGGAAGGCTTGTCGTGGCTTTTCCCCGGACCGCTGTGGATGGTCTACGAATAGCAGGTTGCTGAAAACTCCGCACACCGTCTCGCGGCGGGGCAGCACGATCTTCTTCGTTCTCGCTCCTCGACAATGCTTCGGCATTGCCTGCGTCGCGACGCCTTGAATCTCGTACCGCCGCGCTCGCGATCCGGCACACGGGCTTTTTTCAGCAACCTGCCCACGCCATTAGACTAAGATCGACGTTTACCGGGACCGCCATCTACCTGAAGCACGCGGTACGTCGATCACACGCCTTTTAGAGGAGAACGCATCGTGGCCACCGTCACTCGTCATATCGGACTCTCGCTCGGCGCCGACTTGTGCTGGCCGATCTGCTTCGAGGAAATCCTCAACCATCTCGATCTCCACATCCCGATGGGTGACGACACGATCGAGGTGACCGTCGACCGCGTCACCATCGAGCCGTTCAACCTCCAGCAGGACACGCGGTACGACGTCTTGCTCGACCGCCTGACGCACTGGTACCACACCAGTCGCGAATGGATCAAAAAGGCGGTCATCCTCGACGATCTCTACGTGCTCAACAATCCATGGACGCTGCAGTCGATGGAAAAGCAGACCACCTACTGCGCCATGATGAAGCTCGGTCTGCCGGTGCCTCGCACCTGGATGGTGCCACCCAAAGAGTACGACCCGCACAACGATCTCCACGCCACCCTGAGCCGCTACGCCCGTCTTTTCGACATCGGCAAGATCGGCGACGATCTCGGCTACCCGCTCTTCATGAAGCCCTACGACGGTGGCGCCTGGGTCGGTGTCAACAAGATCGACGACGACGAAGGCCTGCGTCTGGCGTACGAAGGCAGCGGCAAGATGCTCATGCATCTCCAGGAAGCGGTCAAAGATTGGGACGTCTTCGTGCGCTGTATCGGTGTCGGGCCCCAGGTCAACGTCGTGCGCTACAACCCCACCGCGCCGCTCCACCAACGCTACGAAGTCGCCTTCAACTTCGTCGACAGCGATACGCATCAGATCCTCCGCGACATGACGCTCACCATCAACAGCTTCTTCGGCTGGGACTTCAACAGCTGCGAAGCCCTGCGTGACCCCGAGGGCGTCTTCCACCCCATCGACTTCGCCAACGCCTGCCCCGACAGCCAGGTCACCAGCCTCCACTACCACTTCCCGTGGCTGGTCAAGTCCATGCTGCGCTGGTCGATCTTCTGCGCGGTCACCAACCGGCCGATGCACCAAACCGTCAACTGGCAGCCCTACTACGACATCGCCGCCCGCACCGATCTCGACTTCCGCGAAAAACTGAGCGGCTACGCCAAGCTCGCCGACCAGCACTTCGATCGCGCCGGCTTTCACGCCTTCTGCGAGCAACACCTCTCGCACATGGATCGTGTCGTCTGGGAATTCTTCGGCAGCGACCGCGCCAAAGAAGCCGTGCGTCTCAAAGTCGAATCCCTCTTCCCCGAGCACGAGCACAAAGAATTCACCGAGCACTTCTGGGGCTTGATCCAATTCTGGCGCAAGACCGAAGCCGATCGGATCGAACGCGAGACCGGAGAGAACCTCCGCGACTAACTTCTTTCGCTGCGTTGCAAGATCGCGGCAGGCGTTGCCGCTGGAATCGGGGCATGTCGGAAGTCGCGTATGTTCCTTGTTGCGATGACGTCGGCGGAACAAGCAGCGGCCGCCGCGACTTGCAAGGCATCTTCAAAATCGGCCATCTCGAGCTGCGTGGCGTAGAGAAGGCTCTCAGTTGTCGTCGGTGCAATTTCGACAAACCGCACCAGCTCTAGCAAGAATAGGCGTACCTCGGCGTCACCGGTTTTCGGTCGCGCCAAGTAGTAGACATTCGAAACAGAATGCCACGCGATGAACCCGTGGTTGTCCTTTCGCTCAACAGCATCCAAGAGCGAGGCGGAAGCATCGACATGAGGCGTACGATCCAAAACGACATCGAGGATGACGTCCGTATCGAGAAGGACGTTCACAAGTATTTCTTTGCGAGTGCCCGGTAGCGCGGGTCGGAGCGCTCGGCAGGCACGAATCGACCGCGCCAGCGTTGGGAAAAGGTCTCAGCTGGTTCGGGCTCGTCCCCAGCCTCTCCATGGTCGATAGGCTGCGAGCGGGCGGCTGCTTGACGTCTATACATCTGATACGCGAGGTCAGCCCACGTAGCATCCTCAGGCAGCCGATCGATAACTCGTCTCGCTTCTCTTTTGACCGTTCCCACGACATTTCTCTCCAAAAATCACTTGTCCCCTGACAATCTTCTCACATCTCCACATTCCGCTACTAGTTTCTTATCCCGATCGAGCTCTACGTCGCCCACTCGACATGTCAAACACGCTTGACACCAAGACAAGTTTCCCGTACACTCCATCGAGTCAAGCAAGCTTGACTAAAAGTCGTACAAGCGCGACACGCTCACCCTACGAGCACGAATGTACGCCCCACGAGGAGGCTTGATCATGACCAACGAATCCTCACCTGATCTCTGTCACGGCGACACGCCGACCAATCGACGCAACAGTGCCCGGCTCCTGACCGCGACGCTGGTCTGGCTGGTGTGTTTTGGCCTGAGCACCTTTGCACTGCGACTCGAATGGCTACCCGAAGGCGGGCTCCGCATCGTCGCGGCACTCATCCCGACGATCGCCGGCGTGTGGGTCCTACTCGCCCACGCGCGCTTCATCCGCGAGAGCGATGAGCTCCAGCAGCGGCAGCAGCTCGAAGCCCTCGCCGTGGGCTATGGCGGTGCTTTGTTGCTCGCCTCGGGCTACGCGCTCTTCGAGCGACTCGGTGCACCCAAAGCCGGTGTCAAGGAATTC
>JBCDBH010000178.1:0-11715 GCA_039184055.1 Acidobacteriota bacterium
CCCCCCCCGTGCCCGCTGCGGGGCCGCGGCGTCGTTTTTCAAGTGGGTGGTGATGCTACCCAAGCGACTCGATCTCACCAAGGTTTCGACTGACACCGAGGCTGGTTGGTCGCGAATCTTGCCCGTGTTGCTCGCCGCCGCGGATCATCTTCCCGCTGTTGCTCGCGCCTACCTTCTTCATCCAGTTCGCACCCGTATCCTCCTCGACTGGTTTCCGACCTTCACTTGTTGGATCGGACTCGAACGTGCTTGGCATCTCGTCGACCGCCTGCAACGGGTCCTTCCTTTTCGGAAACGGTTCAGAACAGCCTGGACTCGAGGCGCACCGGCATTCGACGGCTGGACCGACGACGATCAGCTACCGATACTCGAGCTCTGTTTCAGCGGTGAGGCTGACGAGCTGAGCGCTCGAGCTGAAGCCGAGATCGCGGCATCACAACCCGATCCATGGAAGATCGAGCTCCTGGTACACGCTTTGGCCACCACGGCTCCGGATCGAGTGCCGAAGCTCCTGGCCCGCCTACCACCGAGGGGTGATCGCGATGCCCTCTACTTGCGTCTCGTCCGCCATCGCTGGCTCCCCACCCAGCAAGTCGAAGAGCTCTTCGAACATTTCGAGAAAGGAAATCCCACCCTGGTGGCGATGCGGCTCTGGCGAGATCTTGCAGCCGAAGAAGCGACATGGATGGATCGACTGGCGGAGCTCCTCGGCAGGGGTGAGCTCGACGACCTGGACCCAGACTACGGATTCCTACGTCGGAAACTACGCCACGACGCCACTGACTCAGCCTTACGCCCTCTCGCCGAGGCGATCCGTGAGGCCTTCGCGCAGCATGGCAACCGCGGTGGAGAGCTTGCTCTCCGCACCTGGCTCGACGCGTACGTGGGATCGATCAACGCCGCCTCGGATCGGTTCGCTCAAGCCTGGGTCGCAGTCCGCCAGGCGAGAAACCTGCCTTCCCTTCGAACCAAAGACGCCAACTGAGCTGACCTGCCCGGATCTGATCTGCCCTCTTAATGCTCGAGCAGCGTACTTGCCTCTAAAATATAACACTGTTATATTTTCAGCATGACGCTATCAGACAGCTCGAAACGAGGCGATCCCTGGAACGACGCCATCCGAGACGCGCGACGCGCGCGCATTATCGAGGCTGCGGCGGCAGTCTTCTCGGAGCGTGGTCTCGACGGTGCGTCGGTGCGCAACATCGCGGCCGCGGCGGGCTGCACGACCGGTGCGATCTACCCGCTGTTCAAGAACAAGGAAGAGATCTACGCCGCGCTCTTGTCGCGCTCGCTCGACGAGCTTCACGAGCGCATGATGGCGGCGGCGCGGGAAGCTGCAACGCCCGCGGATCGGGTCCGTGCTCAGGCGCGGTGCATTCTCGACTTCTATCTCGAACGACCGCCTGAATTCGCTCTCAGCTTCTACTTGAGCGCGGGTTTGAAACGCAAAGGCGTCGGGGAGCTGAACACGGTGCTCAACGACAAGCTCGCGACGCTCAAAGACCTCATTGAAGCCGAGCTCACCGAGGTAGTGGGCACCGATCAGGCACCGGTGGTGGCGGCTGGCTTGTTTGGCCAGATCGTCGGCTTGCTGTTGATGGAGCTACGCGGTCGTTTCAACGTCTTCGCGAGCAATCCCCACGATCTGCTCGAGCGCTGCCTCGCCATGACCCTGTCCGACCCGCATCCAGCTCGATCCTGACTCGATCCCGAACCCTTGGAGATACCCATCATGTCCGACGTGCTCTACAGCCAAGACAGTGGCATCGCGACGATCACCTTGAACCGTCCCGAGAAAGCCAACACCCTTCGCCTCGAAGTTATCCAGGGCATCGACGACTGCCTCCGCGACGCCAACAGCGATCCGGCGGTCAAAGTCATCGTGCTCGAAGGCGCGGGTGACAACTTTTGTGGCGGCTTCGACTTCTCTGGCGGTCTCGAGCACTATGAAGGCATCACCGAAGCCGAGTACGACCCGGGCCACGACGCGCAATGGGTGGTCGACGCCTACACCAGCTACGTGCCGAAATTCATGGGATTGTGGCGCGGACTCAAGCCGACCATCGCCAAAGTCCACGGCTACTGTGTCGGCGGAGGCTCCGAGCTCGCCCTCTGCGCCGACCTCGTCATCGCCGCCGACGACGCACGCTTCGGCACCCCCTACGCCCGCGTCTGGGGTTGCCATCTCACCGGTATGTGGGTTTACCGTCTCGGCCTCGCCAAAGCCAAGTACTACGCCCTCACCGGCGAATGGATCAGCGGCCAAGAAGCCGCCGACATCCAGCTCATCAACTTCTCCCACCCCCTCGAAGAGCTCGACGCCAAAGTCCACGAGCTCGCCACCAGGCTCACCAAGATCCCCTCCACCCAGCTCGCCAGCATGAAATTGATCGTCAACCAGGCCTACGACAACATGGGTCTGCAAGGCACCCAAACCCTCGGTCCCATCCTCGACGGCATCATGCGCAACACCCCCGAAGGCCGCGACTTCGTCCGCGTCGCCGCCTCCGAAGGCGTGCGCGCCGCAGTCGTGAACCGCGACGCGCCCTTCGGCGACTACAGTCAGGCGCCGCGCGAAGAACAGCCGCGTCGACGGAGCGATTTGTCGGGTTGATTCGCTGAGCTCTGTACGCCAGCGCGCAGACGGGTAATCACGGCCTGATAGTCTTGTAAAGACAAGGCCGCCCGCCCGCGCGCGGATTCATACACCAACACAGCATCACCTGATATGTCCGCCACGCAAACCATCTCCATCGAAGTACCCGAAAAAGTTCTTCTCGCCGAAAAGACAGACGCTGCTGCCTTCGCACGCGAAATGCGGACATTGGCGGCCGTCAAACTCTTCGAGCTCGGCCGCCTCTCCTCCGGCCGAGCCGCGGAGCTCGCGGGAATGTCGCGAGTCGAGTTCCTGCTCAATCTAGGTCGCTACAAAGTATTTCCCTTCGAGGCCGAGCTCCAAGACCTCGAACGCGACCATGCCTAGAGCGATCACGAATACCTCTCCGCTCATCTACCTACACCGCATCGGGGCTATTGAGTGGCTCCCAAACCTCTTTGAAGAGGTCTGGACTCCGGAGGCCGTCGCCCATGAGCTTCGCGAAGGTCTGAGACTTCAGGCCGATTCTCCTGACCCGAGCACTCTGCCTTGGCTTCAGGTCATGGAACCCTCCAAGGCACCTTCAGAATGGCTCAGCTCGGACTTAGGACCTGGTGAGCTCGCCGCGATCGCGCTCGGCTTGGAACACCCAACTCGCCTCGTCATTCTGGACGACGCACTGGCACGCCGTACCGCACAGGCCGCGGGCTTGAAGGTATGGGGAACTCTCCGGGTCGTCTTGGAAGCGAAAAGCCAAGGCGTGACGGACAAAGCCACTCCATGGGTCGATCGTTTAGCACATGCCGGCCTATGGTTCTCCGACGACATTCGCCAACGCATCCTCAGGCTTGCCGGGGAAACGTAGAAGGCAAGGCATAGCGACCCATCGGGCCTGACTCACCTCATCAAGACCACGCGCTGCCCGCCAGCGACTTCGTATTTCTTCTCCTTCCCCGCCCGCTCGAAGAAGATCTCGACCTCACCGATCTCGCCTTTATCGCGCATGTCTTTGTCGTGCCACTTCTCGGTCGGCACGATCTGGAGCACGAAGGTGAGGAGGTCTTTTTCGCCGAGCTCGATACCGGACAAGACGGCTTGTTCGACGCCGCGAGCTTCGAGGACGTTTTTGCTTTCCGCCAGCTCGTGCAAGGCGGTCAGGCGCTGTTTGGCCCAGCCTCGATGGGGCGGCGCTTTGGCGCTCAGATCGGTGTCGAGGCTTTTCTCGTAGAGCTCGATCCAGAACCGGAGCCCGTCGAGGGCTTCGGCGGGTCCGCGTTCGAAGCCGAGGGTGCCGGTTTTCCAGTCGTCGCTGAGCTCTAGGGGTGGCTGGAAGATCCGGATGGAATAGGGGCCTTTGCCGATCCGAAATCGCAGTTGACCCCGGACGACACGGTACAGTGACCCGGCCACGGTGAAGGGAAACATGAAGGGCCCCTCGGGACGTAAACCACCGCTACGACTCGCAGTGAACGGCTGGACGGGCGTTTTGATCGCCGCCAGGCGACGTCGCCGACACATGACGTCGACCGGGTCGAGCATACGAACGACGACGTTGCCGAACTGTTGGACCGGGCTCAGAGGATGTTCGTCTTCAGCATGATGAACGAGGATCAACACGGAGTAGGCGAATCGCCCGTGGGGTCCGGCTGGTGGCAGGAGCTCGGGTGGAATGTCGAATGGGACCACCTGAGGGAGCCGCGCCGTTACACCGTGTACCGTCTTGATGTCGATGGTTTCCCAATCATCGTTCGAGATCGTCGATCCTTGACGAACCCGCTCCTCGTAATCGTTGGGCAGGGGTGGATGGCTCACCGTGGCGTGGGTGATGAGCGCCACGACCCGCACGTTGTTGGCGGTGGCAAGGCCCCGGTTGTGGATTTGCGCGTAGACGCGGTGCGCGCCCGGTCCCGGTGGCGATCCCACCTCGGCGGCGTCGTCTTGAAGCAGATCGGAGTACTCGACGAAGTCGAGCTGACGCCCGGCGACGAATTGGTAGTCGCCGTTGGCGGTCGGAAAGTCGATTTTGATGTCCGGTCCGTTCCAATGCCACACCTGACCCTGTCGATCGAGTGGATCGTCGAGACCATCTTCGGTTTCGCGCCGTCCCTGATCGAGGATCGTGTCGCGAATGTAGAGCTCGATCTCCGCAATGGAATCGGCGTCGAGACGGTATTCGAAGACCCCACGACCGTGCGTCGAGGCGCGCAACAAACGACGCGGATGGATCTTCAGGTCGATCACCGCCGCGTCGGGCAAGCCACGAGAAAAGGGATGCCAGGTGGCGCCCGAGTCGGCCGAGCGCCAAATCCCGATATCGGCGGCGACATAGACGACCTGTGGATGTTCCGGGTCGACGACGATGGCATTGTGCGAGATGTCGAGCAGGCTCCCGGGTTGGCCTGGGCTACCGCCGTCACGCCGTTCCCAGAGATTGCCGTCGTAATGCCACACGTGACCGAACACGCCAAAGCCACCAAAGCTGACGTAGATCGACGCCCCGGTCGGATCGGACCAATCCATCGCAATGTCGGACACGCTGCCATCAAAGGGCAGACCGGCGGAAAACGGAAAGATGGGGAGATCGATCCGGGCCACGCTGTAGGCACCGCCGTTGCGATCGAAGCGATACACGGCCATGTCGGTGAAGTCCGAGCCATCGCTGTGGGTGCCGACGTAGAAGCGATGTTCCGACGCAAATTCAATGGCCCGTACCGGCCCGACGAGCGTGTCTTGAGCGAGGTCGTCGTTGGGCACGGTGCGCCAGTCGCTGCCGAAATTCTCAGTGATCCACACCTGGGTCGCCCCGACCGCCACCAGCCCCGGTGAGCCGCTGCCGCTGGGCGTTCCCGCCATGGGGTAGTAGAAGAGGGCCTGCGAACTGATTCCCGCCGGCCGGTTCGTCAGCGTCTCGAAGGTGTCGAGATTGCCCCCCTCCGTCGACCGCACGATCAGCGCTCTCCGAACGCTTTGAATCACCTGAGGTTGCAGACTCGCCAGCACCCGGTAGGGATTGTTCCAGTGGACGACGACGTACCCGCAATCACCCGACTGCGGATGCAACCAGGCGGCGTCACCCGTATAGCGCAACACGCCGTGATCCTGCGTGCCACAGAAAAGCACCGCTTCCTCGGTCGGATGTTGACCGATGTGGTGCAGGGTGAGCGTCTGCAGACCCGTGTTCTTGGCTTCGAAATAAAACCGTGGCGCTGGCGTCGAATTGACCGGAGGCAACAGCCCGCCGTCCTCCCCCGGTGGATGGTCGGTGACGAACACACCGCCATCACAGCCCACCCACATCTCCGAGGCATCACCAGGAGGAAAGACGATCGCGTGGACATCGGGGTGCACGGCCGCCCCGATGTAGTGCAGCGTATTGGAGATCGATATGGCGCCATTGGCGGTGGTGCTGGCCGTCACATCGCAACGAAAGAGACAAGCGCTGAAATTGACGATCTGCGTGTTCAACCACCCGTTTTCATCGACACCGCTGGCGCCGCCACCCAAATACACCCGGTTCGGATTGCCTGGTTCGACGGCCACCGCGAGGTTCCACCGTGCGTTGATGCTTGAGACATGCGGCATCGACAGCCCGACAAATTGAGTCTGCAGCTGATCGACGGCCCGCCACCGGCCCTCCCCTATATCGAGACGACGTAGCCAGAACATCGCATCGAACGCGTAGACGATGTCAGCCGAGTCCGCCGCGACCGCCAACCGCATCCGCCCAGGCGATGCCGACAGATCAGTGCCGACTTCCTCCCACATCTCGCCACCGTCCTCCGACCGAAACACCGGTCCATTCATCGGCGCCGCGTAGTAGACGCTGCCCACACCATCCTGTTGCGCTACGACCACGCTGGTGACGGACGTCGAAGGTGAAAACCCCGGCAAGGAGATGTGACGCCAGCGATAGAGATTCGGATTCGAAGAGGGCTCGCGTTTGAACAAGCCGGTGCGGGTCGCGGCCAGCACCCGCGTCGGATCGATCGGGTCCACCGCGAGCTCGTAAAAGCCGTGGCCGGCCAGCACCGACCAGGGACCCCCGGGCGCCCCGGGCTCGGTCACCCAATTCTGGCCACCGTCGAACGACACCACCGGCCCGACACCGAACATCGGTCCACTGGTGGGATCCGCCCCGCCATCGATCGCCTCACCCGAGCCGACATAAATCACGTCGTCGTTCGCCGTCGCCCCGGTCACCACCGCCAAAGCTCCGACCGCCAGCGAATCCGAGCCACGGCGCACGGGATCGAGATCGAACGCCTCCATCAACGACACCCACGAATCGCCACCGTCCTCCGAGCGCCACACCCCGCCGTTGGCGGCGCCGACATAGATCCGCTCGCCGCCTTCGGTGATCGCGATACTCGACACCCGCCCCGACATCACCGGTCGGTTCACCGCCTGCCCCTTGAGCACCGCCGACGGACCGATCGGCGTCCAGCGATTCGCGATCTGCGTCTCCCGCTGCGACGCCTCCCGCTGCCGCTCGCGATACGCCCGCATCGCGCCCAGGTAGTCGAGCCGCGACGGCACCTCGGCCGCCTCCACATCGCTGGCCCCGGCACGTGGGCGCATCGGCAAACCGTGCGTGTCGTGAAACGTCTGATGCCGCAAACGCGCCTTACTCGGCCGCTGCTTCCCCGATCCAGTCTGATCCTCGGACATACCTCACCTCCAACAAAAGCCCAATCGTGCGCGTGAGCCCTAATCTCCCACCCGCATCACAGCCGCAAAAGCAGCCCCAAGATCCTAAATCGTGTCATACACGACGAATCCTTAAATATGCACCATAAAGGCTTCTTTTCGTATCATGCACGATCCATATTTTCCAGGAAGCCTTCTTTTCCAAAATTTTGGATGCAAATCGCGAAACATAGGCTTCATTTCCAAAATTTTGGAGAAAAACCGCATCCAATGGCTTCGCTGAGCGGGCAAATCGGGCGCAATTTTGCTCTGGAGGCCTTTCGGACACGACTGGCAGCTGCGGATCGGGAACCTAAGCCTTCGGTTCGAGCCTTTGCGGTTTGCTAGGCTGCACCCATGCTTCAGCCGGCCGAAACCACCATGACCGTCGACGAATACCTCGCCTTCGAGCGCTCGGCCGAGACGCGTCATGAGCTGATCGACGGCGTGCTCGTGGCGATGAGCGGCGGTACCCGCGCCCACAACCGGATCACCGGCAACATCTTCGCCACCCTCCACAGCCAAACCCGTCATCACGGCCGCCGCCCCTACATCGCCGACATGCGGCTGCGAGTCGCCAACACCGGCCTGTTCACCTATCCCGACATCGTCGTCACCTGTGGCGACGAAGCGGTCGAAGACGACGGCATGCTGCTCACCGACGCCACCCTGATCGTCGAAGTGCTATCGAAATCCACCGAAGCCTACGATCGCGGCGAGAAATGGGCCCGCTACCGTCGCCTCCCCTCCCTGACCGACTACCTGCTCGTCGCCCAAGATCAAATCCGCATCGAACGCTTCTCCCGTGCGGAAGGTGAGACGTGGGTGTTCTCCGAAGCGAGCACGCTCGATGCTGTGATCGAGCTTGGGACGATCGGGAGTCGGCTGGCATTGGCCGACGTCTATGACGGTATTCGGGACTCGAGTCTCTAATCCCTCTCAGCTCACCCCACCATCCCCCGCAACTCCCGCCTGAGAATCTTGCCCGAAGCCGATTTCGGAATCTGCTCGACGAAGCGCACGTGTTTGATCTGTTTGTAGGTGGCGACGTGTTCGGCGACGAAGGCTTGGAGGGTGGCTTCGTCGGTGCTGGCGCCGGGGGCGATGACGACGAAGGCCAAGGGGACTTCGCCGGATTCGTCGTCGGGGAGACCGATGACGGCGGCGTCGGCGACGGCGGGGTGTTGGAGAAGGAGAGCTTCGAGCTCGGCGGGTGGGACTTGGAAGGCTTTGACTTTGATGAGCTCTTTGACGCGGTCGACGATGTAGACGTGGCCGTCGGCGTCGACGCGGGCGATGTCGCCGGTGTGGAGCCAGCCGTCGTCGTCGATGGTGGCGGCGGTGGCTTCGGGGTTGTTGAGGTAGCCCAGCATGACTTGCGGTCCCCGCACCCAGAGCTCGCCTTCTTCGGCGTCTTGCTCGGTGGCCGGATCGACGAGGCGGGCTTCGGTGTTGGGCAGCAGGGTGCCAGAGGAGCCGGCGCGGTATTGGCCGTCGACGATGGCATGGCTGACCGGGGAAAGCTCGGTCATGCCGTAGCCCTGGACGACTTCACAGCCGACACGCGCGGCGGCGGCTTCGGCGAGCTCGGCGCTCAGGGGCGCGGCGCCGGAAAAGATCTGGTGGACGGTCGACAGGTCGTATTTCTCGACGATTGGATGTTTGGCCAGGGCGAGGACGATCGGCGGGACGAGGAAGAGACGGGTGATGCGGTGCGTTTGGGTGAGCTCGAGCATCTGCTCGAGGTCGAAGCGCGGCGCGGTGATGACGGTGGCGCCACGGGCGATCATGTAGTTCATCAAGACGGTCATGCCGTAGATGTGGAAGAACGGCAGGACGGCGAAGATGACTTCGTCTTCCCGGACCTGGATCACGCTTTCGCATTGGCGGAGGTTGGAGACCAGGTTGTGGTGGCTGAGCATGACGCCTTTGGGAAAGCCGGTGGTGCCCGAGGAGTAGGGCAAGGCGACGATGTCTTCATGAGGCGAGATGCTGACGGTCTCGGTGCCCGGGGTGGCGTGGAGCGACGACAGGGCGCGCCAGCCGTCGGTGGCCTCACCAATGACGACGCGATGGGCGACGCCGGCTTGATCGCACGCGTCGCCGGCGAGCTCGGCGAAGAGGCCGACGGTGACCATCCAGGTCGCCCCCGAGTCTTTGAGCTGGAAGGCGAGCTCTTCGGCTTTGTAGGTGGGATTCAGGGTGGTGACGCTGGCCCCGGTGGAGGCGACGGCGTGAAAGACCACGGCGTATTCGGGTGAGTTGGGCGCCATGAGGGCGACGATCGTTCCCTTCCCCACTCCCTCGGCCGCCAAGCCGGCGGCGACCGCATCGATCGACGTTCGTAGCGCGCCAAAGGTCATCACCCGGCCGCTCGGGCCGTCGATGTAAGCGGCTTTGTCCGCCAAGCGCTCGGCGTGGCGTAAAACGAAGTCGGTGATCGGCTGTTCGGGAATCGAGATAGCGGGATGGGGGCTGGTATGGATCGTCATGGGTACCAGGATATCGCGAGCCCGCGCCCTCCATCCTTCATCATCATGCTCGATCGGGTGGTTCTCGCTGCCGCTTGCCTCGCTCGACTTCGACCGCCAGGGCGTCGAAGCGTGTTTCCCAGAAGCGTCTGAAGCGCCCCAGCCATGCGTCGACTTCGGCGAGCGGGGTCGCGTCGATGGCGTAGATGCGTCGTGGGCCTTGGATTTCGACGGTTGCGAAGCCGCTGTCGCGGAGCACTTTGAGGTGCTGTGAGACAGCCGATTGGCTGATGCCGAATTCCTCGCCGACGATGGCGACGATCTCGCCCGAGGCATGGCGATCTTCGGCGAGCACCTCGAGGATCCGGCGCCGGACCGGATCACCGAGGACGTCAAAGGCGTGCATCATTCACCGGTGTAGAAGCTCGCCGTCTTGGCCGCCATGGCCATGGCTGTCTCGGCGTCTTCACCCGCCGCGATGTGAGCTTCGCCCCAGGTGTCGGCGCTGGCGCGGAGAAAGGCCTTGCCTTCGTCGGTCCCAAGCCAGGCCAGGCTGTCGTTTTGATCGACCGTTTCGCCGCCGCTGTCGAGATGCATGCCGAGACCGAGAAAGGACAGATCCCAGCCGACGCCCGTCGCGCCCGGGCCGTATTGCGCCCAATGCTTTTCGCTCGCTTCGTCTTTCAACATGGTGTGGACCAGGGTGAGCCGGGCGCCGTCCTCTTCCGCCGCCAAACGCAGACTCACCCAGCTCACGTTACCGCTGAATTCCCAGGTGAGATCGAGCGCTTCGGGGGGCTCGCAACCGGTGATGGTGCCCGAGGCGTTGCCCTTGATCTTGTACTGTCCGCCGAGACGAAACTCGCCCTCCACCGGTGGAAACCAGCGCGCGATCCGCTCGGGATCGGTGAGCGCGTTCCAGAGATCATCGATGTCGGTGGCGAAGACCCGTGAGCCCTCCACCGCCCGTGCCGGCTGTCCGTCGTGCTCGATGTCGCGTACGTCACGAAATTGGGTGCCCATCGCGTTGCTGAAGTCCATAGCCGCCTCCGAGTCGTTCTTTTTTAGCCTCGACTCATATTAGATATGACTAATAAGAAAAGCAAGCGGACACGCGAAAGGTCCGCGTCCTCGTCTCACCAGCTCGGCTCGACCTCGACCAGCACGCCGTTGACGGCGGCGTTGCCACATAGCGGATCGACTTCTTGATCGTCGATGAGGTCGTTGACCGAGACGCCGGGGTTGGCGTTGGCGACGGTCAAGGTGACGCCGTCACGGCCGTGCCCCCAGCCGTGCGGCAGGCTGACGACACCGGGCATGACCTCGTCGCTCGGCTCGGCGGCGACGGTCACTTCGCCGACGTCGGATCTCACCTTGACCTTGCCACCTTCCCGGATGCCCCGCGCCGCGGCGTCGTCGGGATGGATGAGCAACGTGCAGCGTTCGGCGCCCCGCATGAGCCGGGGTGCATTGTGCATCCACGAGTTGTTGCTCCGCACGTGACGCCGACCGATCAGCCGCAGATGGCCGTTTTGCGACGCTGGCTCGCCGAGGAGCGAGTCGAGCCGACGCGCGTCGTTGACCAGGGGCGGTGGCGCCAGGTGGAGACGTTTGTCGGGGGTCATGAGCCGCTCGGGCAGACATGGTTCGAGGGCGCCGAGATCGAGACCGTGGGTAGCGGCTTTGAGCTTCTGGAGGCTCAGACGATAGGGACCGCGTTTGAGACCCTGGTCGACATAGCCTTCGGGCCCGAGCCGACGTGAGGCGAAGCGGTCGAGCTTGGCGCGAAAGGTCTGCTTGCCCAGGCGTTTTTCGAGCTCGGCGAAGATCTGCCAATCGTCGAGCGCGCCGTCGGGCTTGGGGAAGACGGGCTCGGACCATTTGGCGACGTTGCGCACCGCGAGGTTGTTGAAGATCAGGTCGTAATGGGAGTGCTCGAGCGGCGCGCTGGGCGGCAGG
>JBCDBH010000179.1:0-11688 GCA_039184055.1 Acidobacteriota bacterium
AGCACTTGCACAAGATCGCCGACGACGATCTCCGAGCCCAGGTCGAATCGGCGTTCCACCGCTACGCAGACGTGAAACCCCGGCTCGCGACCCTGCCCAAGGGCGCTATGCACAACGACCTCAATGATTACAACGTCCTGGCTGGCTCCCCTGGCGATGATGACGGCGGCACCTCGGACCTCTTCGCCCGCAACCAGCGGATCACCGCCATTCTCGACTTCGGCGACATGGTGCACGGCTACCGAATCGGCGATCTGGCCGTCGCCCTCGCCTACGCCCTGTTCGACCAACCCGATCCGCTCGCCGCCGCCGTGACCGGGCTGCGTGGCTATGCCAGCGTCATCGAGCCCACCGAAGACGAGCTCGCGGTGCTCTTTCCACTCATCGGTCTACGTCTCGTCATCAGCGCCTGCCACGCCGCACATCAACAATCTCAGCGGCCGGACGATGCGTACCTGAGCATCAGCCAAGAGCCGATCCGCCGTCTGCTGCCCAGGCTGCTAACCATCCCTCCAGCGCTCGCGGAATGCGCGTTCCGTAAAACCCGTGGGCTGGATCCGAAGCCTCGGGCCCGAGTGGCAGAAGCGTGGTTGCACTCGGTCAAACGCCAACCGGCTGGGCTTGCACCCATGCTCGACACACCCGCCTTCGTCGGGCTCGACCTCGGGCCCACCAGCTCACTCTTCGAAGGCGATCCGAACGCGCAGAGGGCGCCGAAGGCTGAGGGGGAATCGATCCTGATTGGCAGGTTCGGCGAGCTTCGTCTACGCTCGGCATCCCAAGACCCAGACGCCGCGCCCTTCGCCCCCCTGCGCACAGCGTCTCTCGGTCTCGATCTTTGGGCCGCGCCGGGTACGGCGATCCACGCGCCACTTGCCGGCCACTGGCGTCATCACGAAGAAGGCGGAGAGCTTCACCTCACCACCGGGCCGGTGCCTATGACCCTGCTGTTCTCTCCATTCCAGGCCGCAAGCCCGCAATCGACCGCCGTCGAGGCTGGGCAAGAACTCGGTACGATCGACGACAGCGGCCATCTCCGACTCCAGCTTCTCGTGGATCGCTCCGACCTGGAATCCGATCCCCAGGCCTTCTGCTTGCCGGATCACCTCACGTGGTGGCGCCACCTCTACCTCGATCCCAGCCTCGTGCTCGACGTGCCAGCTGATCTCTTCCCGCCGCTGCCGCCGACGCGGGAACAGGCCCACGCGTCGAGACGAACCCATCTCGGTCCTAGTCTCAGCCTCTCGTATCGACGTCCCGTTCACATGGCCCGAGGCTGGCGGCAATACCTATGGGACGCGGAAGGCCGACGCTACCTCGACGGCTACAACAACGTTCCACACGTTGGCCACTGTCATCCTCGAGTCGTCGACGCGGCGGTCTCCCAGATGCGGCGGCTCAATACCAATACTCGCTATATCCAAGACACCGTCAATGCCTACGCGGAACGTCTCGCCGGTCTCTTCCCGGATCCACTCGAGGTGTGTTTCTTCGTCAACTCGGCCACCGAGGCCAACGACCTCGCTCTGCGCATGGCCCGTGTCGCCACCGGTCGCCACGATGTCCTGGTGCAAGAAGCGGCCTACCACGGCCACACGACGACGCTCATCGACATCAGCCCGTACAAACACGACGGACCCGGGGGCGAAGGCGCGCCGCCCTGGGTCCACACGGTTCCCATCCCCGACGTCTACCGAGGCCCCTATGGTGCAGAGGTCCCCGACGTCGGCAAACGCTACGCCGCCGATGTCGCCACCATGCTCGTCGAACAAGGGATCGAGCCGGCCGCCTTCATCGCCGAAACATGCCCCAGCGTCGGCGGCCAAATCATGATGCCCGAGGGCTATCTGAACGACGTCTACGCCACGGTGCGTCAGGCTGGCGGGCTGAACATCGCCGACGAAGTGCAAACCGGCCACGGCCGCATCGGCACCCACATGTGGGCCTTCGAGGCGCACGGCGTCGTGCCCGACATGGTGGTGCTCGGCAAGCCCATCGGCAACGGTCACCCGCTCGCGGCGCTCATCACCACCCGGGAGATCGCCGACGCCTTCCATACCGGCATGGAGTTCTTCAGCACCTTCGGTGGCAATACCGTGTCGTGCGCCGTCGGCCTCGCTGTGCTCGACGTGCTCGAAGAAGAAGGTCTGCAGGCTCACGCCCTCGCCGTGGGGGAAACGCTACTCGCCGGGTTCCGTCGCCTCATGGAGCGCCACGCGCTGATCGGCGACGTCCGCGGCTCGGGTCTCTTCCTGGGGATCGAGCTGGTACGAGATCGTACGACGCTCGAGCCGGCGGCAGCCGAAGCCTCCTTCATCGCCAGTCGGCTTCGCGAGCTCGGTATCCTCATCGGAACGGATGGGCCCCACCACAACGTGCTCAAGGTCCGGCCACCCATGCCGTTCGATGCCGAAAATGCCGACGTGTTTCTTACCGCTTTCGATCAGATTCTGAGAGAAGACTTCGCGAACCCTTGAGTCACGCGGAACCGCCTTGCGCGGCCAGGCTCGCTTGTTTACCGGGCCGAGAGCCGGAGCTCCCGGCCCGGCATCGTGCCGTCAGTTGCAGAAATTGCCACTAACCGTGCACGACTCGAGGGCAACGGCATCGCATTCCTCCCAGCCGAAGTTGGTGGACTTGCACCAGTCAATACCGCCGCACTGCCAGCAGTTTCCGCCAGCGTCGGCCGGCTGCGGCACCAGCGCGAAGCTCGCGACCAGGCAGAGGCCGAAGAAGATCGACGCCATCGTGAGGCGTAGGTTGCGTTGACGTGTCATGGGGGACTCCTTTGAAGATGAAGAGGTACGTGGGGGTGAATCGTCGAAACGCCACCCGGCGGACCGCGCACCGGCGGGAGGAAAACCGGCGGCCGGGCCGGTCGCCACGTCATGGCGAGGCGGCGCCCTCGACTAGGCGCGCGATTTCGATGACGCCGCGACCGGTGTCGTCATGGCGCCGGAGATAGAAACGGTCGTCCGCGTCTTTCCACTCGACGTGCAGAGGCAGCGCGGTCGGTTCGCCGGGTCGCATCTCGACACGCTCGAGGGGGCCGAAGGCGCGAAGACGATCCTCGGCGTCGTACAACTCGACGCCGAAGGTGCGCCCACCGTCCTCCGCGACAAGGGTGAAATGCACCAGCTCACCGCCCGCAAGACGGAACATCCCTCGACTCTCGTTCCGCCGAAAGCCGGTCTGCCGCTGGCGACGCGAGTTGATGTCGAACGTCGGACCCTCGACGGCTAGACCCTCCTCGGTCGCTTCGACGAAAGGCCGCGCGTCACGGATATATCCCTGCAGCTGTCCGGCATGCCGCCACGCGCCGTCGACGGCTCGGTAGCGGTGGATTGCGCCGGAATAGGGACCTGGCGCGAACAGGATCGACCCGTCCCCGTCGATCCACAGGCGGCCGGGCGCTTGCTGGAGCAGCAGGTCGCCCATCCGTCCGCTCGGCGCCAGACGGGCGACACGCGCGAAGGCCGCCAGCTTGGTATCGAGATCGGCCGAGAAGACGTGTAAGAGCCTGGTCGCGTCGGGACGGCGGGTACCGTCTCGATCCACCGCCGGCATCTTGTAGGCGTAGACGAGATCTCCCGATACGAGCTGCCTCAGATCACGCGGCCAAAGCATGGCGAGCGCGTCCATGGCGTGGGTTGAAGCCACCTCGCCCCGGGCGTCGAAGCGGGTCAGTCGCTGGTTCTGGCCGTCGGCCACGACAACCTCACCATTCGCCAGGACCTCGAAGCAGGTAACGTCCACCAGCTCGCCCGGATCACGCCCTCGCCGCCCGATCTGACGCAGGAATTGCCCGGAAGCGTCATACACCTTCACGGCTCCGGCCGCGCGATCGCCGACGTAGATCCTGCCTTGTGCGTCGGTGCGTACTCCGGCCGGCTGACCGAGGAGCGCGCTGCGCTCCTGGCCCGGATCGTCACCGAGAACCTGGACGATCTGCCAGCGGACCTCGGCCCGCGGCGGCGGCGCCGGAACGTCGACGGCGTAGCGCGGCTGGCAACCGGCCGCGAGGAGCACGGCGACGAGCACGAGCGCGGACCGACTCATCCCGCCACCCGCCGGTGTGCCGAACGCATCTCATCGAGCACGCTCTGCTTGAGCTCTGCAGGGGTCAAGATGTTGCGCATCCACGTGCGATAGAAGAGCACGCCTCGATCGAGGTCGATGAAGACCAGCTGCTGGAAGCGCTGTCGTTCACCGAGATGATCACGCAACGCGCCGAGACTCTCGGGCGGACCGTGGCCGACCGCGAGCGGCAGCGGCGTGGTCATGACGAATCGTTCGGCGCGCGCGTCATCGTCATCGATGACGAGGGCCACCGACTGAAACGTCGTCTCGCCCGTCCAGCTCTCCATCTCGAGCAGCTCGACGTACTCCGACACCTCGTCGAGGCACGGTGGGCAGACTTTGGCATGGAGAATGAAGAGCGCTAGCACCCGCGCCTCGAGTCCCGCGCTCACTACCGGGGCGAGCGGATGGGTCTGTGGCTGGAGGGGAAAGCGGAAACCCGGCGCCGTGAGCAGGGCCTCGACATCGACTGGCTGGTCCAAGGTCTCGCCCAAGGCTGAAACGGACCGCCCGTCGGGCGCCTCCGCCTCTGCGCTCGCGACATCCCAGCGGAACCAGAGCGCCGTACCGAGGACTGCCAAGCCAGCGACGACCAGCACGACGGCGAGAACATCTCGCACGTTGAACCTGAAATCAGTCCAGGCCATCATCGCCTCCCTTACAACAATCAAGAAAACACAAGTAAATGAAATCGAATCATATTCGATCGAACCTAAAAGTACAACTTAAAAGCACAACCAATAAGCGCACTCGATAAGCACAAACAAGGCGAACCGAAGGTCGTTACCCCAAGTCGTTCTCGCCATCGGCATCGCGGACCGCGAGACCATGGGGTCAGTTCAGGTTCAAGTTGCGAGCGGTGTTTTTTCGACCAGATGAGATTGTGCCAACCTCATCACCTAGGAATCATCCGAAGGGGCGTAAGGATGACGCTTTCTCAGGACGGAGTCTCGGACGACGTTTCCGACGTCTCGGCCGCGCTTTCACCTTCCGAGTCATCATCACGTTTCTTCACCCGCCGATTGACCACGGTGCTCAGCACCACCGCGACGAGCAGGAGCAGGGTCATGTTGGTGCGGAAACGGAGCCGATTGACTTCGGTTTCGAGCGCCGCGATCTGCTCTTGGCTACGGATGTTTTCGCGACGCAGCTCGCTCGCCGCGACGATGGCGACGCTGGCGACGTCGAGCAGCTTGACCGGCGCGCCGACGCCAAAGGCCTGTTGAAAGCTGGCTTCGTCGACCAGGAAGTGCGGCTGGCCAGGCGTTTGGCGATCGGAAATCACCACGCGAACCGCCGGCAGACGCGCCAGGATCTCGGCGTCGCTGGTCGCTGGCGCGGTCGCCGGACGCTCGGTGGGCGTCTGAGCGTGAAGCGCGCCGGCAACGCAGAAGAGCAATACCCACGGTAAGAATCGAGCTTTCATCACGAGGACTCCGACACACCGGGCACGACCACGACCGAACGCGTGGGCTCGGCCGACTCGTGCACCCCTTCGACATCTTCAATAAACGGATAGGTGAGGAGATGGCTGAGGTGAAAAAAGCAATCCTCCAGCCGCCCCATGTGACGGGATGCGACCAGGAGCGGCAAATCGACCATCGATCGAAGCTGGCCCTGCTGACCGCTGGTCAAGGCGATGGTTCGACAGCCGAGCTCTTTGCCGACCCGTACCGCCGCGAGCACGTTGGGGCTGTCACCACTGCCGCTGATCACCACCAAGACGTCGCCCGCCGAGGCGAAGCCACGCAGCGGCTCGGCGAAGATCGACTCGTAGCCTTCGTCGTTGGCGTAGGCGGTCAGGGTCGAGACCGAGTCACCGAGATGGTGGGCGCGAAAGCGTCGAGGCTTGCCGTAGGAGGCGGATTTGACGAGATCGACCACCAGGTTGGAAGCGATGGTCGAGCTGCCGCCATTGCCGGCGGAGTAGATCGTCCGCCCGGTGTCACGCGCTTCACGCAGCCACTCGACCGCGCGTTCGACGAGCCCGAGATCGAGAGCCCGGAGCAGGCTCGGCACGGCGTCGACGTAGTGTTCGAGAAAAGCGTCGAGCTTCATCATGCCGCTCCCGACATAGAGGGTTGCGCTACGAGCCGCCCACCGTTAGCCACGTGCCGTGTCGAGCTCATGATCGAATCCCGGGCAACCCTGTCGTACCGCAATTCGGCGGGAATGGTGCCGCCATCTCGACGGGCATGGCCGTGACGTGCACTGTCGAGACGAGCACTAGCCAGCTCGAGCCAACGGTCGGCGCATTCTTGCCAACTAAACTGCCGCGCCCACGCGCGCGCCGCGTGACCCAGGGCCTCAAGCCGCTCGGGGGCGTCGAACAAGCCGGCCACCGCGTCGGCGAGGGCCGCCGCGTCGCCCCATGGCACCAGAACACCCGTTTCGCCGTCGCGCACCGAATCGCGCAAGCCGGCGACGTCCGATGCCACCACGGGAGTGCCACAGGCGTTCGCCTCGATCACCGTCATGCCCCACCCTTCCTTCATCGAGGTCTGAACGACGAGATGAGCCTCGCGCAGCCGACGCACCTTGTCGTCATCGGCGACGAAACCGAGAAATTCGACCATGTCGGTCAATCCGAGCTCCGCGACCCGTCGTTCCAGTCGGGCTCGATCGGGTCCGTCGCCCGCCAATCGCAATCGTAGATCTCGTCCATCTCGCTGCCAGCGCGCCGCCGCATCGACCAGAGTGTCGAGACACTTGTAGCGCTGCATCCGGCCGATCCACAGGATGGAAGGCTCCGGTGTCTTGGCCCCGGGCGCGAAGCTCGCGTGGTCGAGACCGTTGTGCACCACCGCCAGTCGCTCCTCTTCGAACCCGAGCGCCGCCAATTCACTCCGCGTGCTCGCCGATACCGTGACGCACCACTCGTGGCGGTAGGCCCACGGCATGAAGCGACTTTCGAGCCACGATGCGATACGCGCCTGCAAGTGGGGCAGCTCGTAACGAAAGACTTCCCGATGGACGTGATGGACGAGCAGGATTTTGGGCACGCGGCTATAGAAAGGGGTGAAGAAGGGAATCCCGTTCTCGCCGTCGATGATCACATCCACCTGGCCGCGAAAACGGCGCAGGTACGCCACCGCCGCGTGCACGTACACGCCGTATCGACCGCCCATGCGATGGATCCGCACCCCGTCGAGCTCGGCGCTGGCCGCTTGATCGGCGTGACGACCACAAATCCAGCTCACCCGATGGCCTCGCGCCACGAAGCCTCGCGCGACCATGGCGAGATAGCCTTCCGCGCCACCCGCCGCCGGGTGGTCGGGATCACGCCAATTGAAGATCACGAGGTGCACGAAAACCTTTTCCTTGCAGCATTTCTCTCGTCGTTTCGCTAGCGGACGTCATTTGACGCCGGGAGCCTACCACTTGGTTGCTGCGCATCCTCGACTCTGAGCTCAACTGGATATATTATCAATGTGAATTGGCGCATAGCTTACGACCTACCTCCCGCTCTTTCGGGAGGTCCCCACGTGGCGATGTCGGTCGCTAGCTGCCCTTCTAATCGAATCAGGAATTGGGTGTGAGACTTTTCGAATTCAAGCTCGACCCCGCCGCCCGCTCGGTGGGGGCGCTCGTGTTGACGGGAGCCCTCGTCACCCAACTCTCGTGGGCGGCCGAGCCGCGTCTCGATGCCCTGGAGCAGGGCCAGCGTGACTGGGCGCCGTCGGCGGCGGTCACACCCGTCCTGGGTGGACTGACCTTTTACGACGACCGCACCGTCTTCGACGCCGCGTTTCCCGGTCTCCCTACCGAGGATTTCGAGCTCGGCAACGTCGCCGACGGGGGTCTCGTGGCGTGCCCGGCGCCGGCCGATGCGACCAGTGATGACGGCTGTTTCACGCCCGGTGATCTGCTCGACGGCATCGTGATTTCCGACCTTCCGGGTCCGGACACCACCGACGGCCTGCTCCTGATCGGTGACGGCACCTTTGGCAACACGACCCGAATTCTCGGCTCGAACACCCTGGCCGACAGCCTGGAGATCAGCTTTCCCGACCCGGTCGAGGCGGTCGGTCTCGATCTGATCAACCTCCCCGGCCCCGCCGATTCCCTGACCATCGACATTTTCGGCCCTGCCGACCTGCTGCTCGGCTCGGTCTCGGCGCCTTCCGCGGCGACCGGCGACTTCTGGGGCGTTTCCTCGACACCGATGTCACCGATCGCGCGTCTCGAGCTCACCTCGACGATCAACGAGGCCGAGGCGATCGACAACGTCAGCTTCGCGATCGTCCCGACGCTCACGCTGGAGAGCTTCTCCACCGCCGACTCCTGCGTGGTAATGCCGACCAACAACAACGGCATTTGGGAACCGGGTGAAGAGATCGAGGTCGACGTGACCTTGCTCGCCAACGCCGGCGACTTCACCGGCATCTCGGGCATCGTCTCGAGCGCCGATCCGGGCGTGGTGATCTTCGACTCGATGGTGGCCTGGCCCGACATCCTCGAAGGCACCACCGCCAACACCACCGCGCCGCTCCGCTTCACGATTTCCGACCCCGCGCTCTGTGGTGGCGACGTCGAGCTCGTCGTCGACGTGAGCAGCGATCAGGGTGACTTTCAGATTCCCCTGATCGAGACCGTCGGTGAAGAGCAAGCCCCCGACGTGCCGGTGCAGATTCCGGACGCGAACGACAAGGGCGCGATCAGCACCTTGGAGGTCGGCACCGCCGTCATGGTGTCGAGTCTCGCGGTCGAGGTCGACATCACCCACACCTTTGTCGGTGATCTGACCATTCTCCTCACCAGCCCGGCGGACAACACGATCGTGTTGCTCGATCGCCCCGGTGTGCCGATGGACGCCGACGGTTGCAACAACAACGACGTGCGGGTGACCTTCACCGACGACGCGGCGACCGATCCCGAAGACGTCTGCAACCCGCTGTCGTCGGATCCGTGGATCACCGGCGAAGTGCTCCCGGTCGAAGCGCTCGCCGCCTTCGACGGTGAGATGGCCACGGGCACCTGGACGCTGGAAGTCATCGACAACTTGGCGGGCGATCTCGGCACGGTGGTCGATTGGCGCTTGCGCAACGCCGATCCACTCGGCGCCGCGTGTGTCGACTGCGCCGCCGAAAGCGACCTTCAGATCACCAAGAGCTGTATCGGTCGCCCCGAGCCCGGCTGTGTCCTCACCGTGACCAACCTCGGCTCGACGGCCGCCTTCGGTGTCGAAGTGGTCGACCCGCTGCCCGATCCGATCGGGTGGGCGGGTGACGACTGTGGCGCCGGCCCGCCGGCCGGCAACGTCTTGACCTGGACGATCGGCAATCTCGAAGTCGGCGAAACCGTCGTCTGCGATATCGACCTGACCGCGCCCGAGACCTTTGTCGGCTCGGTCACCAACATCGCCACGGTGAGCTCGGATTCGTTCGATCCGGACGTGACCAACAACACGGCAGAGGTTTCGTTCTTGTACGCTTCGATTCTCGAGATCCCGACGCTCAGCGAGTGGAGTATGCTGGTATTTGCATTGCTACTCGCTGGTCTGTCGCTGGCGCGTTTCGGTCGCGGAGGAGGGTGAGGTGAAAACCGTCAACGCACCGGCCTTTGTTTTTGTGGCGCTGCTCGCCGCGGCCACCCCCGGGTGGGCACAAAGCGGCGCGATCTTCGAGATCACCCGTTCGACCATCGATGCCGGTGGCTCGACCGAACGCAGCGTCGGCCCGATCACCGTGCGCGGCACGATCGGCCAGCCCGACGTGGGCTCGTCGGGCAACGGTGCGTTTTCGGTCAACGGTGGCTTCTGGGCCAGCGAAGGACGCAGCGGCATCATTTTCATGGACGGCTTCGAAAGCGGCGACTTCTCCGCCTGGGACGATGTCGTCGGCGCCGTCGACCCGCCACCCCCCATCACCCCGCCGTCGCCCAATGTGGTGGTGGAATCGAGCTCGTCAGCCGATGGCGAGATCCGTTTGACTCTGTCGGAAGCCTCGGAGCCTTGCCAGGAAGGTGAGAGCTGCCGAGATCAAAGCGAGTGAAGAGGTACCCGATGTCGTTGCTGAAACAGCTCGTATTCGCGTTCACGGTCTCGAGCATGGTGTTCGTGGCCGCACCGCTGTGGGGCCAAACCGCTTTCACCTATCAAGGCGAGGTGCTCGCCGAGGGTGAAAAGGTGCAGGGCGAGCTCGATTTCGAGCTCTCGCTCTTCGATGCCCCGACACTGGGAGCTCAGGTGGGGGCGACGATCGCGTTCGCCAGCGTCGAGGTCCGGGATGGCTTGTTCACCCTCGAGCTCGATTTCGGCGACGTCTTCGACGGCACGCCCCTTTGGCTCGAGATCCACGTCCGCACGGCCGGTGACATCGGTCCGTTCGACGTGCTGACGCCACGTAAAGCGATCACCTCTTCGCCGTTCGCCCTCGTCTCCCCTGTGGCGAGCGACGCCGACACCATCGATGGCTCCGACGCCAGCGACATGGCGCTGCAAGACGTCGAGCTGACCGGTGAGACGCTCCAGATCACCGAAGGTACGGTGACCTTCGACGTCGATCTCCTGGCGCTGATCGAGGATCCGGATCCGACCGACGAGCTCAACACCGACCTGACGTTCGACAACGGCACGCTCGAGCTCGACGTCACCGACGCCGGGGGCACCCTGTCGGCCGATCTGTCGTCGATCCCCGATGGCGTCGACGATGCCGACAACGATCCGACCAACGAGCTCATCACCTCGGCCGCCCTGGTCGGCAACCTGCTCGAGCTGATCGAGAACGGCACGGTGACCAATCTCGTCGACGTCACCGCGCTCCTCAACTCGGGTGCCTTGATGGACGGTACCGAGCTCCAGATCACCGACGGTGGCGGCACCTTGAGCGTCGACCTGGCGCCCATCCAAGACGGCGTCGACGATCCGGACAACGATCCGACCAACGAGCTCAACACCGGCATCAACCTCGACGGCAGCACGATCGAGATCACCGACGCGGGTGGCACGCTCACCGCCGATCTCTCGACCACCGCCATCATCGACGATGCCGACGCCGACCCCACCAACGAGCTCTTCGACAGCGCGACGCTCACCAACGCCAACGACACGCTGCGGATCGTCGAAGCCGGCATTACCAACGACGTCGACGTCGCCGCGCTCCAGAACATCGCCATCGACCTCAGCGGCAACACCCTCGAGGTGCAAGACGGTGGCGGCACGGTGAGCGCCGATCTCACCGGCCTGGTTGACGACGCCGATCCCGATCCGGCCAACGAGCTCAATACCGGCATCAATCTGAATGGCGGCGATATCGAGATCACCGACGCCGGTGGAACCTTGAGCGCCGATCTCGCCGTCCCGGCGATCATCAACGACGCCGACGCCGATCCCACGAACGAGCTCTTCGATAGCGCCGACCTCGTCGACAACGACACCGTACGCATCGTCGAAGCCGGCATCACCAACGATGTGGATGTTTCGACGCTCCAGAACTCCGCGATCGGACTCGCCGGCAACACCCTGCAAGTCGCAGACGGCGGTGGCACGGTCAGCACCGATCTCACCGGTTTGGTGAACGACGCCGATCCCGACCCGGCCAACGAGCTCAATACCGGCATCGCCCTCGACGGCAGCAACATCGAGGTCACCGACGCCGGTGGCACCCT
>JBCDBH010000180.1:0-11665 GCA_039184055.1 Acidobacteriota bacterium
GACGTCACCGAAGTCGTCGGCTTCGCCCTCGGTGGTGTGCGTCTGCCGCGGTTCAATGCTGGAGATCGCGAAGTCGACACCTGGTTGGCGCTGCGTCTCGAAGACCGCTCCAACATCGCCGACCTCTCCGCCATCCGGATCGGTGGCGAAGAAGACCGTGGGATTTTGCTCGGCGACGTCGCGAACTTCAAAGTCGTCGAACGCGCTCAAGCCATCGATCGTGAAAACCGCAAAGTCCGCGTCGCTGTGCGTGGCACTTTCGAAGGCGAAGACTGGGACGCCGCGCGAGCAGAAATCGAAGGGCTCGTGGAAACCCTCGCCCTGCCGGCGGGCTACAGCTGGTCGTGGAACGACCGCATCATCGAGCAAGACACCCAGGGGCAGCAAATGGGCATCAACATGCTGCTCGCCATCCTGCTCGTTTACCTGGTCATGGCCAGCCTCTTCGAAAGCCTGGCTCAGCCCTTCGCCATCCTCTTCTCCATCCCCTTCGCCCTACCCGGCGTCGCGTGGATGCTCGGCCTCACCGGTACGCCCTTCAACCTCATGAGCCAAATAGGCATATTGATTTTGATGGGCATCGTGGTCAACAACGGCATCGTCCTGCTCGACCACATG
The DNA here is from genome assembly GCA_039184055.1 of Acidobacteriota bacterium. Taxonomy (GTDB): domain Bacteria; phylum Acidobacteriota; class Thermoanaerobaculia; order Multivoradales; family J023; genus JBCDBH01. Next base: position 619 of record JBCDBH010000180.1, read on the forward strand.
AACCAGCTGCGACAAAACGGCCTCGACAAACACGCGGCCGTCATCCAAGCCGGTCGCGACCGGATGCGCGCCATCCTCATGACCGCCTCCACCACCATCATCGGCCTGCTCCCACTCGCCTTGGGTGGCTCCAAAGCCGGCGGTCTCTTCTACTACCCCTTGGCGCTCACCGTCATGGGTGGCCTGATCAGCTCCGCCTTCCTCACCCTGCTCGTCCTGCCCTACCTGGCACTACGAGTCGAAGCCATCTCATCGTGGATGCGGAACGTGTGGCTACGGTCGGGGCGGAAGCCGAAGACGTTGGCCAAGGCAGTGGCAGCGACGGCGGTTGTGAGTGAGACGTCGTCGAACTGATCGACTCCGCTCGTGCTCGAGAAAGGCCGCTGGGAAACCAGCGGCCTTTCTTTATGTCCGAGAGTGTCGGCTCGGGATCAAGCTCGAGAGCCAAAAATGACGCTCGCGTCCAAACCGTCGACTGAGCCAAGCCAACCATCGCGGTCGATGGCTCGCACGGATACCGGCTCGATGCGCGTGGACACGGAACGTCACTCCTCGAACATTCATCCTCTCCGCTTCGTCCAGATCTTCGGGGACAAAGACGTAAGCCAGGATCAAGCTGTCCTCAGCGCCAGCAAGAGCTTCGATCGCGATTCCCAGCGGATGGTCTCGTTCAAGGAGTTCCTGAATACGTCGCCGGTTGTCTTCTCGGTCGCTCGGTAGGAGCATCAGCTCCCCACCCCTTCCAACTGACACATCTTCCCGGAACACCCACACGAGCTCACCCGCGTGACCTTGCTCGTGAAGGAAACTTAGGAAAGACGCTTCAGTTTCATCGAAGAAAGAATGAGCAGAGCTGTAGGGAAGACTAGTCGCGGCCAAAGCCTCGTCACCCAATCGATTTGTCAGCTCGAGAAGCTGATTTCGGATTGGAAACGGAGCTTTTCGCAACAAACCTTGTTTGCCAATAGGTGGCCGCGTCATCTTCAAACAGTCGAAGATCACGACGGCCATCACCGTCGGTGTCAATCGCCAGCTCGATGACGGTCCCACCATCACTCTTCAAATAGATCTCGAAATACCCGTCGTAGTCACGGTCTTCCCAGATCTCGTCGTACCTGGCGCCTACCCGTGCGCGTGCATCGATCCGGCCGTCACGATTGGAGTCGAGATCGATCCACGGTGCGTCGGTACCCATCGCGTACTCGACCATCATGCCGAGAGCCTGATTATCGATCGTCTGACGATCGATAATCAGAAACGACAAGGCGATCAGAGCGAGGCCGATACGTAGCATGATGCAATCCTGTCACGACTACTCTGCCACCTCGACCCACAGGCTCGCGTGTTGGGCTGCACCGCCCGTTTCCGTGGTCGAAACGTCGAGACGATAGAAACCCGCGTCGAGATCGTCGGTCTCGAGCACGGCATCGATCGTCTGTTTACCGTCTTGAACCGTCCACGTACCCACCACGTCGACCTCGGCACGATCACCCATCGATGTACCGGTGTGATCGAAAAGATCGGCAACGACGTCCACGCCGTTGTCTAGATGAAAGCCTTGGATGACAAACGAAGTCTTGCCATCACCCGCGACACGAGGCCGCACCGCGGGAATGAAGGGCTGCTCGCCGTTCAGGAAAGGATACGGCGCGTTGGCACGCTGACGCTCTTCCCCTTCACGAGCCAAGAGCCAAATCCCTGGTTGTTCAGGAAAGAAAGGCGGTAAGAGCGTCGTCTCGCCTTGCTCGAATGCTGGAACCTCGAGCATCACCTGTCGGGTTGCGTGGTGCCCCGTCGCACTATTGCGTACCAATACCTGAACTCGGTAGCTGCCAGGATCGAGATCGAGGTGACCCCAGAATTTCAGACCACGCTCTTCGAGCGCTTTGCCATGCTGCTTCAGATCGAGACCGAGGGTTTGCGGTAGGAAATCGTGAATGCCACCGTCTTGATCACGAGCGTAGAGGAAGATCTCGAGCGGCAGATCTTCCTGATCGCCGATCAATGAATCGCCGCTCACCTCGACCAGAACCGGAACATACGCTTCCTCACCAGAAATCGGGAACGGCGCCGCGAGCACTGAAGCGTCGATCTGACCGCTCGCCTCGTTCGCCAACAACAAACTGGCGCTGCTCACCTGACGCTGGAGCGCACTCTTTTGAGCGTGAGGAGTCGGCGCATAGTAGCCAGCACGGTGGGCGATACGCGCACCACGTGGCGCGTCGACCAGGTCGATCTCAAGCTCGCGGTACATGCCGTCGAGCTTCAGGTCCTTCGGCTGATACGACACGACATAGCGAACGCTCGACCGGCCCAAGATGTCGGGTAGCGCTGCGGAAAACGTATCCACACTCTCGTAGAGCGAGCCACCCGAATCACGCGCCAGAGCCGTCAGTCCATCATTGGCGCGAAACCCTCGGCTCTGCTCACCGATATCGATCAGCTGCATCGTCATCCCGGCGCGCCGAACCGACTCGATCATCTCGTCGAACGCCTTCTCTAGCCGGTCATCCTCGAACGACTCCGTTCCCATCTCCCCGACCATCCACAGCTCACCCGCTTCCGCGGCACGCTCGCCACTGCGTCCACCACCCGTGCGGGTAAGCAACGCGCCATCGAATCCTTCGCTGAAAAAGAACACCTCCTTCGACCCTTCAATCGGAGCCAAAGCACGTGCGAAGTCAGCAAAGCTCCGGGTCATCGCGATCACCCGCGTACGCGCATCGACCTCGCTATCAGCGATCGCCGAAAGCCAGTCGACAACCTCTCCATCAGCGTTCTCCACCGAGCCCAGCTCACCGAGCACCAAACCGAGAGGATCATCCGCTGTTTCGATCAGCGCCGGTGCACCCAGCGACGCCAACGCCACCTCAACCTGCGATCGATCCGACGTGAAATTGAGGACCATCCGGGCGCCACGCGTCGGAATAAAAAGCGCCACCCCAATCAAATCGCTCGCATGCAACGCATCCAACGTCCGCGCCACCTGCCCACGAGCCTTGGCAAGACTCTCTGGAGTCGAAAAACCAAGATCGAAAACAAATAAGACATGTCGCTGCGCGGCTGATGGGACCTGAGCCTCTGGGTCCAGAAGGTCGACCATCTCGACCCCAAAGATCGCCTGCTCATCGCCATCACTCTCGAGCGCAAAATTCGCCTTCGTCAACCCACGCAACGCCTCACCGTCGTGAGTCACAACAACCGGAATCTCCACCAACACAACATCCGTCGTATCCGCAAACTGCGCCGTCACACTCGGCACGAGTAAAATACCCACCAACACAGGCAACATCCACTTCATGTTTTGCCTCCTTTGGTCCGATGTACGGATCGAAAGAAGCTCTGGATGTCGTCCATGCTCGCTAGCCGTCGAGCATCTCACCTCGGAAGTACGCAAACCGCCCTTCCGGCAACACCCAGCTGACCTCCGCTTTCGCCGGCACACGCCGCCCACCGATCGAACGATACTCCCAGAAGCGTCCCTCCCACGGCCGCTCGACCGAAACCTTTCCTTCCTGCCGTGGCCGGTCGTCCGCTTCGATCGCAACGACATCACCATCCTCGAAGATCAACCGCACCGTCGCTGGCCCACCCGAGGTGTCCATGGATACCTCGACTCGTCTGTCATCCAGCTCGCGCCAGCGCAAGCTTCCATTGCGCACCATCGCCTCCGGCACCCACGGCAACTCCGCCAGATAACGCATCGCCTCGCCACGATCGAGCTCGGGCCCCGTCACGCACCCCAGCGGCAACGTTCCCAATAGCCGAACCTCGAATCGACCCGCGTCGTCGACCAATGCATCCACCACCCGTACCAACGCCAACGGTCCAAAGCGCCACTCCGCGAACCAGACAAACGAAGCCGTCTCGACCCCGAACACCTGCACGGCCGTAATCTCCTGCCATGAGCCCTCGGGATCGAACAACATCCGCGCGGCCTGCCGGTAACGGACCGTCCGCGCCGTCGACCCTTCCACTCCAGCCCTACGGACAAACTCACGAACCACCTCGGGAATCTCACCCGTCATCGGGACCGTCGAGCCCTCTCCTACCCGAGCCATCAACCGCGCCACCCTGCCCTTGAACCACGCAGCCGTCAGAAAATGACCAGCGATGAGAACGACACCCAATACAAAACGCCACATGAACAATCTCCACGCCGAGATGATCGAATCCCACCACACATCACCAACTGACTATATGCAGCCTCCGTCCCCAAGGCCACGACCCACCCTCTTATGCGTCAGTAAGGCGAGCTCGTGGTGTCTCCTGGAAGCCTCCACCGTGGGCGGCTCCCGTATGAAGCAAGGACACATCACCGTCGACCTAGACTTCGACTCGAAAGGCGAGGTCGCCACATCCAATCAGACTGGTCTGTAGCCCCAGAGATCTCACAGAAACGATAACGCTTTCGCGGCACGAATTTCCGAAGTCAATCCGCGCAGCGGACCGCCTTGCGGTGGAGGCTGAAGCAGACACCACGAATCGCCCGGCCCCCAACACAGACACACCGTTTACCTCTTACCTTCTTCGATGTCTAACTCTTACCCTCTTCGATGCCTCAGCTTCGAGATCTAACCCATCTGCTGCCGCAAATATAGACTCTCAATATCCTTCAACCCAGAAGCCTCATGAGCCTGCTTATCCGCCCGAATCGCAATCAACTTCGGATCCCGCAAATGCAACTTACCCGACACCGGATCGCGCACAACGCCGCTCACCCGCACCATCACCACAATCGAAGGCGTCAGATCAAAACCCGGCCGAATCCCCGACACACCAGCCCGCTCAATCCGCCGCCCCGTGAGCAGGCCATCCGACATGATCATCCGCTGAATCTCAGCGTCCTTCACCTGATCGACTCCCGCGACATCACCCACATCCTCAAAACCCATCTCCGGGCTCCGAGCGCCAATGATGTACGAGCCGAACATGCCCGTCTTCTCCTTGCTCGTCACCGCGAGGATCGCCCCGAGCAACACCAAATCCAACGTCTCCGCCGGCTTCCGCTTCAACCACGAAGAATCTCGACTGGCCAACCGATACGGCGACTCGATGTCCTTCGCAATGACCCCCTCATATCCCTGATTGCGGAAATGCTCATACAGCCGCTTGACGTCTTCCGAGCTCGAAGCCATCTGCCCTTCCGAAAAAGAAACCGGTATCGGCATCGGCAGATTGACCACCGGACCAAGCAGATATTGCAGCCTCTGCCGACGCTCGCGTAGCGTCTGACCGGTGAGGTCGTGTCCGTCCAGGTAAAGAAGGTCGAAAGCAGCGTATTTGAGCTGGACCGGGCGTGGCGCTTCACCGGAAAGCGCGCCGAAGACTTCGTAGACGCTGGCCGGACGCGGGCCGCGCACGTCCATCACGGTGCCATGCAGCTCACCGTCGACGATCGTTGATTGCGCGGGCAGCATCCTGGCGGTTTGCGCCAGGGAGGGCACCATTTCGAGGTAGTCACGACGGTTGCGACTGTACGCGCCACAAAGCACGGAGCCGAGCGGGTCGGTGGCTTTGTGGAGCATGAGACGAATGCCGTCGTATTTCCTTTCCACCCACACCGGAAAGCGCTTGATCTGCTCCGTGGTGCCGCCGCTGGCGAGGGCGGGTCGTACGGGGACGAGAGGCTGGAGCTGAACCGAGCGTAGGCCTTCGATCCCGCTCTCTTCCAACAGCCGAACCACTTCGAACGGATCGGAAAGCGCGTTGGCGTGGGAGATCTGTTCGGCTTCGACGTTGTAATGCTCCCCGAGCAGACGGGCGAGAAGCTCGCTTTCGTAACGCAACCCGGCCTTTTGCATGATCAACTTGGCCAGGAAGTAGGCTTCGAGCTTGCCGCAGCGCTCGAAGACGGAGCGCAGCAGTTGATATTGAAAGGTGCGTTTTTGACTCGGTAGACGCTCGAGCAACAAAAGCACTTCGGACGCGGTGAGCGCCGGTTCGCCACGTAGGTTGGTACGCGCGTCGGCGAAGAGAATGGCGACGTCGCCGACCAGGGTGAGTCGATCGAGCAGCTCGCGACGGGTCACCAAGGCTTCGCTTTGCAAGAGCCTGAGCAGACTCTCGCGCTTCATGGTCGACGGTCTGCCCCCAAAAGGATCGCCGAGCAAGCACGAGAGCTTCTGCCGCATGCTCAGCCCGAGATCGCGCTCGAGGAAATGACGCAGCATCGCCTCGCGGGCTTCGGTGGCGGGTGGGGGTTCGATCACCAAACCAAAGATCTGTGCGGCTTTTTCGGGCGCCATGGCGCTGAGCGGCAAGAGCAGCCCGCGACACAGGCTGTAGAACGGAATCGACGACAAGGTCTCGTAGACGTCGTCGTCTTCCAGCTCTTTCACCAAGAAATCGAGATGAAGCGGCAGCCCGAGACGCGCGACGGTGTCGGGATCGATCCGTGTCCGCCCGAGCCCGCGGAGCAGGATCGACAGATCGCCCGCCTCCTCGGCGGCGTCACGAACGTCGTGGGTATCGACGAAGTGCATCGCCCGACGTCAGGCCGGCGCGGGTGGTGTGTACTCGGCCGGCTGGGCGGGGTGCACGGTCATGATGCCGAGGCCCGGCTCACGCTCAATCCGAATCGGATACGGAAAGATCGGCGTGGTGACGCTCTTGATGGCGCGCACGATCTCGATCTTCTCGCGATATTTGCCACCCCATTCGGCCGCCATGTCCTTCGAGGTCAGGCTCATCTCCTCGATCAAGAACACCGCGTCGGCGGTGTGCTGGAGCGCTTCGCCACCCACCGGTGAGCCGGTGTCGCGAATCTGACCGATACACAAACAGGTAACACCGTTTTCGTGGTTGTAGGTCTTGAGCGCGGAGAGGTTGTCGGCGGTGCGATGTTTGGTCGGATCGAGCATGTTGAGCGAGTCGATGATCACGAAATCGATCCGCTCCTTCTCCACCAGGTAGCGATAACGCTGGATGAAATCATCCCAGCTCTGGCCCTTGTGGTACTGGCTCTCGAGCACCCAGATGTTGTCGAGGACCTGCTCGGCGAGCTTGTCTTCATCGAGCCCGGTGACGTGCATGCCGAGCTTGACCAGCCGTGAACAGAGGTCGTCACGACCACCGTTCTCTTCAGTGTGAAAACCCTCTTCGGCGACCACGAAAGCGCACCGCGTCCCGGTGGCCGCGACTTTGACCAAGCCCGCCAACGCGCTCCGGGTTTTGCCCTTGCCCGGAGGTCCCGCCAACGCCATGGTGCAGCCCTTGGGAATGCCACCCAGCGCATGCTCGCCGTCTTCGGTGAGACAGAGCACGTCGAGCACCGAACCCATCTCGACGCCTTCTTGCGTCTTGACGCGATTGGCCAGGAGGGACGGGCGGATGATGTCGGAGTCGAGCCCGGGATCGGCGTCCTCGGTGGCCTGAGGCACCGCGAACGGCATCGCCGACGGATCCATGGTCATGCCTCCCATCGGCATGGCCCCGCCGCCACCTCCCATCATCTGCATCATTTGCATCATCTGCATCATCATGCCCATCGGATTCGCCTGGGGCATGGCGCCGGGCATACCCGGTTGTGGCATCCCTGGCATCGCGCCTTGTTGCGGCATCATCGGCTGTTGCGGGGGGGTCTGGGATTCGTCTGCCACCTTTGGCCTCCAAGCTATGGACGTTGTCGTACGAATCTATCGGATATGCTGAGCCAATGTGCGCCACCGGCCGTCTGCTACGCGATCTGCCTATTGCCGAAGACGAGGTCTTCGAGACCCTGGTCCAAAAAGGGGCGGTGCGGATCGAGCGTATTACCTCGAAAGGTCACAGCTCCCCACCCGGCTTCTGGTACGACCAGGACGAAGACGAGTGGGTGATGGTGATGGCCGGCCGAGCGACGCTGGTGATCGAAGGCCGTGACCAGCCCGTGGTGCTGCGTCCCGGCGACTGGCTCGAGCTCCCCGCTCATACTCGGCACCGAATCGTCGAGACCGATGCCGATGAGGCCACTGTGTGGCTGGCGATCTTCTACCCCGCGAAAGAGCGCTGAACGCCAGCCCATGAAATGGCGACCGGGCTCGGATCAGAGACCGAGCGCCGTCCACACGGTGGTGATGAACACCAGCAGGATCAGCAGCGGGCAGATGAAGCGCACGAACACCGACCACACCTTGCCGAAGGTGCTGGTCGCCACGCCCGGATAACCGCTCTCCATCTCGGTAAACGCCCCGCGTAGCGTCCACACGTATGCCAGGAAGATACAGATCATGAAGCCACCGAGCGGCAGACCGATCTGATTGAAGATCAGGTCGAAGTGCCCGATCAACGAGAAGTTGAACGACACCACGACCGCGATCGCACCGATCAGAATGCCGAAAAGCAGCGTCGACTTACGACGCTCGAGCTTGAGCTCGTCGATACCGAACGACACCGGCACCTCGAGCAGGGAGATGGTCGAGGTGAGCGCCGCCATCGACAAGAGCACGAAGAAGGCGAAGCCGAAGATCACGCCGATCAATCCACCCATGGCGTCGAAGAGCTGAGGCAGAACGGCGAAAACCAACGTGTCGCTGTTGATCAACGCGCCCGTGTCGGGGTTGATGATCTCGATCCCAGCGCCCTGGGCAACGTACATCGCCGGCATGATCAACAAGCCGGCGAGAAACGCGATCGAGAAATCAGCGGTGGTGACGAGCGCCGCGGCCTCCGGGATGCTCTCTTTCTCGTCGAGGTACGAGCCATAGGTGATCAACGCGCCCATACCGAGCGACAACGAGAAGAAGGCCTGGGCCATGGCCGAGAAGATGACGGTCGTGTTGAGGTCACCGAGATCGGGCTTCAGGTACTCGGTGAGACCGGTCATCGCGCCGTCACGGGTGAGCACGAAACCGATCATCACCAGGAGCATGCCGATCAGCGCCGGCATCAGAGTCTTGGTGGCACGCTCGATACCCGCCGCCACGCCACCGAGCACGATGCCGACGGTGCCGACCATGAAGAGCACCGTGAAGATGGCCGTCTTGACGCCCGGTGAAATCGTGCTGAGCGTCGTGTAAAGCGCTTCGGCGCCGAACATCTTGGCGATTTCAGCAACGACAAAGCTGAGCGTCCAACCGGCGACGACAAGGTAAAACGACAAAATAAAAATGCCGCACAAAATGCCCCAGCCACCGATCAAAAACCACGGCCCTTTGCCACCGGACAACACCTTGAACGCACCCACCGGATTGCGTCGTGTTTTGCGCCCGATGGCGAGCTCGGCCACCATCACCGGAAAACCGACAATAAAACAGCAAAGAATGTAGACCACCAAGAATGCGGCACCACCGTTGTCGGCAACCTCGCTGGGGAACTTCCAGATATTGCCCAATCCCACCGCCGAACCCGCCGCCGCCAACACAAATCCCAGCTTCGAGCTCCAAAGGCCACGTTCTTGGGTCGTCTGCATGTGCGCTCCTTTACCGGACCACCCATAGCGGGTGTCCTCGATCAGAATGAAATGTCACGCCAAAAAACGGCGATACCGCCCTCTACCTCGTAGATGGAGTCGATTTTACCAGCTTGTGACCGTGTCGTATATCGAGCCGTCACGTCTAAAGGGGCGCGGTGAGATGAGGCAGGCGACGTTCGAGCTCACTGGTGACGACCCGCAAGGCACGGACGAGGGTGGTCGATACCTCATCGGTATCGAGAATGGGCACGTCGCGCTCCTCGGCCTGGACGAGCAGGTGATTCTGAATCTCACGGATATCGTCGAAGTGGGTGTGATAGCGCTCGGCACGGCGTTTCGCGGTGCCTCGCTGCACGAAGCGGCTGCGGTGGTTCTCCTCGTCGAGCGCGGTGAGCAGGAGCGGCACCTGGATGACGTGCTCATCGAGGTCGGCGAAGGGCACGAAGGGCGGAATCAAATGCACCCCTTCGACGAGGATGTTCATCCGTTCGGTGATCGCTCGTTCGACCAGCGCGCGTACCCCGACACAGACGCGACGCGACTGCTCGTCGAAATGCTCCAACACGCGCTTGGTACGGCTACGGCGACGGCCGTGGTCGGGAGGATCGAAGCTCGAGCGGTGCAAGCCGGGCAGAATCGGACGGGCGAACACCATCCGCATCACCTGGCGAACCGTGTCGGTGGCGTTGACCCGATAAATCTGTAGCAGGGGTGCGAGCTCGACCGCGAGAGTCGATTTCCCCGTACCGCTCGCCCCTCCCAGATAAATCACCAGCGGCTTCGGCAATTGCTCGATTCGCCCCAACAACCGGTAACGCCCCGCGGTCTCGGAGCCGACACGCTCTTCGAGCAAGGCACCGATCCGGCTCTCCAGATCACCGGTCTCGAGACGCTCGATCTGCTCGCGTTGCAGCTCGGCCTGGAGCTCGCCTACCAGGGCATAAGCCTGGTCGAAGTCGACCCCGGCGGCGGTCAAGCTACGCGCCAGCAAACCCCGTGAAAACGGCTGCTCGGCACCGCTCCCCAACACCACGCGAAGCGTCGAGCCCGGAGCCGGGGTCCGGTCGAGACGGGCCAAACGCTCAGCGGGAAGAAGACGTTCGAGCTCGGTGCGTAGAAGACGCTCGAGCTCCTCGCTCGACACTTCGTCACGACCGGCAAGACGATCACGCAAGGCTTGCGCCGCCGCGTAGGCATCGTCGAACGCCAAACCACGCAACACCAGATCGTGCGTCACCATGCCACGTAGAAACGGCACCGTCTCACCGGACGGTCGACGAATCCGCGTCCGGCCTTGCTTGGCTCGCGCCACGGATCAGGGACCGGCGGAAAGGTTCTTCGAGGAGGTCGAGCGGGTAACAGGGGTCGACGCTACGGGAGGCTTGACGCTGGCACCGCGCGGCTTCTTGCCGGCGGCCGGCTTGGCGGGCAATCCGTCGACGCCCAGGGACACCTGAGCCCGACGCCCGACCAGGCGATGACGGAGCAGACCGAGCATGCGGTTGATCGGGTTGCTACGTCCCAAGAAAGGCACCATGGGCTGACGCCGCTCGCCCAGATCGCGCCGTAGCTCGAGCAACTCACTATTGCCGGCGTCGATCAGCAAACCTCTTTCGACGATGTCGATCGCCGCCCGACGATCTCCCACCATCA
>JBCDBH010000181.1:0-11648 GCA_039184055.1 Acidobacteriota bacterium
ACCTTCCCGGTCGGCCGCCTCATCACTTTCGCGTCGAGATCGATATTGGATCCGCGCGAACGAAAAAACGACTCGAGTGACCTGTGGGCCAGGTGTGCGTCCACGGCACTTCGATCAGGGCTTGGAGTGCAATGCTCAACAGACCACGGCTGAAGACATACCTGACCGTTTTTCCTATCTCCGAAACAACCTGGGGTTTGCGGGGTGGCTCTGAAGAGCTCTGGCGGATCCAATTGAGCGAGCCGCGCGCCATTCGGGCATTGAGTGTGATTCTGCCTGACCTGAATGGCCAGAAGACCACGGAGGAGATCATTACCGATGCGGCTCGACTCGGGGTCGAGGCGGAGGTCGCGCGCGGCCTCCTGACACAGCTCGAGTCGGCCTCCTTCATCGAGGAAACCGCCGAGCCGCTGCTCGATCAAGCCGCTGTCGAGCGTTATGAAGAGCAGCTGTCGTTTTTTTCTCGGTTCACCTCCGAGGGTGGGGCGAAGCTCCAGGCGCGGCTTCGCGATAGTCGTGTCGCCGTCATCGGCAGCGATGCTTTGGCTCTCGCGGTCACCCGCCATCTCCTGGCGTCGGGTACCGGTGAGGTGGTGGTGCTGGACGACGAAGCCGACGCCGCGGCGACGCGGATCGAAGCGAACGTACCGGCGGCACATCGAGAAGAGCGAACGTTACGTGCCGTGACGCTCGACCGCAAAGCCGTTTGGCCAGTCGATGGAGGCGAGCCGGTCGATCTCGTCGTCTATCCCCAGGCCGCCCACGATCCCGCGCTGGCGGACGCTCTCGACACGTTTTCCAAACAACACGGCGTTCCATGGATGCTCATCCGGACGATCGATCCTCACGAGGGATGGGTCGGGCCGCTCTTCTTGCCTGGCGATACCGCCTCGTACTTGAGTCTCGAGGCACGCTTGCGTGGCAACCTGCCGTTTTTCGAAGAGTATCTGGCGTTCGACAAGCATCTGCGTGCCAAGGGTCGCCCGTCGGCCCCCTCGGGAGGTTTGCACGCTTATCTCGAGGTATTGAGTGGGGTTGCGGTCAGCGAGATCGTCAAGCATCTGAGCGGTTTCGCCATCCCGACCTTGGCTGGAAAGTTCCTCACACTCAACCTGATGACCTGGGAGGCTGAAATTCACGAGGTCTTGCGTTTGCCACACGTCGAAGTCGATTCGACTTCCCAACCGCGCGTTTATCCGTGGAAGGAAATTCCCTATGACGAGCAGCCCAAGTCACGCCGCGGTTGAGCTCCAAGACGTCCCGTTTAGCGATCCACTGACCACGATCGAGCTCGGGCGACGACTGATTTCGTCGAAGGTCGGATTGATCCGCTTCATCTCCTATGGCATTTACTTGCCGCAGGACACCTTCTGTATGGCGCTCGGTAGCTCGAATGCTGATCTGTCACGTTTCTCCGAGATTCAGAATGCCGACAAAGCGGGTGGCGGTGGCGAGTCGCTGGAGACCGCCATGGCGGCGACGATCGGCGAGGCCGTCGAGCGCTATTGCATGCTCTTCTACGATAAGAAAGACATGGTGCTGGCGCCCTATCGTGAGGTTGCGGCCGACGCCGTGTCACCGGACACGCTGCGCCTCTACTCGCGACAACAGGTCAAAGACAAAGCCGATCACATCCGCCTCGACTATTTTGACGAGGATACGCCGATCCGCTGGGTGGCGGGCTACTCTCTGACCCATCACCGATCACGCCTGGTGCCGGCGACCCAGGTATACATGCAGTACAAATTGGACGATGGCGAAGGATCTCCGGGTCGCAACGCCTCGACCGGGCTCGCCGCTGGCGCCACCCTGGAAGAGGCGATTCTCACCGGGCTCTATGAAGTTATCGAGCGTGATGCCTTCGTCATTTGTTGGCTGCACGCCAAGACCGGCAAGCGTTTGATCATCGACGACGCCGATTTGCAGGACTCGATGTCGCGTCGCTTCCATACGGATCATCCCAGCGTCGATTTCCAGGTGTTCGACATCACCCTCGACATTCCGGCCTTCTCGGTCTTCGGGATTCTGCGACGACCTTCCGAGTTCGGCATGGTGAATTGTGTGTCGTCAGTCTGTCGCTTGAGCCCGAAAGCAGCCATGCGTAAGTGTCTGCGTGAGGTCGGCCAAGGTATGCCCTATCTGCGCTTTCTTCGTGAGCAGTTCAAAGACTGGGAGCCGGCGTCGGACTATTCGGATCTGACCACCTTCGACCACCATTACACCCACTACTCGAAACGTCCTGAGCTGATTCCAAAAGCTTTGGCGTTCTGCGACGAGGTGACCGATGAGATCGAGCTCTCGAAGATCCCTGATCGCTCGACGGGGCGTGTGCTCGGGGACCTTCAGGCCTGTTTGGACATGATCAAACAGGCAGGCTACGAAGTGATCGTGGTCGACATCACGACGCCAGACATCCGCGATCTCGGTCTCCACGTGGTGCGCGTCATGGTCCCGGGTTTGGTGCCGATCCATGGCAACCACAACTTCCCGTATCTCGGCGTCCAGCGTCTGCACGACATTCGCGACATCATGTCTTGGCAGCCCGCCAATGGTTTCAATCCCTACCCTCATCCATTTCCCTGAGAGGTCCGACGCGTGCTCAAGGTCGAACGACAGACACTCAAGAAGGTCGCGGGGCCCAGCCCGCATGCCTATGTACGCGTAAAGAGCTCGATCAGTGAGATCTTTCACGAGAACACCAAGCTGACTCCGACCAGCAGCGTGGCCTACGGTCAGGCCATTGCTCAGATCTTGAGATCGGACAAAGCCCGTCGGCTGATGAACAATCCGTACAAGGTCTACACCTTGATGGATCAGGTCGACATGCCGGCACCGCGGATCGAAAGTGACGTGGAGCGTGCATTGGTCGAGCGACGATCGATGCGCGAGCTCAGCGGCGAGCCTCTCTCCTTGGCGCAGCTATCGCATTTGCTGCGCTTCTCTTATGGTCGGACCTCGCCGGGTGGTCAATTTCGTCCGGTGCCTTCGGCGGGGGCGCTCTATCCTCTCGAGATGTACGTTCTGGTGCGTCATGTCGACGACCTCGAGCCAGGCGTCTACCACTACAACGTCGATCGACACAGCCTGGACGTCGTCCGGCGCGGTGACGTCTGGGACGAGGTCAAGTCGAGCGTCAATCTGAGCGACATGGCGGATCCCGACAGCGCGTCGCTGATGATCTGCGTGACGGCGATCTTTCGGCGCTGCACGATGAAGTACTCGGACCGTGGCTACCGCCTCATTCTGATGGAAGCGGGTGAGGTCGGTCAGAGTTTGAGCCTGCTGGCCACGTCGACCGGACTCGCCTGCTATATGCAGGGTGCGTTCATCGACAACCAGCTCAGCACCGTCCTCGGGATCGACGGCTATGACGAAGCGCCGCTGCTACCGATGATCTTCGGTCACCCTCTGGCCGTCGAGAAAGGCTGACGGCGATGCCGCTGCCTGGCTCGGACACGCTCGTCGACGCCTTCGAGGCTCGCCGAGGTGGCGGTCAGGCAGTGGCGCATCTCCTTGTCGGGTCCGCGGTCGGTGCGGATGAGGCGTTGGCGGCTCTCGAGAAACATGTCGCGGCAGCTGGATCGGCCTATGTCGTCGGCGCCTGGCGATCGGGGTTCGAGCGCCCGTTCGGTGGCTTGTTGGCCTTGGTGGAGTGTCTGGCCGAGGTCATGACGCAACACGCGCCCGGGTGGCTCCGGCGCTATCGCTTCGTGCTCGCGAACTTGCTTCCCGCCTGGCGGCATCGCGAGCTCTTGGCTCAGACTCGCATCCTCAGCTCGGGCTTGGCGCGATTCGCCCTTCATGACGACACCGCTGGGCTCAAAGACTTCTATTGGCGACGTGACGAGACGGCCGCACTCGCCACGGATCTCATTCGACTGGTGATCGATGCCGTCGGCGAGATCGCCGAGCGCGACGATGGATCACCGGTGGTCGTGGTGCTCGAGGGTATCGACCTGGCGGATCGCCGCACCGTGGACACCATTCGTCTCCTCGTTCGTGCAGCGCGTCACGCGCCGATTTGGATCTGTGCCACGGCGACGGAGGAGCCGCTGGCGACACTGATCTCGGATGACACCGCCGGTCTCTGGACCCGAAGTCGACAGGCGTCGAAGAGCGAGTCGACGGCGCGATCAGGGAAGCCATTCGAAACCGTGGACGATGTGGTGGCCGTGGCGGCGGTCGCCGTCTTTCCCGTCGATGTCGCCAGCATCGTCGCGGCGGGTCTAGGTGCCGAGCCCCGCGCCATCGACCTCGATCGTCTGGTCGCGGCGCGGCTGCTCCGACGAGTCGGAACACATCGTGTCACCGTGGCCTCGAAGGCGCGGCAGGAGGCCGTTTACCAGGCGCTTTCCGAGACCCGTCGCGGGCAGTTACACGAGGCGTGTCTGCAGCTCGAAGGCGATGACCCGTACGCCGCGTTGTGGCATGCCGAGGCCAGCGGCGCTCTCACGGCTTCGCGCGTCGCGGCGGCACTCGAAGCGGCATGGTCGGTGAGCGACTTCGCGGCGGCGGCGCGTTTCGCCAGCCGTGGCGCTGGTGAGTCCGACAGTGATCAGCTCCAGGGTCTGCTGAGTTACGACAGCGGTGAATACGAGGCCACCGAACGACATCTGAAGCGGGCGATCGACCGGCGTGGCGAGCACGACGAACGCTATTACACGCTCACCCAACTGGCGGGTTACAACCTGATTTTCGGTCGTGGCGAGCTCGACCGAGGCCGTTCCATGCTCGAAAGGGTGCTCGAGCATTACATCGTCGAAGGGCGTGACCGAGAGAGCTTACTGTTACGTAACAGTATTGCCTTCGCGCTCTTCCGAGTCGGGCGTTTCGACGACGCGATCGAGCTCGAAACGGTTGCTTTGGATCTCTTGGCGCGCGCTACGGGCAACGCCAGCGGCGGGTTGCTGGTGAGCATTCTGCAGCTCAACCTCGGTCGCCTCTATCGGCGTCTGGGCTTCACGGAGAAAGCGTTGGCGCTGTTCCGCGAGTCGTTAGAGGCCCCGGATGCCGATGTGAGCCCGTTCGTGCTCTTGCTGCTCTACAGCTCCTTGGCCCATCTTCACGAAGCGCGCGGTGAGACCGCGAACGTGGTGTGGTACCTAGGTGCCTGTATCGAGCTGAGCCTCGACCTCGATCTCGAGAACGTCGGATACCCGGTGTTGAACCTGCTTGAACGCGGCTTCGAGGTGAAGCTCGACGACCGGCTGGCCCGTGGTGACGTCGTGCTTTTCCATCTCTATCTCAGCCTCGCGGTTTGGTTACGTCGTCTTGGTCTGGACGATCGTACGCAGCAGCTGCTGGATGCGATGCGGGGTCGCTGGGATGATCTCGGTGCCGACGTCTGGCGAGCGGTCGAGGCACGGCTCGAAGCCGCCGAGCCCGTCATGCCGACACCGGCGCGATCCGTACCGCAACAGCCTCGGTTGCCGCGTTTGCTGCGTTACGAACCGTTGCCGACCGCGGTGACCCTGGCGTCTCGAATCGCCGATGGCGCCGTCGTCGCCGTGGCTCGTGGGCATGTCATCGGAGACGGGGTCGACCTACCCGACAGTGTCGTGCTCTTCGATCCATGTTCGGCGACGGTGGGTCGACAGCTCGCCCGTGAGCTCGGTGTCGCGAGCGGCTACTACCCACCGTCCAGTGGTCAGAGCCCATCCGGGGCGTGTGCGGCGCTGGTGTTGCCGTCGGCATCGACCCTCTTTCGTGGGGCGCCACGGCTGGGACCGTTGATCCTGCACGACGTGACGCTCGACGCTGACTCGCGTAACGAGCTGGCGGGCTTGGTGCCGTTTCACCTGCGCGTGCGGGCCTTGACCGCCGAGCTGGATGGCTTCCTCTTCGAGGTGCTTTCCGCCTTCGCGGCGCAAACCGGTGTCCAGGCTCTCGGCGCGCTGCCGTTTCATCTGCGGCGGCGGCCCCTGGCGCTCGAGCCGCGCCAGGCGATCCATGCATTTCTCGCCAGCTCGGTCAGTCATCTCGTGCTCGACGACCAGCTGGTCGAGAAACGCCACGGCGCATCGTCGGTAAAGAACCTGCTGCCGTTTCGACCCGCCCTCAGCCGCCACGTGCGTGTGCTCGAACCGAACAATGGCGACTCGAGCATTCGCTTGCGTTTGCGTCTCGCCACCTCGACGAGCGAGCTCAAGCTAAGGGCGGGGGTGTTGCCGCTTCTCGAGCTGTGCGACGGGCAGCACACGGTGGCCGAGCTGGTCGAACACCAGCGAGCCGGCACTGAACAACTGGACCTCGAGTTACAGATCGGTGGGTTCATACGACAGCTCTGGCACCAGGGCGTGGTCACTTTGGCTGATCCCGCCTCGGTCGTCGACGCTGGAGACCGCTGAACCATGGCCGCGAAGCTGGCCAATTTCGACAACGGTCTGCGGCTGATCGTTCGACCCGACCGTCGCGTTCCACTGATCAGCCTCCACGTCTGTTGCCTGGTCGGAGCGCGAGACGATCGTTCCGGACGTTCCGGCACCGCGCACTTGGCGGAACACCTGGCTTTCGACGGTCCACCGAGCGAGGACAGGCGGACCTACCCACGACGGCTATCACGAGTCGGCGGTCAGGCACGCGCCTCCACCTTTCAGGAGCGGACGACCTTCAGCGCCACCGTACCGCGGGATCAACTCGACCTGGCGTTGGCGATCGAAGCCGAGCGACTGTCGCCGCGCATCGCCACGTTCACCGACGAGGCGCTCGAAGTCCAGCGCCAGGTGTTGCTCCAAGAACGGCTGCAGCGGGTCGACAACCGTCCATACGGCACCGATTTCGAGCGCCTTCAACGTCTTTTGTATCCCGAGGGTCATCCGTACCGACGTTTGCCCAGCGGTACGCCGGACGAGCTCGGGGTCATTACCCGCGCCGATGTCGAATCCCATTTCGTGCATGGCTACACCGCTGGCAACGCAGTCGTCTGTGTGGTCGGCGACATCGTGGACGAGCAAATCGAGGCCTGGGCCGAGCAACTCAGTGGTCACCAGCTGATGCGTCAGCCGGCGCCCGCACCGCTCGGCCCGCTCGCCTCCGCGCGTCACGACGTCCATCACGACGACGTGCCCGCTCCGCGTGTCTATCTCGCCTTCCGCGGGCCTGGCCACGCCGACCCCGACTGGCACGCCGCGTCGTTGTTCATGCATGGCCTCGCGGTCGGCCGGCACTCGCTGCTGTGGCGACGATTGGTGAGCGAAGCCGGTCTGGCACGTGACCTCAGAGCACAGACCATCCCGATGCGCCAAGCGTCGACGATGGTTCTGGTCGCTACGGCGGCGTCGTCCGTGACGGGGCAGCGGCTCGCCGATGCCCTTGTGGCGGCGCTAGAGACGGCGCTCGATCATGGATTCGCAGCCAGTACCGTCGAACGGGCACGCAACAAGGCCTTGACCGACCACTATTGGGCGTGGCAGCGACCCGCTCGCCAGGCTGAGATCCTGGCGACCCGTGTCGCGTTTGGCCGCCCGTTGGACGACGATGAACAGGAGGGCTATGCGGCCGTGACGACAGCCGAGTTGCGGATCTTCGCCGATCGCTACTGTCGCGCCGAGAATCGGCAGCTGATGACGGTCTTGCCTCGGGACGCCGGTGTGCCTCGAGCTGACGTCGTGTCGCGTGAGAGGGCATCATGACCGGCACCGACAGGCTCGAGACCGGCATGCATATCGACGCGCTCCAGGGTCGATCGTCCGGTTCGCTGACTTCCTTCAAATCGCCGCCCGTTGTTCGTCGACGGCTCGCCGGTGGCGGTCAGCTTTTGCTTGCCGAGAATCATGTCGTGCCCATGGTGCATCTGATTTGCGCCATGCCCGCGGGTGGCCAACACGATCCAGATGGCAAAGCGGGGCTGGCGACCCTGACGACACAGCTGTTGCGCGAGGGCACGACGCGGCGCGACATCGCTTGGCTGGCTCGCGAGCTCGAGGGCCGTGGCGCCGATCTGTTGCCACGGGTCGATTGGGAGGTCGGCAGCTTGGCCATCGAGGCTTTGTCGACCGATCTCGAGATGGTGGTCGATACGCTCGTCGATCTGGTGACCGCGCCCGTATTTCCGGCTGCGGCGGTCGAGGGGATCACGCGGCGCCAGATCGCCAAGCTGCGTCAACATCGTTGGCAGCCGAGGAACCTGGCGAATCACTGGCTGCTGCGCGGCGTCTTCGACGGCACGGTCTACGATCGTTCGCTGTTTGGCGACGAGACCAGTCTGGGGAGCATCGGCCGCGGCGATCTGATCGCGTTTCATCGCGCGCACTATCGGCCCGCCGATGCGGTGTGGGTAATGGTCGGTGGGTTTTCGATCGAGGAATGGGATCGACGATTGGCGAGTCGACTGCCACGAGACGATCGACCGTCGCGAGGGGATCAGCCGTACATCGAGTCACCGGCCAGAGCCGTGACGCCGGATCGTGGTCGACGGGTGATGCTCGTTGCGTCATCACGAGCGCGTCAGACCGAGCTCCGACTCGGACTACCCGGTCTGCCTCGTACCGATCCCGATTTCACCGCGCTACGTCTCGTTGCCGAGATCCTCGGTCAGCGGCTCGATCGGATCTTGCGTGAGCGACAGGGCGCCACCTACGGGGTGCGTGTCGGTGTCGAAGGTCGCCGTGGTCCGGGACCGTTCGGAATTTCGTTGGCGTTGCCGCACGAGCGAGTCAACGGAGCGATACGCACCATATGCGACGAGGTCGACCGGATGGGACGAGAACCGGTCGACCATGCCGAGCTCGACGAAGCTCGGCATGGTGTCATTGGATCCTACCTGCGCTCGCTCGTCACCATTCAGGGCTTGGCAAGACGGCTCGAGCGACAGGCCGTCGATCAACTGCCCGATGACCATGACCGACGATGGCTGGATCGCCTCACTCAGCTCGGCCGCGACGCGTTGCAACAGGTGGCTGCGCGCCATGTCGACGCTGAACGATTGAGCATCGTTGCCGTCGGACCTACCCAGATCTTGCATCCCACCTTGATGAGCCATGGTGAGGTCGACGTCATTCGACCCGCTACCGGCGATCCCGCATGACGGAAAGGAGAACGGCGTGTCTGCACTCAAACGAGCTTTTGTGAGGACCTTCCGAATCGCCACGCTGGCCTTGATATGCGGATGGGTCGGTGCGTGGATCGTCGGTGCGCACCCGGGACATCATCATGGAGACAAAGAGGACGAGCCCGAGATCGTCGAGTTGGTCAATGGTCATTGGTTCAACGGTGAGGATTTTGTCGCCAAGACCTTCTACATCGTCTCCGGCACCCTGACCGAGAGCAAACCGCCTTTGATCGATCGACGTGTCGATCTCGAAGGTGGTTGGATCGTGCCGCCCTATGGTGAAGCGCACAATCACAACATTGTCCAGCTCAGTCACCTCGAGCAGAAAATTCGCGAGTACCTGGCGGCGGGCGTGTTCTACGTCAAGATCGCGAATAGTGTACGGGAGTACACTTCGAAGATCCGTGATCGCCTGAACCAGCCCGACAGTCTCGACGTGGTGTTCGCCAATGGCGGCATCACCGCGTCGAACGGTCATCCGGTGAGGCTCTACGAAGACCGTTTGCGGCATCACATGTACCGTGGTGTCGAGCGTTTTTGGTTCAATGACCGGGCCTATTTCATCATCGAGAACGAGGCGGACCTGGAGACGAAGTGGCCGAAGATCCAGGCGACACCACCTGACTTCATCAAGACTTTCCTTTTGTATTCGGAGGAGTTCGCGACACGTCGCGACGATCCGACCTACTCGGGGCGCAAGGGGCTCGATCCCAAGCTCCTGCCCAAGATCGTCGCCAAGGCCCATGCCGAGGGTTTGCGTGTCTCTACCCATGTCGAGACCGCGACGGATTTCCGTCATGCCCTCGACGCGGGGACCGACGAGATCGCCCACCTACCGGGATACAAGATTCCGGAACAGTACGACGTCTCGACCTTTCAGATTTCCCCGGCCGACGCCAAGCGTGCCGCCGAGCGCGGTACCGTGGTGGTGACGACGACGATCCTCGCCAAGCTGAAGACCAAGGATCCCGAGCGGCTCGCGCTGACCCAGCGGAACCAGGTACGCAATCTTCGTTTGCTCGACACCGCCGGTGTGCCGATCGCCATCGGTAGCGACCGCTTTGATCTCACCTCGGTCGACGAGGCTTTGTACTTGAAAGAGATCGATGCGCTCGACAATCTCGCTTTGCTGCGCCATTGGTGCGAGTCGACGGCACAGTCGATCTTTCCGGAGCGGCCTATCGGTCGATTGGCCGACGGCTTCGAGGCGAGTTTCTTGGTTCTCGGTGGCAATCCGATCGAGGATTTCCAGCACGTACTCGACATCCGCCGTGGATTCAAACAGGGTGTCGAGCTTGACTATTGGCACACCGCTTCCGACCCAGCCGCGGCGGATTGAGGACGTCGAGCGGCCATGGAAGCCTGGTGGCGAGATCTGCGCTTCAGCCTGCGTGCGTTGGCCAGGCAGCCATCGTTCACGCTGGCTGCGGTCTCGACCATGGCGCTCGGGATCGGTGCCAGCGCGGCGATCTTCAGCATGTTCGACGGCGTCTTGCTGCGACCCTTGCCCTACGAGGATGCGGAGCGCATCGCCGTCGTGTGGCAGACCGACGTCGAGCGCGGCATGCGAGAAGGCAAGCTGTCGACCGCCAACTTCATCGATCTGCGGGACGGTGGCACCTTTGATCGGCTCGCCGCCGCCGAAGCCTACGGGTTCGACTTGATCGGGGGTGGCTCACCGGAACGGATCCGGGCATGGTTGGTGACCGCCGGTTTCTTCGAGCTTTTGGGTACCACTCCCTATCGCGGTCGTATGCCATCGACAACAGAGCAGGCCGGTGACCAGCATGTCGTCGTGCTCGGTCATGGTCTGTGGCAACGACGCTTCGGCGCCGACCCGGCCATCATCGGTACCTCGATCGTGCTCAGCGGTACACCTCATGTCGTCATCGGCATCATGCCACCCGAATTTCGCATGCCGGCGGCGGCCGACATGTGGTTGCCTCGATCTTTCACCGACGAGGAGCGCCAGGCGCGACGGCGTACCCACTTGAATGTCGTCGGTCGATTGAAGCCGGGTACATCCCTCGAGCAGACACGTGCCGAGGTGGATGTGGTCGCCAACCGCTTGGCGGATCGATTTCCAGACATCAACGGCAGCTTGGGGCTCGCCGTCGTGGCGCTACCCGATCAGCTCTTCGCCGAGCTACGACCGGCGCTCGGGGTGGTGCTCGGTGCCGTCGGGTTCTTGTTGCTCTTGGCCTGTGCCAACGTCGCCAACTTGACCCTGTTGCGCGGCTTTCATCGTCGCCGCGAGCTGGCCAGCCGGGCCGCCTTGGGAGCGACACGCGGCGAGTTGATCCGTTTGCTGGTCACCGAAAGTCTCATCGTCGCGCTGGCTGGGGCGGCAGCGGGGCTCGTTTTGGCCTTTGTGGGGATTCGTGTTTTCCAGACCACCGCGCCCGCCGAGCTCCCACGTCTCGCCGAGATCGCAGTTGATGTTCGGGTGCTCGTGTTCATGCTCGCCGCGGTCGTTTTTTAACAAGTCATGTTAGGGGTGGTGGTATTTATCCCCCAGTGTCGGACTGAGATACACCGCTCGTTTTAGCAAGGCGGGCGAGTCCAAAACTCGGGCGTCGCAGGCAAGCGCCAGCGCCAC
>JBCDBH010000182.1:0-11644 GCA_039184055.1 Acidobacteriota bacterium
CTGCTGTCTCATAGTCTTCTTCTAGCCATGCCAGATCACCGATTTGCAAGCGTGTACCTGCGATAGCTCCCCGATCGCCTAGGATTTTGAAGAAATCGAGACTCGTTTCACGGGCTTTCATAGCAAGTGCGAGCTCGTTTCGAGCGGCGTGAACGCTGCTTACCCCTGACCAAACGTTCGCTAGCCCGCGAGGATCACTGCCGCTAGATTCATAGATCGCGTGGGCTCGGTCGTATTCGCTCAAGGCTAGGTCGTAGAGGCCTAGTAGGAAGAGGATTCGAGCTCCGCGGCGGACTGCATTGGCCAACCCGAGAAGGTCTTCGTGGTGTTCAAAGACACTCTGTGCTCTTCGAAGTGCCTCAAGAGCCTCTAAGAGATTTCCTTCATCTTCCGCTAGCCTGGCGTAAGACTTCAAAAGATGGGCCTCACCGATCGTTGTGACTTCTTCCACGGAGGCGAGCCATCTGTCAGTCCGTGCGATCAGCTCGCTGCTGCCGATTATGGGTGCGCAAAGGTCGACAAGATCGCTTGCTGCTGAAAGGAGAATGTCGCGTCGATCCGCCTCTTCCAGAATGTCGATCCAAGCTGAAAGGCTACGTAGCGCCTGGCTGGAGTCAGTTGTGAATTGCCGTTGAATGATCCTGGCTGGGATCCAGAGCACGGTTTCGAGGACCAGGTGTTTGGACAGCCAGGCGGCGATATGTGGACGTCGAGCATCCTTGGGTAGCGTAGAGAGTTCGTCGATGATGAGCTGTCCAGCGAGTCGCTCGTCCTCAGTTGCTTCGCTTAGTAGCCTATGAGGCGGATAGTTGCTGGTTGGCAGCATTGAATCGGCAGGGTCAGCCCACCTGAGGCTGGCCTCATCTATTTGCACCGATAGGCTACGACAGAGTTGCCCATTACTTCGCTCTCGAGATTCGAGCTCGTCAGCCGTCGATGCTGGCACGAGGAGTATTGAGGAAAGCAGCATCAGGATGGCAACAGCCTTGTGCTGTCCGAGTAGATCCAACCAAGTCGAGATGGTCATGTTTAGAAACGCGTAGACAGCCGGCTCGAGGGCTCACGAGAGTCGACGCGAAACAAGGCCCGATAGCCAACACGAGCGTGCGGTTGGCAAGCTTGGATCCGATCTAGTGAAAAACCTGGCGCGGTTTTCTTTCCCATGGCGCATGACTGAGGGAAGCGGCCCTGAACGGGGCTGCCACAACTCCAACGGAGGTCAAAACCATGTGGAAGAACGCTTTGCAACTGGTGCTCGTGTGCACCCTCGCCCTGATCGCCGTCCAACCCGCCAGCGCGCAGCTCGATTTGGGAGGCTTTCTGAGCCTCGGCCATTACACCGGCTTTGATCCGAACCACGACTGCTGGCGCACGATCACGATGGTCCAGGAAGTCATCCAGGTGCAGGATCTCGAGTGGATCGACGACGATTGCTTCATCGCCCGTCGTGATATCTGCACGGTCACCGAGAACATCTGTTCGGTCGAGCCGGACGGTACGAACATCGTCGAGGGCAACCGCACGGTCGACTCGTGTTTTACCGTCGCCGAGCTGATTTGCCGGACGCCGGACGCCGGCTGGGATCCGGATCATCCGGCCAAGGTGTCGAAGGAGGCGTCGTCGGTGGCGCCGTTCAAACAGGTGTGGAACGTCGACGGTGAGTTTTGGGAGACCGTTCCCTGACGTTCACGATGAATCCGAACGATTGATGGTCTAGACCCTCCGGTACCCGCCGGAGGGTTTTTCATATCCACGAGATGGCGGAATCGCTCGTCCACGGCGATATGCTCGACAGATGTCGAAGATCCAGATCCTCGATGATCATCTCGTCAGTCAGATTGCCGCCGGTGAGGTCGTGGAGCGTCCGTCGTCGGTGGTCAAGGAGCTCGTGGAGAACGCGCTCGACGCCGGGGCCCAGGACGTCAAGGTGGTTCTCGAATCGGGAGGCAAGCGTCGGATCGTGGTGCACGACGACGGCTCGGGCATGGATCGTGACGACGCTCTGCTCGCTTTTGATCGCCATGCGACGTCGAAGATCGCGCGTTTCGAGGATCTCGAGCGGGTCGGCACGTTGGGGTTTCGCGGCGAGGCGTTGGCGACCATCGCGGCGGTGGGGCGGGTGACGCTGCGCACCGCGACGACTGCTGGCGACGGGCAGCAGGTCCGGATCGAAGGCGGTCGGGTGAAGAGCGTCGAGCCGGTGGCGCATCCCAAGGGCACGCGGATCGAGGTCGCGAGCCTCTTTTTCAACGTGCCGGCGCGACGCAAATTTCTCAAGACGCCACGCACCGAGCTGCGCCACGCGGTCGAGGTGGTGCAGGGCTATGCCCTGGCGCATCCGGCGGTGCGTTTCACCCTCGAACACGACGGTCGCTCCCTGCTCGAAGCACCACCGGTGAGCGACGACAATGACGGCTATCGGCGACGGATCGGTCAGATCTTCGGTCATGCGCTGACCGAGCATCTGGTGCCTTTGCGTCCACCGGGGTTGCCCAAAGGGGAGCGGATCCTGGGGTTTTTGGGGGATCCGGATACCGGGCGGTCACGGCGGACCTTTCTCTGGGTCAACCGACGGCTGCTCCGGGATCGTGCCTTGTTGAGCGGCTTTTACCGCGCCGTCCGCGAGGTGTGGAAGACCGACGCGTTTCCGGCGCTCTTCCTCTACTTGGAGATCCCACCCGAGGAGGTCGACGTCAACGTTCATCCGCAAAAGGCCGAGGTGCGATTTCGTGATCGACACGTGCTCGATCGCGTCGAGTCGACGATTCGCGCCACCTTGGAGCACGGTCGTCGCGGTGGGATCGCGCCGCTGCGTCCGCCACGCGCCAGGGTGCAGCCGCGCGCCTGGGAGGGTCTGGGCGCGACGGGTGGTGAGTGGAAGGTGGTGCGAGGGGGCACGGGGCGCATCGAGCCTGGACCGCATCAGGTTGAGCCACGGCAGACGCCCGCGTCACGTCAGACGGAAGAACGCCAGCCGGTGGAAGCATGGCGACCCGTGGAAACACAGCGACCGGAACCCCGGCGGCCGGAAACACCGCAGCCGGGCGTGGTCGCTGAGTCGGCTGGCCTCTACGATGCACAGTGGACCGATTCGCAGTCGCAGGCCGCCCGGCCGGCGCGGGTCGACGACAGCAGTCACGCCCCCGCCGTTGAGACGCCCCGAGCTGAAGACACGCGCATCGCCCAGCCGCTGGCGCCCCCGGCCGAACCCCGCTCGGTGGCGTTTTCGGGCAAAGCGCGGGCGCCCGGTGGCTTGCGAATTCTGGGTCAATACAAGGGCAGTCTGATCCTGCTCGAAGGCGACGACGGTTTGTATTTGGTCGATCAACACGCCGCCCACGAGCGTCTGCTCTACGAGCGCTTGCGTCTGTCCTTTCTCGATCAAAGCCCGGCGAGTCAGACCTTGCTCGATCCGCCGGTGCTCGAGCTGGCGCCTGCCGAAGCCTTGCGGGCTCGCGAGCTCGCCGGCGCGCTCGAACGCTGTGGTTTTGGCGTTCGACCGATGTCGGGGCATACCGTCGCGGTGACCGCGATCCCGACCATGCTCGATGCCGAAGACGCGGTGTCGACGCTCGGTCGCCTGCTCGGCGATAGCCGGCACGACGGCGAGGACGATCTCGAGGCGGTGCGACGCTCCTTGCTCGATGCGCTGGCCGCTGAACGGGCGTGCAAAGCCGCGATCAAAATCCATCGGCCGCTACGGATGGAGGAGATGGAGCGCCTGGTGAGTGAGCTCTTCGACGCCGAAGATCCATGGGCGTGTCCACACGGTCGGCCAACGATTTTGGTGATGGGCGATGCCGAGCTCGAACGCCGGTTCGGCCGGCGCTGAGTGGTACGCTCGCGCCATGTCTGATCCGTCTAGTGGTGTGGATGACGACGTCGCGTCGCGCCCGGCCGAGCGTGAAGGTGATCGTGAGGGCAACGAGCGTGGCTCGGGCGAACGTGCCCCGGGCGAAACGGACCTGGCCGATCGACTCGGGCACGCGTTCGCCGATCCCACCTTGCTCACGTTGGCCTTGACCCATCGCTCGCACAGCAACGAGCGTGGCGAGGCGGAGAATTACGAGCGTTTGGAATTTCTCGGCGATGCGATCCTCGGTTTGGTGACCGCCGAGTGGCTCTACGACCGCTTCCGTGACGAGCCCGAAGGCGAGCTCGCCAAGCTCAAGAGCTATTTGGTGAGCGCGCCGGTGATCGGCGAGCAGGCCAAGGGGCTCGGGGTCGGACCGCTGCTCCGTCTCGGGGTCGGCGAGGCTCGATCCGGTGGCCGGGAGAAGATGTCGATCCTCGCCGACGCCATGGAGGCGCTGTACGGCGCGCTTTACCTGGATGGTGGTCTCGACGCGGCGCGCCGGGTGATCGAGCCATGGCTCGCCAAGGTGTACGACGAACGCGACCAGCGTCTGCTCACCGACGCCAAGACCACGCTCCAAGAAGCGGCGCAGGCGCGCGGCTGGGGTTTGCCGAGCTATCGCCTGGTGGCCGAGAGCGGTCCCGACCACGCCAAGCAATTCACCTTCGACTGTTGGATCGGTGGTCGACGGGTGTCGAGCGGCGTCGGGCGGAGCAAGAAAATCGCCGAGCAGGCCGCCGCCGCCGAGGCGTTGCGGGCGCTTGACCTGCTCGGAGGCGGCTCGTAGACTGCCGGCTCGTTCGCGATTTTCGACCGATTCGACCCACCAAGACCCCACCGGAGCCCGACATGGCAGTAGAGATTCGACACTTGCGCAAGCACGAAGGACAGACCGTCACGGTACGTGGATGGCTGGCCAAGAAACGGCGGAGCGGCAAGATCGGTTTCTTGCAGGTGCGTGACGGTAGCGGCACGGTGCAGTGCATCGTCAGCCGCGCCGAGGTGTCCGAGGAGGCTTGGGAAGCGGTCAAGACGGTGACCCAGGAGTCGACGGTGCGGATCACCGGCGTGCCGCATATCGACGAGCGCGCGCCGGGGGGTGTCGAGATTCACGCCACCGACTTCGCGATCGACTTCCTCACCGAGGATTATCCGATCACCCCGAAAGACCACGGCACGGCGTTTCTCATGGAGAACCGTCATCTGTGGCTGCGTTCGTCGCGTCAGCGCGCCGCGTTGGCGGTGCGTAGCGAGGTGGTGCAGGCGATCCGCGATTTCTTCTACCAGCGTGCCTACACGCTGATCGATTCGCCGATCCTCACCCCCAATGCCGCCGAAGGCACGTCGACGCTTTTCGAGATCGACTACTTCGGCGATCCGGCCTATCTCAGTCAGTCGGGGCAGCTCTATCTCGAGCCCGCCGCCGCCGCGTTTGGCAAGGTCTACTGCTTTGGCCCGACCTTTCGTGCCGAGAAGAGCAAGACTCGCCGGCATCTGATGGAATTCTGGATGGTCGAGCCCGAGATCGCATTCATGGAGCTTCCGGGGCTGATCGATCTCGCCGAGGAATTCGTTATCGAGCTCGCTGGACGCGTGCTCGATCGCTGTGGCGAGCATCTCAAAGTGCTCGAACGCGACGTCACCAAGCTCGAGAAGATCACCTCGTCGTTTCCCCGCGTCACCTACCACGACGCGATCGCGCTGCTCAAAGAGAAGGGGCAGGAAATCGAGATCGGTGAGGATTTCGGCGCCGAGCACGAGACCCTGCTCGGTGATCATTTCGACAAGCCGGTGTTCGTGACGCACTATCCCACCGCGATCAAGGCGTTCTACATGCAGCCCGATCCGAAGGATGCCGATCTCGCCCTGGCGGTCGATCTGATCGCCCCCGAGGGTTATGGCGAGATCATCGGTGGCAGCCAGCGGATCCACGAGCACGATCTGCTGCTCGATCGGATCAACGAGCACAATCTGCCGGTCGAGGCGTTCCAGTGGTACCTCGACGTGCGCAAATACGGCGCCTATCCCCACAGCGGCTTCGGCATGGGGCTCGAGCGTTTCGTGTGCTGGATGTGTGGTCTGAGCCATCTGCGCGAGACCATTCCGTATCCGCGTATGCTCTACAAGATCTATCCCTGACCCAGTAGCCATGCTGCATTTCGTCGTCGCGCTCGCCGCCGAGGCACGGCCGTTGATCACGGCCCTCGGTCTACAGCGTGACGACGCTCATGATGCCTTTCCGGTGTACCACGGTGAGGATCCGACTTTGGGCCCGATCTCTCTGGTGGTGACCGGGATGGGCGCCGCCTTGGCCGCCGCCGGCACGGCGCATCTCTTTCATCTCGCCGGCGGTCGCGATCACGGCGTGTGGATCAACGTCGGCATCGCGGGGCATCCGACCCGTGAGGTCGGCGAGGCCGTGCTCGGGCTACGGGTGCTCGACGCGCCGAGTGACAAGGTCTTCTACCCGCCACGCATCGGGCCACGTCGACTGCCGGGTGAGCAGATCAAGACCGTGCCCAAGGTCGATACGTCGTATCCCGAGGGGTGGGTGGTCGAGATGGAGGCGAGCGGCTTTCTCGCCACCGCGCTGCGCTACACCACCGCCGAGCTGGTGCAGGTGATCAAGGTGATTTCCGACAACCGTCGGCATCCCGTCGAGCGGCTCGACGCCGCGATGGTCAGCGAGCTGATTACGCCGCACGTCGAGACGGTGAAGCAGATCGCCGCCGATCTTCTGCCTCACGGCCAGGCGCGGGCCGCCCGTCATGCCGAGCCGGTCGGCTTCGCCGATCTGACCGCTGAAGGCCGGTGGAGCGTCACCGATCGACGCGCCCTGCGACGGTTGCTCGAGCGTCGCGCGATGATCGCGCCCGAGCTCGACTTGCCGGACGAGGTGCACCGGCTGTGGCGGGGCAGCGACGTCAACCGCGTGCTCAGGGCCTGGCTCGACGATCTTCCCGTGCAGCTCGGAGTCGATCGATGACCGACGTGGTCTATGTCGAAGACGAGGTTCGTGATCATCCACGGACCCGACAGATCCTCGATCGGCTGCCCCATGCGGACGTCGTGGCGTGTGGTCGCTGGGGCGAGGTCTTCAATCGACGCAATCAGGATTTTCGGCTACAGAAGCGACGACCCGCGTTGATCCTGGCGGCCAAGCACGGTGAGTGGGTCTTGCCGACCCCGGTCAGCTACGGCATCGGCGGTCGCCGCAACGTCTACTTTTCGCACATGCTCAACTGCCCCTACGATTGCCGCTATTGCTTTCTCCAGGGCATGTTCCGCTCGGCGCACCATGTCGTTTTCGTCAACATCGACGATCTCTTCGCCGCCATCGACGCGACCCTCGCTGAGCACGCCGACGACGAGGTCTATTTCTTCTCCGGCTACGACTGTGATTCGCTCGCCTTCGATCGGGTGACCGGCTTTCTCGATACGGCTTTGCCGTTCTTCCGTGATCGCCCACGCGCCTGGCTCGAGATCCGAACCAAGAGCACCCAGACGCGCGCGTTGCTCGACAGCGAGCCGTTCGCCAACGCCGTAGTCGCCTACAGCTTTACCCCCGACGCCACGGCCCGCGCCCTCGAGCATCGCGTGCCGTCGGTGGCCCGGCGCATCGACGCGCTCGCCACCCTAGCCAAGCACGGCTGGGCGGTGGGCATGCGCTTCGATCCGCTGATCTACACCGACGACTACGCGACACGCTACCGCGAGCTCTTCGAAGCCGTCTTCGCCTCGGTGCCCGACGACCGTGTTCACTCGGTGAGCCTCGGCCCCTTTCGGCTCCCCACCGGCTTCGCCCGCACCGTCGAAAAGCTCTATCCCGACGAGCCGCTCTTCGCCGGTCCTCTGGAAAAACGGGGCGACATGGTGTCGTATCGACGCGATCTCGAAGAAGAGATGGTGACCACCGTCACCGCCATGCTCGGAGAGTACGCCGATCCGTCACGCTTCTTCCCGTGTGAATTGGATGACTGAGACGTTCAGTCGAAGAGCCCTCGTGACCGGAGCGAGCTCCGGGATCGGTCTCGCCGTTGTTCGGAAGCTGCTCGCCGAAGGCTGGAAGGTCGTCGGCGTGAGTCGACGTCCAGCGCCCGTCGAGCACGAGCGCTTCGATTGGTGGCGATTCGATCTCGCCGATCTCGACAGCCTGCCGACCAAGCTCGGCGCGCTCCTCGACGCGCATCCCGACCTCGACGCCGCCGTGCTTGCCGCCGGCGCCGGTCGGTTCGGCTCGCTCGAGACCTTCTCGCCACGGCAGATGCGGGAGCTCGTCGACCTCGATTTGCTCAGCCCCATGCTCGTCGCACGGACGTTGCTTCCCGGGTGGAAGAAAAAGAAACGCGGCGACCTCGTTTTCATCGGTTCCGAAGCCGCCTTGGCCGGCAAACGCCAAGGCACCGTCTACTGCGCCGCCAAAGCGGGTTTGCGGGGTTTTGCCCAGGCGCTACGCGACGAATGCGGCAAAAGCGGCATCCGCGTCGCCGTGCTCCAGCCCGGCATGGTGGGCACGCCCTTCTTCGACGACCTCGACTTCCAGCCCGGCGACGCACCCGAGCACGCCATCGAGCCCGAGACCGTCGCCGACGCCGTCGCGTGGACGCTCGCGTCGCCACCCGAAACGGTGATCGACGAGATCGTCTTATCGCCGCGGGTGAAGGTCGTGCAGAAGAGTTGATCTGTCGGCAGCCTACGAGCGGCGCCTGGGACGCCGCTCGTAGGGTTGGATCAGCGAATGGTGGGGTTGGCGTACTCCACTTGCGTATCGGCCGCGCCCTGGCCGAAGAGCGAGTAGTAATCGTCGTCTTCGTCGATCGGCGTCGCCGCCGGTACGGGCAGGAAGATCTGTGCCACCGCCGAGGTGGAGAGCTCGGTGACGAAGAGTTGATCACCCAACACCAGCACCCGGTGCAGCTTGCTCAGCTGGGTGGGGAAGGTGTAGGTGGTTTGGGTGTCGATGGCGCTGTAGTCCGCGTCGAGGGTAACGGTGATGACACCGTCGAAGCTCGCCGAATCGGCGATGGTGGACGCGACGAGGTGGAGACGCGGCAGGTTGGTCTGGTTGACCTCGAAGGCGAGGTGGAGCAGACCGGCGGTCGAGCCTTGGTCGGTGGTGAGGTGGAAGTAGTTGAACTCACCATCGGCGTCGATCTTGACGAAGGTGCCCTGAGCGCCACCTTGGGGGCCGGCGAGGGTGAACCAGACGTTGCCGTCGGGCCCGGCGATCAGTCCGACCGGGGTCGCGCCCTCTTCCTCGGGAACGTCGATTTCACGCTGGAAGCCGAGGGCGGTATCGATTTCGAGGATTTTGCTCGACTGATCCTGGCTGACGTAGACCCGATTGTTGGTCGGATGGCGGGCGACGAAGATCGGCTTGCGCGCCGCCTTGTAGAGGGTGTACTCGCTCGGGTTGTTGAAGTTGATGTGGAGCACGTGGGCGCTGTCTTTGAGGGTCACCCACAAATACTCACCTTCCTCGATGACCACGTGCGGACCACGACCGGGGAAGGGCACGTCGATCGTCCGAACGATTTCCGGAGCGGCGTTGACCGAGCCGCTGTTAGGGTTGATCAATAGCAGTTTGGACGTGAATTGCAGGGTGGCCCAGACCATGCCGGGAAAGACCTCGGAGGCCCGCAGACCGTGCAGACCGTCTTTCTCCGAGCCGATGGTGAAGGACGCGGCGGCGTTGATCAGACCGGTTTGCGGGTCGCGCGCCATCTTGACCAGCTTGCTGTCGCTTTGCTGCGACACCACGATCAACGAGCCGTTGACGCTGACCAGCTCGTGGGTTTGTACCGCACCGGGGAGCGGGTACTCGACGATCGTCTTGGGGAAGACAAGTGTTGCCATGATTGTGCACCTCTTGGTGTGTCTTGCCGGCGAAATGCTGCTCCGGGTGATCGCCCAGATCGACAAGTAGCCACATGTCTCACCAGCCCGCCTGCTGCGGCGGCGAAAACGCACGCAATCTCTGGGCGTGCTCGCTCTTCGCTCCCTCGACGTACCTTGGGGTACGCCTCCGGTCGCTCATCCCTGTGCTGCCCAGATCTCACGCACGCTTCCGCACCTCGCTACGGCGTTTGGTGTGACACGCGGCTTAGACACACTCTCTGCTTCGCCCGTCTGGGTCAAAGAGATGCATGTAGATCGAATTCTTTATGGGAGGTTGGTTGGCTAGCGCGACGGCAGACCGGGGCCGAGTCGCTGGTGCTCGATCCTTCGCGCCACGCGATGCATGTGGTCGGCGATTTGGCGACCGATGGTGGCGTAGCTCAGCTCACGGTCGATGTCGGCGCGGGCGTGGCTCGCCAGGCGTTGGGCCTGGTCGCGATCATCGTGGATTTGGCGGAGGCGGCGCGCCGCGAGGTCGATGTCGGGGTCGGCCCAGCGGGCACCGGCGGGGTAGGGGCCTTCGTCTTCTTCGAGGGTGATGAGCTCGTAGGCGATGGGATAGCCGTTGGCGGCGTTGAAGAAGTCGGTGACGCCACCGTATTGGGTGGCGACGACGGGTTTGCCGGCCGCCATGGCTTCGGCGACGGTGAGCCCGAAGCCTTCGGACCGGTGGAGGGAGAGGTAGACGTCGGAGCAGCGGATCAGGCCGTCGATTTCGGCGCGGTCCATGTAGCGGTCGATGAGCCGTACGTTGACGTCGGCTCCCTCTCGGTCGAGCGCTTCACGGGCTTCGGGGGCGAAGTCGGCGTGGGCCGATTTGAGCACCAGGAGGACGTCGTCACGCCCTGCGAATGCCTGCCTAAAGGCCTGCACTGCGGCGAGCGGGTTTTTGCGCGCGCCGTAGCTGAGGAAGTTGAACAGGAAGAGCACGACGAAGACATCGTCGTCGAGGTCGAAATCGGCGCGGGTAAAGCGCTCGCTGCCCGCCGCCAGGGTGACCGGGATGGGCATGCGTCGCATCGGAATCGGCGCCACGGCGCTCATCGCGTCGAGGCAGAAGGTGCTCGCCGTCCAGACTTCGTGGAGGTGGTCGAAGGCGCCCCAGAAACGCTCGGGAAAGAGCTCGAGCTCCCACAGCCAATAACCGATCGTCCAGCGGTCGGCGAAGGCCTCGGCACCGAGATGCTCGCGGACGGCGGCGACCTGATCGGCGTTGACTACGAGGAGATTGATGTCGTAAGGCAGGCTCTCGTCGTCTTCGGGGTCGGCGGTGGTGTCGGCGGCCTGGAGCGAGCCGGTGACGCTGGTGTCGTCGCGTCGCGCCAAGACGTTGAGATCGAGGTCGTAGCTGGCGACGGGCACGTCGGTGGTTTCGAGCGCGCGAACCAGTGCCCGGGCAGCCTGTCCCATACCCGTTTCGGCACGCAGGTAGCCGATGACGTTGACCCCGAAGCGGTCGATCGTGGTCGGGGTGACCGGTCGTACGCTGGGCGAGGCGACCGCGACGGGAGCGTCGTCACCCTTGGTGGCGCGACGGATGGCGGCGGTGCGGCGATGCCCGAGCAGGCGCTTGGCGAGCTCGCGAGCACGCAAACCGAGCTTGCCGTTCCACAGACGCTTGGCGCGGTTGATCAGCCGTCGCCGGATGCCCTTGAGGGTGAAGAGATCAGCTCGGGACGGGCGCGCCAAGGTGGCGAGAAAGGCGTCGTCGAGCGTGAATTCATGGCGACCGTAGTCGAGCGCCCAGGCCGAGAAGTCGCTCAGATCGTCACCGGCGGGATCGGGAAAGATCCGCTGGAGATCGGGTCGCTGGCGCCACAGGTGCTGGAGAAGACGGGTCAGATGCGGGCGACGTTTCGAGCGCTTGGGGGATTCGTTGAGCCAGGCGGC
>JBCDBH010000183.1:0-11484 GCA_039184055.1 Acidobacteriota bacterium
ATAGAGCACGTCCAACACGCTGTCGAGACGGGGTGAGAGATCGTCGTGGGTCGGCACCACGACGTCGGGGCCGAGCTCGCGCAGGGTTCGTTTGGCGCGCACGATCCGTCCGGCGACGGTCGCCTCGCGGAGCAGGAAGGCGCGGGCGATTTCGGCGGTGCCGAGACCGACGGCGACTTTGAGGGTGAGCGCGATGCGGGCTTCACGCGGCAGGGCGGGGTGACAGGTGAGAAAGAGGAGACGGAGCTCGTCGTCGCGAAAGCGCTGGTCGAGATCCTCGGCGCGGGCGCGACGTTGGAACACCCGCTCGACTTCGTCTTCTTTGTCGCGGCGGACGCCGACTCGGCGGAGACGGTCGAGCGCTTTGTTTTTCGCCACCTGGATCAGCCAGGCGCCGGGGTTCTTCGGTACACCGTGAAATGGCCAGCGACGGAGCGCTTCGATCATCGCTTCTTGCACGACTTCTTCGGCGAGGTCGACGCGACCGGCACCGAGAATGCGTACCAGAGTGGCGGTCATCTGGGTGGCGCGGCGCCGGAAGAGATGATCGACGAGAAGCGGGACGTCCGGGTTGGACGTCCCTGTGTTGTCGAAGGCGGTGTCCGTGACCGACTCGACGTCGGGCTCAGACCGGGTCGATTTCACGGATCTCGATTTTGCCGAAGTCGAGATGGGGGCAGGTGCGCGACAGGGCGATCGCATCGTCGTAGTCGTCGGCGAGGATGCGGAAGATCCCGCCGATCACTTCTTTGGCTTCGGCGTACGGCCCGTCGGTGACCATCAGGTCGTCATCGTTCGCGACGAGCACGCGACCTTCACCGTCGACCAGCTTGGAGCCGCCTTCGAGCCGGCCCTTTTCGGCCAGATCGTTGCTCCACGCGTTGTAGCGCTCGATGATCCGTTGCATGTCGTCGGGGGTGATGTCGGGTAGGGCGTCGACGGGTTCGTGGAGCAGGAGCAGGAACGATTTCATGGGGTGTTCTCCGATCGAGGTGAGCCGAGCGTGGTGGCGCGATAGTCGAATGTGAGCTGGACGGTGGTGGCGTCGTCACGACCTTCCTCGAAGAGGACGTCGAGTGTTTCGCCATCGAGCCGGTAGGTCAGACGTTTCCAGCCTTCGTCGTGTCGATGTTCGAATACCGCGAAACCTGGACGATGCTCGAGCAAGACGAAGACGTGGTGCTCGTCTTTGTCTTCCCAGGGCGCCAAACCGGGGCTGAAGTGGCGTAGGCGCATGACCGGCGTGCCGTCCTCGCCGGGCTCGATGAGCAGGATCTCGTAGATCGGTGAGTCATTGAGCCAGCGGAACATGCCCATCATCACGTCACCCGTCACCGGGCTCCAATACTCCTCGACGACGTTGCCGTTGCTGGCGGTGCCGTGCCAGGCACCCTCCAACCAGGCGAGGTCGTCGACCGTCGTCGCGTGAGCGGGAACGGCGAGGATCAACAGCAGCAGGACACATGACGTCATACGCATCGGCGGTTCCTCGTGTCCGCGGCCGGGCTTCGTTGCCCGTGTACCGCGTTCTCACCCTGTAGACGTGCGTGCGGTCGCGGAATCGACAGCGGTGTGAAAAAAACTTCGATTGTCTACACGTCGACGTGTTCGAGCGTGATCGGCCGTCGACACACGGTGGAGGCGATCCGAGCGAAGCGCTCGGCGGTGTCGGTGGCGAAGAAGTGATGCTCGGGACGGTGGTCGCTCGGTGCCTCGAGCTGGTTCGCACGCAGGCCTTCGGCGACCGCTTCGGCGGTCGAAGCGGCGGAATCGACCAGGCGCACGTCGCTGCCGACGATTCGTGACAACACCGGAATCAGCACGGGATAGTGGGTGCAGCCGAGCACCAGGGTGTCGATATCGGCGTCCAGGAGGGGGGCGAGGTAGCGCCGCGCCACCGTTTCGGTGATCTCGTCGTCTTGCCAGCCTTCTTCGACCAGGGGTACGAAAAGGCCGCAGGCCTGGCTGTGAATGTCGAGCTCGGGACGTCGACGGCTGAGAGCGGTGCGATAGGCGCCCGCGGCGATCGTCGATTCGGTGGCGATCACGCCGACCCGGCCCCGGGTGACCGCGATGGCGGCGTCGGCCCCGGGCTCGATCACGCCCCACACCGGTACGTCGGCGTGGAAGCCGTCGAGCGCCAGCGCCGAGGCGGTGTTGCATGCCACGATCACCGCTTTTACCTCGCGGTCGATCAAGAAGCCGACGTTTTTCTCGGTGTAGCGCTGCACCGTGGTCGGGGATTTGGTGCCGTAGGGCAGCCGCGCCGTGTCGCCCAAATAGCGGATCGATTCGTTGGGAAGCCGGTCCATCAACGCGGCCGCGACGGTCAGACCGCCGACGCCCGAATCGAAGACGCCGATCGGGCGCGGATCGCTCATGGCGTGGCGATCATCGATCGATCCGGGGCGATCGGCTCGCTGGTGTCGATATGACCCGCGAAGGTCAGAGGTTGACGACCGTTCCACATCGGCGCCACCGCGGTGACGCCGGGCACGTTCTCGCTCACGGTGTTGACCAGGCTGTAGAGCATGGTGAACTCGTACGCCGAGCCGACTGAAGGGATCGGTTGATCCTCGGGTAGACGGAGGTCGACGAAGGCCACGCCGTCGTCGAGCAGCCATACACCACCGAGCTCGACGTTGGTCGGGAGCGCGGGCATGAGGCTGGGTTGCGTGGGACCGGCGAGCAGCAGGGTCAGGACTTCGTTCGCCAATCGCGTCGGGTCGTCATGGGCTGGGATCTCGCTACGCTCGCCGTGCAGTCGGCCGTCACTGCCCGCGAAGTAGATCACCACCTCACGCCGGTTCTCGGCGGGTTGCTCGGCGATCGGCGTGTCCTCGGCGACCACGGGTGGGAGGTCTTCGGCCTGGCGCCGCTGTTGCGTGGTCAGCCAGGCGCTGAACGCGGCGACTCCGATCAGCGCGATCACCAACAAGACGATCCACAGGACGCGGTTTTTCACCGTCTCCCCTCGGGTGGGCCGCTGGTTTCCGGAGCTTCACGATTGTCGAGATTCTCGCGGGTCTCCATCTGCGTCTTGAAGCGGCTGATGGCGCGCACCAAGGCGTCGATGAGACCGTTTTGGTAGGCCGGGTCGAGGAGCTTTTCTTCTTCATCCGGATTCGAGATGAAGCCGAGCTCGACCAGGATGGCCGGCATGTCGACACCGCGCAAGACGCGGAACGGCGCCTGTTTGACGCCTCGGTCGACCAGGCCGAGAGCCTGATTGAGCTCTTCTTGCACCAGCTTGGCGAGACGCTGGCTTTCCGCCATGTGGTACGTGTGGGCGAGATCCCACAGGATCATCTCGAGATCATTGTGTGGGCCGCTGCCCTGATTCTCGAACGCCGCCGAGGCCGCCGCTGCTTCGTCGCTGGCTTTCTGTGCCAGAAAGTACGTCTCGGCGCCGTGCGCGCTACGCGAGAAGCTGGCGTTCAGGTGGACCGAGATGAAGAGATCGCCTTTGTTTTCGTTGGCGAACGCTGGTCGGGCATCGTGGGGAAGATCGACGTCGCGCGACCGGGTCAAGAACACCCGGACGGGCAGCTGGCGTTCGAGCGCGCTCGCCAGACGACGACTGATGTCGAGCACGAGCTCTTTCTCCAGGGTGCCGCGCGTCCCCACCGCGCCTGCGGCGCTACCGCCGTGACCGGGATCGAGAATGATGCGTCGGATGCCGGGGGGATCACTGGTGCGCATCGCCGGGGGTGGCTGATCGACGATGGCTTCGGGGTCGGGAGCATCGACCGGGTCGCCGGGACGGCGAATGATGTCGATGGTCAGACCGTTGTTGATCTCGCGGACACTGCCATCGGGCACGCGGGCGCCCGGAGCCAAGGTGAGCACCAGGCTGCTCGACGTGGTGGCGATCCCGTCGACCAAGGGCGAGGTGCGATCGGTGCCGGCGACTGGCTGCGCCAGGCTGTCGCCGATCAAATTGATCTCGAGCCGGCCAGGTTCTTGCTCGATGCGGTATCGAGGCAGCGCTGAAAAGAGGAGGCGGACCGTGGTGAGCTCGATGCCGGTCTGGCGATGATCGAGCGCAATGCGGGCGTCGACCAGTCGTGCCACGTCCCGGGTCGCGGTCAGGCGTCCGGTGGCGCCATCCCAAGCGAAGACGTAGCCCAGGTCGTCGCCAAACGTGCGCGCGAAGAAGTCGATCGGGACGTGAACGCCTTCGAGGCCGAGCACCGGCGTGCGCGACAGGCTCAGAAAGTCATCGCTCCCGTCGCCCTCGAGGACCACGGCCACCGGGCTTTCCGGGCCCACGGTGACCTGCTTGCCGCCGGTCATGAGCACCGAGTGACTCTTGCCGAGCGGGCCGACACGGACCTCCGCGCCGAGCAATCGGGCGAGCGGGCGAAGGGCGAAGAGCGGTCCCTGGGGGGTGATGGTGTAGGGCAGGGTGACTTCGCCCCGCGCTTCCACGCTGGCGGTACCCGTACCGGTCGGGAAAGTAGGCGCCTCGTCGTCCTGCGCCACGACGGCGTGGGTGAGCACGAGGGTGACGATCAGCGCGCAGAGGAGACCTGCGATGCGGAGAAGTGGTCGTATCACGATGGAGTGAGTCTCGAGAGCTCGGAAAGACCCGGGAAGCATAACAGAGCGAGAGGGGTTGAACCGCATGGCCTTCTACTTGTACACTACCGGCCCGTTTGGGCGACTGATGATTTGTCGCCTTGGGACGAGTCAACGGCGCGTTCGTCTAGGGGTCCAGGACGCCGGCCTCTCACGCCGGTAACACGGGTTCGAATCCCGTACGCGCTGCCAAGCCTCGCTGACCGCTCGGTTGGCATCGGTACGAGCTTCGGCTACAAAAAACGCGGATCGCCTGTTGCGATCCGCGTTTTTTGTAGAGCGAATCCCTCTATCTTCTTGCTTTCAGCTTCGAGTCTTCTGTTCTTTGAGGTGACGACCGCGCTTTGCTCGGTCGTCCTTTGTTTGTTGGGTTGACTGTTTTGATGACGGTCGTCATATAATTTTGGTGTTGGCTAGCCCGCATGTCTCACCAAACGTCGTAGCGATGCTTGGAAACGTGCGTGAGATCTGGGCAGCGCAGTGATGAGCGACCGGAGGCGTACCCAAAGGTACGTCGAGGAAGCGAAGAGCGAGCACGTCCAGAGATTGCGTGCGTTTCCGAGCCGCAGCCGACGGGCTGGTGAGACATGCGGGCTAGATCCAGGTCGCTAGGTTTTGCGAAAGAGAAGGTGTTGGGGCTTGGTTCGTGGTTGTTTTGGCTCGTATAGATGACGGTCGTCATGTAAGCGGATGGGAATGGCTGGAAGGAGGTTGTCATGAGGTATCCACCGGAGCAGAAGGCGGAGACGCGACGGGCGATTTTGGAGGCGGCGGGACGGGTGTTTCGGCGTCGGGGGTATCAGGGGGGTGGGGTGGATGCGGTGATGAAGGAGGCGGGGCTTACGCATGGGGGGTTTTATGCGCATTTTCGGAATAAGGAGGCGTTGCTCGGCGAGGCGGTGCTGGATGCGATGTGGGCGATGCGGGAGGAGCACGGGCGGTGGACGGAGGGAGAGTCGGGTGAGGGGTGGGTGCGGGCGTTTGTGGATGGGTATGTGAGTCGAGGGCATGTGGCGGCGGTGGAGGGCGGGTGCCCGGTGCCGACTCTTGTGTCGGAGCTGGGCCGGGTGAAGGAGGGGCCTCGGGAGAGTTTTGAGCGGGGGCTTGCGGTGTGGGCGGGGGATGTGGCCGAGCAGTTGGAGGGGCCGGAGACGGAGCGGGAGGCGATGGCGATGGGGGTGATTGCGAGTTGTGTCGGGGCGATTGCGCTGGCTCGGGCGGTGGCGGACGAGACGGTGGCGGATCGGGTGCTCGCGGGAGCACGGGAGCTTGTGATGGCGGCGGTGAAAGGCATGACGGATGAGGCGTCGGTGGCTGGCGCTGAGGAGGTGGGTGATGAGTCGGTCTGAGGTGACGGCGATAGGCGATGGAGAGTCTGGACGATCTCGTGGCTGGCGGGTGAGTGCTCTGGTGGCGTTGGCTGTGTTGGGCGCCTTGGTGGGTCTCGGGGTGGTGACGGGGCAGGCGCGTGACGGTGAGTCTGCGGCAGCGGAGGCGAGTCCGCTGCCGGTGACGGTGGAGGTGGCGCGGGTCGAGAGGTCGTACCGGGTCGAGGAGAGTTTTGTCGGGCGGGTGGAGGCGCGACGGTCGAGTCAGCTGGGATTCGAGCTCGGTGGTTTGGTGAAGCGGCTGACGGTCGATGAGGGTGCGGTGGTGGATCGCGGTGCGCTCTTGGCCGAGCTGGATACGGATCGATTGGAGGCGCGTCGACGGTCGCTGGTGGCGCAGCAGGATCGCGCCGAGGCGGATGCACGGTTGGCGGAGCTGACGCTGGAGCGGGTAGGCGAGGCGCGAGCGCTCGATGCGGTGTCGTCGCAGGCTCTCGATGAGGCGGAGCTCGGTTTGGCGGCGCGACGGGCGAGCGCGGCGGAGGCGGGCTCGGCGGTGGCGGAGCTGGAGGTGGAGCTCGCCAAGAGTCGGTTGACGGCACCGTATGACGCGGTGGTCGTGTCGCGGCTGGTCGACGAGGGTCAGGTGCTCGGTGCCGGGACGCCGGTGTTTCATGTGCTCGAGCGCGGTCAGCCCGAGGCGCGGGTCGGGGTGGCCGGCGGTGCGGTCGACCAGCTCGTGGTCGGGCAGGAGCATCGGGTGGTCGTGGGTGATCGGGAGGTCGTGGCGACGGTGCGCGCGGTGTCGTCGCAGCGACGTTCCGGGACGCGGGCGGTGGAAGTGTTGCTGACGCTCGATGCCGAGCTGGTGCAGAACGGTGATGACTCGGCTCGTGCGGTGCACAGTGGCGATCTGGCGCGGTTGGTGTTGTCTCGGGATGTCGAGACTGCGGGGTTTTGGTTGCCGATGTCGGCGTTGACCGAGAGCAGTCGTGGATTGTGGGCGGTCTATGTGGTGGCGGATGGCGTGCTCGAGCGACGTGAGCTCGAGGTGCTGCACGAGGAGGCGGATCGGGTGTTCGCGCGGGGCACGCTCGAGGATGGTGAGCGCTTTGTGCG
Organism: Acidobacteriota bacterium; assembly: GCA_039184055.1. Classification (GTDB taxonomy): domain Bacteria; phylum Acidobacteriota; class Thermoanaerobaculia; order Multivoradales; family J023; genus JBCDBH01. The sequence continues at coordinate 7,029 of JBCDBH010000183.1, forward strand.
TGGCGGGTTGCATCGCCTGGTGCCGGGACAGCGCGTGCGCGTGGAGGGTGAGTCGTGACGACGCTCTTTTACCGTAATGGTTATTTGCTCGCCGCCGCGATTCTCGTGTTGTTGGTGGGTGGGGCGTCTTCGCTGGTGTCGTTGCCTCGGCTCGAGGATCCGCGTATCGACACCCGAAACGCGATTGTCGTGACGGCGGTGCCAGGGTATTCAGCCGAGCGGGTCGATACGTTGGTCACCGAGGTGCTCGAGACGTCGCTACAGGAGATTCCCGAGATCCTGCATCTCGAGTCGACGTCGAAGGCTGGAGCGTCGGTGATTTCGATCGAGCTGGTCGCGTCGGTCGATGATTCGAACAACAGTGAGATCTTCGCCGAGATTCGCGACCGGCTCGCCGACGCGGCGCGGCGCTTGCCTCCGGAAGCACTGCCGCCGGTGGTCGATGATCAGCGTGGCGCGGTCGGTTTTACGCTCATCACGGCGTTGATCTGGGATCGCGACAGCGAGCCGACGCTGGGGATTCTCGATCGGCTGGCCGAAGACCTCGCCGATCGTTTGCGTTCGGTTCCGGGTACCGAGATCGTTCGCGTCTACGGTCAGCCCGAAGAGCAGATCACGGTGACGCTCGATCCGAAGTCGATGGCGGATCTCGGTTTGGCGGCGGACGATGTCGCGCGCCGGGTGGCGACGAGTGATGCGAAAGGGGCCGCGGGCGTCCTGCGTGCCGCGGGCGCGGATGTGGTGCTCGAAGTCGAAGGCGAGCTCGACTCGCTGCAGCGGATCGCCGAAGTGCCACTCGGGCAGGGCGTCGGTGGCGAGATCGTCCGCCTGGCGGATGTCGCCGAGGTGGCGCGGACGCCCCGACAGCCGGCGAGCGAGATCGCGCTGGTCGATGGCCAACGCGCGGTGTTGGTGGCGGCGCGCATGGAGACACGCGTCCGAGTCGATCAATGGGCGAGCTCGGCGCGTGAGGTGTTGGCGGAGTTCTCGGCGCGGCTCGGGCCGGGTAGCGGGATCCTCGTCGACCCGATCTTCGAACAGGAGCGCTACACCTCGGATCAACTGTCGTCGTTGTCGGGCAATCTGCTCGCCGGTGCCGGCGTGGTGATGGTGGTGATCTTCATTCTGATGGGTTGGCGGCTGGCGTTGATTGTCGGTTTGGCGTTGCCGCTCGTGGTGTCGTCGGTTTTTCTCGGCTGGCAGGTCACGGGCAATGCGATGCACCAGATGTCGATCTTCGGCTTGATCATCGCGTTGGGATTGTTGATCGACAATGCGATCGTCGTCGGTGACGAGGTGGCGAAGGAGAAGGCGGCCGGTCACAGCTCGCTGGAGGCGGTTGATCGCGCCGTGCGTCATTTGGCGGTGCCGCTGTTCAGCTCGACGCTGACGACCGTGCTCGCGTTCGCGCCGATTCTGCTTCTGCCCGGCAATATCGGCGATTTCGTCGGTTCGATCGGGGGCAGCGTAATCATGGCGGTGACGGCGTCGTACCTTCTCGCCTTGACGGTCACAGCGGGGCTCGCCGGTCGCTTCGTGCCGGCTGCCGACCAAGGGGAGCAACGGTGGTGGCGTCACGGTGTGCGGTCGTCACGCCTGGCGACGACGGCTCGGTCGTGGCTCGGCAAGGCGTTTCGGCGACCGGTGGCGGCGATCATGATCGCGCTCTTCCTTCCGCTCGCCGGTTTTGTGATCGTGCCGAGCCTGGGCAACGAGTTTTTTCCACCGGTCGATCGCGATCTTTTCCAGGTGCAGATGTGGATGCCCAACGACGCGTCGATCGACGCGACGCGCGAGCGTGCCGAGGCGGCGGAGCGGTTGATTAGTGAATCCGCCGAGGTCGAGCGAGTGTTTTGGCTGGTCGGCGGCAGCTTTCCGACCGTGTACTACAACCTGGTGATGGACCGTGACGATTCGCCCGACTATGCGCACGCGATCGTGCAGGCGTCGTCGAGCGAGACCGCGAAAGCGATGATCGACGATCTGCAGCGGCGTTTCGGCGACCGCTTTCCGGATGCGCAGCTGGTGGTGCGGCAGTTCGGTCAAGGACCGCCGATCCAGGCGGATATCGAATACCTCGTCTACGGACCCGAGCTTTCGGGACTCCAGGAGGTGAGCGATCGGATTCGTCTCGCCCTACAGGAGCACCCCGACGTGTTGGTGTCGCGTACCGCCTTGCCACGGGGTGAGCCCAAATTGTGGCTCGCCGCCGATGAAGATGAAGCTCGGCTCTCGGGTCTGGCTCTGACCGAGATCGCCGATCAATTACGTGGCGGTTTGGACGGTGGGGTCGGTGGCAGCGTGGTGGAGGATCTCGAACGCTTGCCGGTACGGGTGCGGTGGGCCGAACGAGGCGATATGAGCGCGCTGGCGTCGACCCCGTTGGTGCGCGCCGGTCGTGACGAGTGGGTGCCACTCCAGGCGATCGGTACGTTCGAGCTGCGTCCCGAAGTCGGTTCGATCAGCCGCTATGACGGTGAGCGAACCGAGCGGATCCAGGCCTGGACGCGCAACGACGCCTTGCCGATCGATGTCACGCGTTCGGTGCTCGCCAGCCTCGACGCCGGCGACTTCGAGCTGCCACCCGGGTATCGCCTCGAAATCGGCGGTGCGGCCGCCGAGGATGCGTCGGCCAAGGCGTCGCTGCTCGCCTACGTGCCGGTGCTGGTGACCCTGACCATCGCCACGCTGGTGTTGTCGTTCGGGAGCATTCGGCTGGCGTCTTTGCTCTCCGTGATCGCGGGTTTGGCCGCCGGGCTCGGTTTTCTCGCCACCTGGACGATCGGCTTTCCGATCAGCTTCAACACCATGCTCGGCATTCTCGGTCTGCTCGGGGTGGCGCTCAACGACAGCATCGTCGTGTTGGCGGCGATACGAGCGCATCCTCACGCCCGTGATGGCGATGTCGACGGGGTGGTCGAGGCGGTGATGGGAACGATGCGTCATGTGATCGCAACCACCCTCACCACGATCGGTGGCTTTTCTCCACTTCTGCTCTTTGTCGGTGGTGATTTCTGGCCGTCTCTCGCCATCGTGCTCGCCGGTGGGATCGGCGGCGCTTCGATCCTCGCCCTCTTGTTCATTCCCGCCGCCTACGTGGTGTTGATGCGACGACGGAGAGTCGTGGACGCGGCACCGAGCGCCGCGCCCGCGGTCGCCGGAGGTGTGTCATGAATCGTGTTGTCGTGCTCGTGTCGCTGCTGTCGCTTCTCGGGTGCACCGTGGGGCCGGACTACGTGCGTCCGGTTCCCGATCAGCTGGTCACGGCGGCGGACTACGCGTCGACCGCATACGGAAACGAAGCTGAATCCGAGAACGAAACCGTGGTCGAGGTAGAGCTAGGGCCGCCGCCCGATGCCGCGTGGTGGCAAGCGGTGGGTGATCCGACGCTGGTCGAGCTGATCGACGAAGCCGTGCGGCACAATCTCGATCTCGAAGCGGCCCGGGCTCGGGTACGGCAGGCCCGAGCGGCGCGCCGCGCGGTCGCCGCCGACAAGGCGCCTCAGATCGGTGGCAGTGCGTCGGCCGAACGTGCCCGTGCTGGCGTGTCGACTCCCGAGGGGGCGATCGCTTCGGCTGGATTCGCCGAGCTCACCCAGAATCGTTACGACACCTTTCTTTCGGCGTCGTGGGAGCTCGATGTCTTCGGTGGTGTGCAACATGCCACCGAAGCCGCCGATGCTCGGCTCGATCTCGCCATCGAGGGGGTGAATGGCGTCGTTCTCGGTTTGATCGCCGAGGTGGCGCGCAACTATATCGATCTGCGAGGCAATCAGCGTCGTCTTGCGCTGGCGGAAGAGAATGTCGCGCTGCAAACGGAGACGGCGCGTCGCGTGGCGGATCTCCACCGTGTCGGGCTCGGCTCGAAGCTCGACGCCGATCGTGCCCAGGCTCAGCTCGCCGGCACGCGGGCGCGCTTGGCACCGCTGCGGGCGAGTATTCGGGCGACGACGCATCGTCTCGCGGTGCTCACTGGGCAACCACCTCATGCGCTGCTCGATCGGCTGTCATCGACGGCGCCGCTCGCCGAACCACCGGATTGGGTCGAGGTCGGTGTGCCGACGGACCTGGTTCGACGTCGCCCCGATCTGCGCGTCGCCGAGCGTCGTCTCGCGGCATCGACCGCCGAGATCGGTGTCGCCACGGCGAACCTCTATCCGCGGTTCTTCCTCTCGGGCGCGGGTGGGCTCACGACCACGGAGGCGAGCGATGTGCTCGACGTGGTGAATCGCACCTGGAGACTCGGTCCGTCGATCAGCTGGCCGATTTTCCAGGGTGGACGATTGCGCGCCGGGGTGCTCGCCGCCGAAGCCGAGCGTGATGCGGGGTGGGCCGAGTTTCGGCAGGCGGTGTTGGTGGCGATCGAGGAGGTCGAGACCGCGCTGGTGGGCTATGTGGAGGAGGAACGTCGTCGGCGTTCGCTCACCGAAGCGGCCGCCGCCAGCGCCGAGGCGGC
>JBCDBH010000184.1:0-11446 GCA_039184055.1 Acidobacteriota bacterium
ACCGTCACCTGGCGCACGCTTTCCGGCGAGGTCGGTCGTGGCAAGGTGGTGCCGATCACCGGTGACACGGGTTCGTTCTGGTTCTTCTCCGACGACAATCTCGAGCTCATGATCAAAGTGCTCGACGGTCGCGCGCTCAACGGTCATTGGTGGGTCTACTACGCATCCCTCTCGCAGGTCGCCTACGAGCTGCTGGTCGAGGACACCGCGACCGGCCAGATCCTGCGTTACGAAAACGAGGCCGGGACCTTTGCCAGCCGGGGTGACATCAGAGCGTTCCCCGAAGCGCCGAGCACGAATCCGACGATCACCACCACCCTCGCCACGATCGGCGAGATCGCCACCACCGTCGCACCGCGCTCCGATGTCGACTGTGGCGTACCCGATACGCTCTGCTTTCACGACGGTCGCTTCGCGGTCACGGTGTCGTGGCGGGCCTTCGACGGCACGAGTGGTGTCGGCGTACCTGTGCCGTTGGCTGGTGATTCGGGTGCCTTCTCGTTCTTCGATAGCGAGAACCTCGAGCTCCTAGTCAAGATACTCGACGGCCAATCGATCAACGGTCGGTGGTGGGTGTTTTACGGCTCGTTGTCGAACGTCGGCTACACGCTGACGGTGCGGGATCTCGAAACCGGCGTCGTCCGCACGTACGAGAACGAAGTCGGCACCTTTGCTAGCCGAGGCGATACCGCGGCGTTTTGAGGAACGTGGATCATGGCCGGTAGCTCGGTACCGGTTCCGAGCAACCTGTGAGAAACTGCCCAGCGTTGTGTGCAGCGCAAAGATCCGCGATGGCCGAGCGATTCGACGCGATTCGGAGGAACGTTTCCTTTGACGGGTCTACTGGCGCGGCTCGCCCGCTATGGCTTGCCCTCGGGCCAGATGCGACGGGGCTCGGCACCCGATCTCGACGCCGCGACGATCGAGCGTCTCGCTACCGCCAATGGATGGAGCGAGCGTGAGGCACGCGAACAGCTGGGTCTGAACGACGCCGCGGCTCCGCATCCACTCGCTGCGTTGGCGCGGATCGTGGTGGCGACGATTCTCTTCGTATCGGCGTCGTATTTCGTGGTCGCGGCGATCCTCGAGGGGCATTCGGCACTCTTTGGTGAGCAGGGTGGGCTCGCTCTTTTTTGCCTCTTCATTCTGCTCGTGGTGCTGGCGCTCTTCGAGGGCCTGCAGATTTGCGTCACCCTCCTCCGGCTCAAAGACATCGAGCCGTATGCGCGCGACTTCGGACGCGCCGTCAGATTGCACCGGTCCTTCAAGAGCGAAGAAGGGACGCGGCGGTTTCTCGCCGGTCGTCAATTCTTCGTCGTCTTCGTGGTGTTCTTCATCGCTCGGATCACCGCGTTTCCCGGGCTCCGACACGTTCCGTTTCTCGACATGGCGCTGCCGTCGGCGCTCGACCTGCTGTGGTTCAGCCTCTTCGACCTGGGATTGATGGGCGCTTTCGTGGTGCTGTGGATCGCTCAGCTCGCGCCTCAATTCGGCGCCAACCGCGATCCGCTGGCGTTTTTGAATCTTCCGGGGATGGGCGTGGTGCTCTACAGCTCGTTCCTGGTCGACGATCTCGGCATCACCCTTCCCGGATTCTGGTTTTCGTCATGGGTTCCGGATCGCCCGGAGCTTTCCGAGTCACGCGTCGTGCTGTTTCAGCTCGAGAGTCTCGAGGGTGTGGGAGCCAGCGTGGTCTGTCACCGCCTGAGGTTTCACCCGGACGGCACGTTGATCCAGGTCGAGAAACGGCTCGAGCTCACCCGAGGTGGGTTCGAGATCTACGAAGACGACTCTCTCCATCTCGCCACGTCGGACGTCAGGGAAGCCGACTTCGATCCGAGCCTGCATCGAGGTGGAGCCACCGTGAGCGTCAGCAGCCAGGTCGAGGTGACCCACGACGCCGACCAGTCGACCTATGGTCTGCAAGTGGCTACCGAAGACGGCGGCTTCGAAGCCGGTGACGCCTTGCTTCTCCACTCCACGTTCGAATGCGTGCCGGTCGATCGTCATCGGATCGAGATCACCGAAGCGACGCGGCTCGTGCAGATCGAGGTCGAGCTCGCCGATGGCGTAAGCGGTCGGGTGTGTATCCGGCAAACGGATCCACACCGGGTCGAGTGGACGCGTGAAACCGAGCTCCAGCTCGAAGGCGAACGCGACGGCACGCGCGCGGAGCACTTCAGTGTCTTTCCCCATGTCGGCGCCGAGCTGCAGGTGCTGCTCGAGCGGGACGCGGTGGTCGAGCGGAACGCGGCGGTCGAAGCCGCCGCGTCGCCAGCCCACGTCGAAGCAACCCAAGACTAGGTTTTTCTGAACGAGGTTTCGGCGCGCGGATACCGCGGATAGAGAACTCTTTCGAGCTCGAGCCCTCGTGCTGGCGCGGTCGGCCCGGCTTCGTGACGGGGTCGGCCTTCGAGCAGCCGTCGGATGTCGTCGGGCTCGCGCGCGCCCTGACCCACTTCGAGGAGCGTTCCCACCAGGGCGCGCACCATGCCACGCAGAAAGCCTTCACCCGCGAAGCGAAAGGTGAGTCGATCGTCGTCGCGATCGACAGTGGCTGCCCACAGGCGTCGCATCGGGTGCGTATGGCTGCCACCCTGAAGCGCGAAGGCGGTGAAGTCGTTGCGACCGACGAGCAGGCGTGCGGCCTGACGCATCGCGGGGATGTCGAGGCTCGCGGCGACCGGGATGGTGGTCGGAGCGTCGAGCGGCGGTACGACGCGGCCGAGGTGGGCCCGATAGACGTAGATCTTGCCCGATGCGTGTCGTTGGGCGTGAAAGCCCTCGGGCATCTCGTCGGCCCGGTGCACCCGGATGTCGTCGGGTAGAAAGTGGTTGGTGCCGTGGACCAGCGCGCGATCGAGCAACGGGCGAGGCAGGTGGAGGTGACACGCCTGGCCGCGCGCGTGCACGCCGGCATCCGTGCGGCTGGCGCCGGTGACGCGAATCGGCTCGCCGATCAGCCGCTCGAGCGCTTCTTCGAGTCGTTGCTGGACGGAGATGGCGTTGTCTTGCCATTGCCAGCCGGCGTAGTGGGTGCCGCGGTAGCCGAGGATGAGGCGGTGGACCATGGGAGGGTGAGTGTACTCGCTCCGTCATCGTGTTCTTGGCGCCACGAGCTGAGCGGCAGCAAGACGAAGAACGGAATCCACATGACCACCCAAAACCACGGCCACAGGTCGTACGGCGTGTGCTTGGGCACGTACGCCAACGGCATCAGCACGCTCAGCACCAGCCACGCCCGGTGACGCACCAAGGCCGCCAGCGGTAGAGTCATCAGGATGTACCACGGGTAGACGGTGGCCATGGCGAGCACGAAAGCGGTGAGCACGCGCCCGGTGACGACGATCGGGTCGCCACGGGCACCGAAGAGGCTGAAGATCAGCCACGCCAGGCCAAAACCGCCGAGCAGCACGAGCTTGGCGAGAAGCTGCGGGTAGACGAAAGGATAGACGCGGTTCCAGCGGTCGTGATCCTCGGTACGATTCTTGAGCTCGTCGAGGATCTCGGTCTTGACCCAATCGTCCGTGTCGAGGTGGTCGAAGAGACGCCACAGCGGTTCGTACAGCGGGCCGTTGAACTCCCACGACACCCCGTAGGTGACCAGACCGGGTGGCACGCCGGGAAGGAGAACCGGCAGCAAGCCGATCGCGACCAGCACCCCGGCGCCGAGCAGAAAACGCACGCGTCGTCGCGCGACCCGCGCCCAGCCGAGCATCAGCACGATCGGATGCAGCTTGGCGAGCACCCCGGCGGCGGCGGCGAAACCGGCGGTGAGATCTCGTTTCTCGACCAGCAGGAGAACGGTGGCCACGATGGCCGCGGTGAGCAAGACGTCGATATGCCCCATGCCCGCGCCTTCGAGCACCACGAGCGGATGCCAGGCGTAAAAAATCGCCCGCCCGGGGGGACGTCCACGAACCCGCGCCAACCGTATCAACAACCAGCAGGCTCCCAAGTCGATGGATACGAGTAGAATCTTGATGCCCAATAGCGGCAGAGGGAGCCATCCACCGAGGGTGAAGACACCCAGCGCCAGCGGTGGATAGACCGTTGGCACGTGGCGATGGGGCATGATGTCCCAACGCGCGTCGCGTAATGGCTCGAGAATGGGATCGTCGGGTGCGTGCCGATAGGGATCGTGTCCCGCGCTCAGCACGCGACCGTCCCAGACATAGCGCAGGAGGTCGTCGGAGAACGTCGGAGGTAGAGCGAGAAGAAGTAGCCGGAGAGCGAGCGCGACGGCGAGCACGGTGGCGGCCGAGACTTTCGAGTCGAGACGCCAGGCCGCCCAAGCGGTCAGCGCGGATCCGGCGATCAAGAGAACGACGGTGAGTCGAGGCGCGGCGGCGAGGTCCCAGATACCGAGCAGCGCCACATGGACGACACCGAGTAGGACGACCACGAGGTAGAGCAAACGCGACGATGAGTTTCCTGGGCTGGTTGGTGCTGGCACTCTATTACCTGATCTTGGGCTTGCTGGCGGTGTACGGCACACACCGTCTGTCGCTCGTGGTGCGTTTCTGGCGCGCCCGCCGAGCCGTGGCCGAGCCACCCGCTGAGCCCGAATCGTGGCCGCTGGTGACCGTACAGCTGCCCATCTTCAACGAGCTCTATGTCGCCGAGCGGCTGATCGAGGCCGTGTGTGGCCTCGATTATCCACGGGATCGACTCGAGATCCAGGTGCTCGACGACTCCACTGACGAGACCGCCGAGCTGGTGGCCACCGCGGTGGCGCGCTACCGCGATGCCGGTGTCGACATTCATCACCTACGGCGCGACGATCGTTCCGGCTTCAAAGCGGGCGCCCTGGCGGCCGGTCTCGAAGCGGCACGTGGCGACCTGGTGGCGATCTTCGACGCCGATTTCGTTCCCGCGCGTGAGTTTTTGCGCCGCTCGGTGCCGTTCTTCGCCGATCCCAAGGTCGGGTTGGTGCAGGCGCGCTGGGGTCATCTCAACCGTGACTTTTCTTTGCTCACCCGGGTCCAGGCGATCCTTCTCGACGGCCATTTCGTGGTCGAGCACACCGCCCGCGCCCGCACCGGCTGCTTTTTCAATTTCAACGGCACCGCCGGGATCTGGCGTCGCGAGGCGATCGACGACAGCGGTGGCTGGCAGCACGACACCCTCACCGAGGATCTCGATCTGTCGTATCGCGCGCAGCTCGACGGCTGGGACTTCGTCTACCTGCCGGATCTCGTCGTCGATGCCGAGCTTCCCGCCGAGATCAACGCTTTCAAGAGCCAACAGCATCGGTGGGCCAAAGGCTCGATCCAAACCGGTCGCAAGATGCTCGGTCGGGTGACTCGCGCCAAGCTGCCGCTGCGCACCAAATTGGAAGCCCTGGTGCATCTCACCAACAATTGGTCGTACGTTTTGATGGTCGCCTTGTCCGTGCTGCTTTTCCCGGCGATGTTGTTCCGGCGCGGTCACGAGGCGTGGACGGTTCTGGCGATCGACCTGCCGCTCTTCATCGCCGCGACGGTATCGGTGCTGATCTTCTATACGGTCAGCCAGCTGGCGCAGGGGGAAGGCCGTGGTCGCCTGCTCGATCTACCGGCGATGATGGGAGTCGGAATCGGTCTGGCGATCAACAACTCGCGTGCCGTTCTCTCGGGAGCGCGACATCTGGGTGGGGTCTTTCATCGCACGCCCAAATATCGCGTCGAAGGGACGAGCAGCGGCTGGTTGGGTGAGCGTTATCGCCTGTCGCGCAACCTCTCGTTCTGGATCGAGCTGGCGTTCGCGCTCTACTTCATCGTGTGCACGGCATGGGCGATCTACCTGCAAATGTGGTGGTCGCTTCCCTTCATGCTGCTCTTCTTGCACGGCTACGCCTATATGGCCTTGCTCGGTCTGATTCCGCAACGCCGCACCGCTGTGATGGCTGGCGGTTGAGATGACCACGGGTCGTCTCCTCGTGGTCGCTTCGCCGATCGGTAATCTCGACGATCTATCGCCGCGGGCTCGCGAGGCGCTGGCGAGCGCGGATCTCATCGCTTGTGAAGACACGCGTCATAGCGGTCGCTTGCTCGCTCGCCTCGGCGTGTCGAAGAAGCTGATCTCGCTGCACGAGCACAATGAGCGACGTCGTCTCACCGGTCTGATCGAAGCGCTCGAATCCGGCCAGACGATCGCGTTGCTCAGCGATGCCGGTACGCCTTTGGTGTCCGATCCGGGCTTTCTGCTGGTCCGTGAGGCGACGGCACGCCAGATCCGGGTCGAGCCGATTCCCGGGCCCTCGGCGGTGCTCGCCGCGTTGGTGGTCTCGGGTTTGCCTCCCTATCCCTTCACCTTCGCGGGTTTTCCACCACCTAAAGGCGGCAAACGTCGCCGCTTCTACCGGTCGCTGGCGCCCCTCGCGCACACCCTGGTGGTTTTCGAATCGCCTCACCGTTTGCTCGCCAGCCTCGACGATGCGCTCACCGAGCTCGGTGAGCGCCCAGCGGTGGTGGCGCGTGAGCTCACCAAGATGCACGAAGAGGTGCTGCATGGCGCGTTGTCGGAGCTCCATGTCACGCTCGCCGCGCGTCCGTCGCTCAAGGGCGAATATGTGTTGGTGCTCGGCGCGCCCTCGACGAAGAAAACCGACGCCGACGACGCTCCCACCGCCGCCGCTCCCACCGACGGGTGAGCATCTCGTCCCGCCGCGCTGGCGCGAGCGGCGACGCGGCCATAGGATTGAGGGTAGATGCTGTCGTTTCTCACCCTCGTCTACGCCGCTTGGCTCGGCGTCGCCGCATCGGGCGTCGCCACGCCGGACGCCGTCTCGCCGACCGATTTCACCATCGCTTATCCCGGTCACGAAGGCGAGTGGGTACGTGTGCAAGGGATGCTCGAGCTGCCGGACGGTGGCGGGCAACGGCACCACCTATCGGTGGGCATCACGCAAGGGCACGTCACCGAGACCTTCGAGCGAACCTGGCACGATGCACGATCGCCCATCGTCTTCGAGGTTTTGTTACCACCGGGTCACTACGATCTCGATCTCGACTTCGATGATGGCGCGTGGCGTTGGCAGGGGCCTTTCGAGGTGCCGGCACCCGCCAGGCTGCCCCGATTCGAGACGGATGGGCCACTCGCCGAGGCCAATCGCGCGCTCGCTCCCGGCGCGTCTCGTCTCGTTCTGATGTTCGATGAACGTGATTCCGTTCGACCCGGTATGCGTGTCGCCGAGGCCCGAATCAGTGGTCGCGACATCGCCAAAGTACGTTTCTTGCTCGATGGTCGTCAATTGGTCGAGCTCCGGCGTGCACCTTGGTTGGTGCATCTCGAGGGCGACAGCCGACCCCGTCCACAGCTCTTGCGCGCCGAGGCTTATGACATCGCCGGGGTGCTCTTGGCGGTCGACGAGATGGTGATCGATGGCGGTCGACATCGTTTCGATCTCGAGCTGGTCTCGCCACGCAACGGTACCGACGTCGCATCGAGCTTGCGGATCGATGCGGAAATTCGCGTCCCGGCGGGTGACGAAGTGACGCGTTTCGACGTCTTTCTCGATGACGTTCTCGCGGTCGAAATCGCCGGCCCGCCATGGTCCTTGCCGCTCGTGGTGGCCGAGCCACCGCAATTCGTCCGCGTCGCCGCCGAGCTGGCGAGCGGTCGACGACGCGAAGCGGTGGCCGTGGTCAATGCCGAAGGCGCGGTCGACGCGGTCGAAATCGATCTGGTCGAGCTCTACACCACCGTGACCGATAGCGACGGTCGCCTGATCACCGATCTCGATGCCGGCGCCGTCACGGTGCGAGAGGACGACGTCGAACAAGAGATTCGGCGTTTCGAACGGGTCGAGGATCTACCGATCTGGGCGACGATGCTGATCGACGTGTCGGCGTCGATGAGTCGTGACGATCGGCTCGCCACCGCCCAGGTCGCGATGAGCGATTTCGCCCATCGGGTCATCAGCCCGCGCGATCGTCTGGCCATCGTCGCGTTCAACGAACGACCGAGCCCGGTGCTCGACTTCACCGCCGACCCCATCGCCATCGATCATGCGATCGACCGTCTCTCGCCCCGTGGTGGCACCTCGCTTTGGGACAGCCTGATCGTGGCGCTACACGATTTCGACGGCATCGAAGAGCAACGGGTCGCCTTGTTGATCACCGACGGCGAAGACGAGCTGAGCCGCGCTTCGTTCGCCGACGCCCGCGCCACCGCTCGGCGCGCCGGCGTGGCGCTCTACGCCATCGGCTTGGATCTGCCCCGCGGCGAGCCGCGAAACCAGCTCGAAGAGCTCGCCGCCGAGACCGGTGGCCGGGTCGTCTTCGTCGACGACGCCGACGAGCTGGCCGCCGCGTGGGCGACGCTCGAGCGTGAATTGCGCTCGCGTTATCTCATCGTGTACCAGAGCTCGAACACCGGTCGACGTTTTCGTACCGTCGAGGTCGACGTGGCGCGACCCGGTGCCAGTGCCGCCACCATCCGTGGTTACGATCCCTGAGGAAGACGCTCATGATGCTCACCCGGCTCGTTCCTTTCATCGTCTTGGCCACCCTCCTGATCTTCGGTGCGATGTGGGCGCACGGCGACGAGGAGGCGACGACGCCCGCGGACGAGCTCACGGGTGCCGCCGAGGATCTGCTGGCGCCGCGTCACAAACGCTTTGTCGAAGACGCCGCGCTCTTGATGACCGATGTCGAGCACGAGATCTTTCTCGGCTTGTCCGAGGATTATCAGCGCGACCATTTCATCCGCACCTTCTGGAAGGTCCGTGATCCGTACGACCGTACGGCTCGCAACGAGCTCCGTGATCAATGGGAAGAGCGTGTCGCGGTGGCCCGCACTCGCTTCGACGACGATCTCACCGGTGCGCGGGCGCGTATGCTGCTGCTCATCGGCGCGCCCGCGGCGATCGACAACTACTCGTGCATGGAGATCATGCGCCCCGTCGAGGTGTGGTTCTATCCAGGAGGCACCGAGCAGATCACCGGCTCGTTCACGCTCGTCTTCGTGGGTCAGCAGCCACGTGGCGTCGGGCCGCACCGCCTGTGGCAGCCCACCGAAGGTCTGCAACGCGTGGCGCTGGTGGGCACGAGCGGTAGCGATATGCAGATCGCCAACGCCATCTCGCAGCAATGCCTGCGCGGCGAGATTCTGGTCGGTGCCCTGGCCCAGGCCATCGACTTCGCCGGCACCGATCCGATGGGTGTGTTCGTTCCCGAGGTCAACGACGAGTGGGTGCGTACGTTTCAGGCACGCTCGACCGACGTGTCCGAGGACGCCGAGCCTCTCGAAGCCGAGCTCGCGGTCGATTTTCCCGGTCGTCATCAGAGTCGCACCGTCGTGCAAGGTGTCGTCGCCGTGGCGCCGGGCGATGCGCGACCGGTGGCGCTCGGCGAGCACGAGACCTATCGCTTCTTGATCGATGGCGAGATTCTGCGTCAGGGCGAGCTCTTCGACTACTTTCGCTATCGCTTTCAATTCCCCCCGGATCAAGTCGGCGAGTCGATCCCGCTCGTGCTCCAGCGGTATCTGCGGCCCGGTGCCTACTCGATGATCGTCAAGGTGGAAGATCAAGGGTCGGGACGGGTCTTCCGGCAAGAGCTCGCTCTCGAGGTGCCGACGGTCGAACGTCAGCGCCGAGAAGTGGTGGCGACGGTCGCCACGCCCGCGCTCGAAGGCGCGGCGTCATCGAGCTCCGGAATCGTCGACGCCACCTGGCTCGACGAGGCCAACGATCTCATCGCCACCGGTGATCAGGTCATCCGTCTTCTGCCACCCCCCGAGACGCTGGTGGTCGGCAAGGTGCGTTTTCATGCTCGCGCCCGTGGCGAAGGCATCGCCCGGGTCGGCTTCGAGCTCGACGGACGAGCGGTGATGGCGAAGAGCAAGCCGCCCTATAGCGTCGAGCTCGATCTCGGTGAGCGGCCACGGCTCCACACCGTACGCGCGGTCGCCTATGACGATGCTGGAAACGAGCTCACCGCTGATGAAGTACTGGTCAACGCCGGTCCGCATCGCTTTTCGCTCCGTCTGATCGAGCCTCGGCGAGGCGGTCGCTATCAGGAGAGCATTCGGGTCAACGCCGAGGTCGAAGTGCCCGAAGGCGAGCGTCTCGACCGGGTCGAGGTCTATCTCAACGAGACCTTGCTCGCCACGCTCTATCAACCTCCCTTCGAACAGCCGGTGCGACTGCTCGATCCCGGTGAGCTGGCCTACGTCCGCGCCGTCGCCTACCTGCGTGATGGCAATAGCGCCGAAGACGTGGTCTTCGTCAACGCACCGGATTACATCGACCAGGTCCAGGTGCAGATGGTCCAGCTCTACACCTCGGTGACCGATCGAGGTGGTGACTTCGTTCGCGAAGGTCTTTCCAAAGACGATTTCGTGGTGCGTGAAGACGGTGTCGAGCAGGAGATCCGACGTTTCGAGATGGTGGAGGATCTACCCATCTACGCCGGTCTCGTTCTCGATACGTCCCTTTCCATGATCGACAAGCTGTGGGAGGTCGAGAAGGCCGCGTACGGTTTTCTCGAGACCGTGCTCAGTCCGAAAGATCGTGCCGCGCTCGTCACCTTTGCCGACACCCCCAGCCTCGCCGTGCGACTCACCAACGACAAAGCCGTGCTCGCCGGTGGTCTCGCCTCGCTCACCGCCGAAGGCGAAACCGCGCTGTGGGACAGCATCATCTTCTCGCTCCACTACTTCAGTGGCCTACGTGGCAAACGCGCCATCGTCGTGCTCACCGACGGTGCAGACTCCAAGAGCCGCTATCGCTACGAAGACGCGATCCAATTCGCCCGTCACACCGGGGTCGCGGTCTATGTGATCGGTCTCGAGCTGGCGTCGCAGAAAAACGAAGTTCGTCTCATGCTGCAGAACCTCGCCAGCGAAACAGGCGGTGATTGGTATTCGATCGATCGTGCCTCCCAGCTGCCCCGGGTCTACGAAAAGATCGAGCAAGAGCTCCGCTCGCAATATTTGATCGTGTATCAAAGCTCCCACGAAGACAGCGACGCCGCGTTCCGCAAAGTCGAGGTCGAGATGACGAATCGAGGCATGGAAGCCAAGACGATCCGCGGGTACGTGCCGTGATGGAATGAAAAAGGCCGGCGATCACTCGCCGGCCTTGTCGGGTCAGAGATTCAGCCCGGTTCTACGGTGCAATGCAGTTGCACTGAACCGTGGTTTCGAACGACAGTCCGCCCTCGGGGCCGGTCACGCTCAGCGTGCCGCCAAATCCACCGGTCACACCGATTTCGATACCGCCGAAGAGACGGGCTCCGCCACAAGCATCTCGGCAGCCGGAACAGGCCAGAGCGGTATAAACGGGTTTCTTTTCACACCGGTGGTCCCAGAGCGTACCGAAGGCGATGCCTGGATCACAGGTCGCGCCGGGTTTGGCTTGGGGTGGACACTCACCATTCAGTACCGAGACGGTCCATGCTCCTTCTTGCATGAGATTGCAGTCCGGGACCGGAGGTTTGGGTTGCGGCGGCGGCGGCGG
>JBCDBH010000185.1:0-11383 GCA_039184055.1 Acidobacteriota bacterium
ACGGAAAAAGAGCCGTCTGCGTTCGCCTAGGGTTTCCCTGAGCAGCCGGTGCACGCGGGACGGAAAAAGAGCCGTCTGCGTTCGCCTAGGCCTGCCTCCGGGTAGCCGTCATACGCGATAGCGCTCCAGCTACACCCGTCCCGACTCAACCATGAACATCCGGCACCCGATAGCCAAAGAGCGCCCCAACCAAAGCAAAAAATCCAGCCTTGGGCGCCCCAGCCTTCCAATTCGCGTGCCCGATCTCAAAGCAAAGCCGCCACTGCTCGAAGAGCACCCTGTAGGCCGCGAACACCGAGTTCTTCGGATCGTAGATATGCGTCGCCTCCGAGGTGACACCGTTGAGCTCCAGCACCTTGAAGTCCCCCGTCTTGAACGCCTCCCACGACTCCGCACGCAGATCGTAGCGACCAAAATGGAAGCCTTCGTATCCACGACTGAGCGTGTCGACCGCCTGCTCCAGCTCGGACGTCATGTGCTCCCGACCATCCAGGAATACCGCGCCACGACAATGGGTGCCGAGGTCGGCCAGCGAGACTTCGTCCCCGCTACGCGGCACGTCTTCGAGCTGTGACGCGGTAAACCGCTTTACATACGCCTCGGCCATCGCCACCGCGCGAGGGTCGTCATGGATCAGATCATCCAGATTGCGCTCCCCATCGCCGGTGACCGTGGGGCGAACCTTTTCCGTCACCGAGAAGATCCGGCCACGCTCTGAGCCCAGCTCCTGTAGCCAGAAGACTCCGAGCTCGGGACCGTCGACAAACGCCTGGACGATGATCTCGGCGCTTTGCATCCGGGCGAAATACGCCTCGGTCTCGTCGCGCTCGCGAATCACCTTGACCCCGTCACCACGTTGCCCAGCGTTGGGTTTGAGCACCATCGGCAAACCGTGTTCTTCGATGAACGCGTCGAGTCTCGTCTCGCGCTCGCTCTCCTCGATCGGCAGAAGCTCGAAGGGCGCGACCTTGGCGGGATCGAGCCGGTCGAGAATCTGCGCTTTCGACTCACCGACAAAGCCACCCCCGGCGTTCATGCCCGGGTTGGCGGCGGTGAAGACGGTGATCGAGCGAAAACGGATCATCTGCACGATCGCCCACAGCAGCACCGGCGGGTAGAAGATCCAGCGTGGCCAATACTCCCAACGGCTCATCCGGATCCACTTGCCACGCAGCCGTCGACGTCCACGGTGGGTGGCGAAACCACGCGCCAGGGTGAGAACGATGTAGATCAGCAGCGCGATGCCGATCGCACCCGGGATGGCGTATTTGGCGAAAGTCTCGAAACCCGAGAGGACCCGTTCGCCAAACGCCTGGGCGAGCCCGACCAGCATCGGCGTCCACACGATGGTCGGCGCCATCAGGTAGAAGGCGAATTTGAACGGGTTGAGACGCATCAAGCCGGCGGTGATGTAGACCGGCATGCGGCTTCCGGGTACGAAGCGGCTGATGAACACCACCATCGGGCCACGCTGCTGGAACCAATAGGTGCTGCGTTCGATGTCGTCGTCGCTGAGCAGCCACGAAAAGGGAGGTCGATACAGCCACGGTCGACCGAGCACCCGACCGACGCTGAACAACAACATGTCGCCGACGAAAATACCGAGCGAGCACCCGACGACGGCCCAGATGAAGTCGATACGCCCCTGCGCGACGAGCAAGCCGGACGCGATACAGGTGAGATCCTCGCTCACCAGGGTCGCGGCGGCGAGCAGGATCACCCAAATGACGATCGCCATGCCCTGCACGGTGGGTAGCGAGACGTCGGCCTTGGAGGCGGTGACCCGTTCGGCAGGCGCCTGATCACGGGTTCGAGCGCGACCCGCTTCCACCGTGGTGACGAAGCTGGCGATCGGCTCGACGAGATCACTCGGCCGCGTGAAGACGAGAAAGTGGTTGGCGCCCTCGAAGGTGATCAGCTCGCTCTGCGGCATCAAGCGATACGACTCTTCGGCCGCCGCATAGGGCACCAGAATGTCTTTGTCACCGTGGAGAACCATCGCCGGTCCGTCCCACGATTCGAGAATGCCACGCAACGGACGCTGATCCGTATCGAAGAAATTGCGCGCGTACGAGACGTTGAGCATGCTCCGATCGAACAGGCCGAAATGCGGCACCGCCTCTTCGAGCAAGAAGAGGCCGAGCAGCTGAAAACCGTGAAGCGCGCGGTTGAGATTGCGATCACCGAGCAGCTCGAGCTCTTGCACGCCCACCGCCGAGAGCAAGATCAACGACGACACACGTTCGGGAATGTCGTCGGCGACATGGAGCGCGACACCGCCACCGAGGCTGAAGCCCACCAGATGCGCGCGATCGATCTCGAGACGGTCGAGCAGGGTCTCGACGTAGCGTGCGTGGGCGCGGATCGAGTAGTCGGGAATGCTCTGGGTGGAATCGCCAAAGCCGGGAAGATCGGGCGCGATCACCCAGGCGCGTGACCCCAGCTCGTCGGCCATCGCGCTGAAGTCGGCCGCCGCGCCCGGGCTGCCGTGGAGCAACACGATCGCCGGTCCGGCGTCACGGCTGCCCCACTCACGATAGGCGAGGGTGACGGTGCGCTCGTCGAGAGCTTCGCCGTCCTTGACCGCCGGTACGGTGAGAGTACGAGACTCCGGCGCCGGAGCCGGCGGCGGGCTGGTGAGACGAACGACGTGGGACGCCGCGAGGAGGACGAGATAGACGGCGACCAGCCGCCAACGCCAACGCACGTGTCGACTCCTTGAAGTTGAGAGGGTTTCCGTCAGGCCGTGGCGAGGAGCGCGCGTCGACCGAGCGTCAGAGGTGGCGCCAGCTCGACGTCACAAGGCGCGCCGTCGGCATACGAGATGGACACCGTCTCCGCATCGACCCGCACCCAGCTGAAGCTCACCGTGGCGGCGTCGTCGCGGTGCATACAGGGCGAGAGGGCGCCACGCTCGGGTTCGCGCGAGCGATGGTAAGCCAATTGCCGCGCGCGATCCGGCCCACCGGCGGCGAGTACGGTGTCACGCCACAGCGCTTGCCGCGACGCCGCGACTTCGTCGGCACGTTTCGACGACGAGAAAAGCGGCACCGGCGAGGGTGATGGGGACACCGACAGACGTCTGCCGTCCCACCACGCGCGCTGCGCCGGCTCGGAACGATCGAGCGCCAAGAGCGTGAACGGCCGATACCGCCGAAGCTCGACGGCGCTCAGCCGTGCGAAGACCTCGGCGGCACGGGGCGCCGAGGCGAGCTCGAGCAAGAGCAAACCGCGACTACGCTGGTCGACCGGCTGGGGCGCGGCGGGCGGATAGCGGTTGAGCAAGCACATCGTCACGCCATGCTCGTTGACCAGGAGCCAGGTGCCTCCGGCGTCGGTATCGATCGGCGCCAGAAAACGCACGCCGTCTTGTTCGTGCACGCTCGGCGCCGCCGCGCGTTGCCGCGTGTGCTGCTCGTCACGGTTGAAGAAGAGCTCGTAGCCACCGGCATCGGTGGCGAGCCAGCTCACTGTGCACATGTAGCCACGGCGCTCCGGTATTCGAGCGTCGACGGCGCAACCCCGAACGTGGCGTCGACCTCGACGCCGCGCACCGCGAGCAAATGTGCGATCAGCGCGTAGTGGTGAATGGTGTGGCTGAGCAAGAACTGGAGCTCGCGCGCCACGGTCGATTGGCTCCACGGATCGGCGTGTTCCCACGCCGCCGCGTCGTGACGCACCCGCACCGGCTGGTTTGCCGCATCGACCGACAGGGCATCGAGCGCGCACACCAGCTCGTCGACTCGCGCCAAGGCGATGTTCGGGTCGCGTTCGACCTCGACGTCGCGCTCACGAGCGTCGTAGTCGATCAGGCCATCGGCGTCGAGGCCGCGGAGGAAACATCGATAGGCGTCGAAGCAATGACGCAAATGAGCGCCGACGCCACTCGTGCTCCCGCTCGGCTCCAGGTGGGCAGGATCGAGTTGCGCGAGCAGATCGCGCGCCTGAGCCAAGACGGCAATGTTTTGTTGGCCGAGACTCATGGATTCTCCTCACTCACTTCTGGTGTCGAGCCGCCGAAGAAGGTCCGAACCTGCCGCTCGTCCATGGCTTCGATATCGAACAACACCAGGAAATCGATGGTCTTGAATTCTCGGTCGATGGCCGGGTGGCCACAGACCTTGGCACCATGACGGAGATAGGTACGAAAAAGCCGTGGAATGGTGGCAGGGGTCTCGGGATCGACCTCGAAGCCAGGATCATAGCAGCGGTGCTCCGGTTGTGGCGCCACCTCGATACGCGGGTGCATATGCCCGAGTTTGGTGAGATGGTCGTACATCGCCCTTCCTTCGACAGGGTCCTGACTGGTCAACGAGCAGCAGCCGAAAAGATAACGTTTCTGGTTGCTCGACATGTAAAGCGCCAGTCCACGCCAGAGGAGATAGAGCACCTGGGTATTGCGATGGTCGGCGGCGACACAGGCTCGCCCCACTTCGACCGCGTTGCGTCGCACATCGTCGGGCAGGTCGCCGAGCCGGAACTCCCCTTCGGAGTAGAAGCCATCGTGAGTATCGGCCATTTCCGACGTCTGCATGCGATACGTGCCGACCACCGTGTCGTGCTCGTCGAGTACGACGAGATGGTGACAGACGGCATCGAAGGCGTCGGTGTCGCGGCCGGTTTCGAAGGAGCTCGCCAACCCTTCATCGAGCTCGAGATTGAACACCTCGAAACGGAGACGCAAGGACGCGTCGAGCTCTTCCAGGGTGCGAGCAAAGCGCAGCGTATAGCGGCCTTCGCGCTGCTCGACGGTGGGAACCAGCTCGGCGAAGACCGGGTACGACGCGATGTTGAGGGTGGGGGATCCAGGGTCCATCGATCGCTGCAGCGCTCCTCCAGTAATCGCAGCTTACCGCACGCGACGGATCGATGTGGCATCGGCTTGCAGGACCCAGAGATCGCGACCGTGCCGAGTCACCTCACCCGTGATCTCGACCGTCTCGGCGACGTACGGGTAGATGGTCTCGAAATCGATCGCGCCGCCGTCCGCATCGGTGAGTAGCAAGCGATCGAATGGCAGGCCGCTGGCGTCACGCAAGACGAACATCGGTGGGATACCACCCGATAGGCAGCGCACCGCACACGCCCGATGCGCCTTGCCTTCACCGGGCTTCATGACCCCCAGATAGCATTTGCTGTCGAGGATCTCCCCGACCATGGCATGGGTGCCGTGCCCGATCGCGATCGGCTCGGGAGCGGCCTCTCCTTCGATCCGACTGATCGAATCCGGTACGACTTCGATCATCGTTTCACCACCGCGGAAGTTCAACGTACCGTCGAGACGCACTCGCTGACCGTCGAAATCGGCCACGTACGCGTCGGCGCCGAATTTGAAGGGTGCCACCAAATGAAAGGTGGTGACGGACCCCGGCGCCCCGGGTTCGTCGACGTCGAGCTGCGGATACGGCGTGGCGCGGATCGTGCCTTCGAAGCTACGGATGGTGCCGAATTCGTGCACCGACGGCGCGAAGGGACCTTGGGCGGCGAGCAGGACGAGCGGCACCACCACCGCCAAACCCAAGAGCACGACGACTACGTTGCGCACCAGCTTGCCGGTGTGCTTCGGGGCGTTTTCCTCCCAACCGATATAGAACTCGTCACCGGTCTTGTCGTCACGCATCACGCCACCTCCTCGATACGGGCCGGTTCGACCCGCGTCCCGGCGGGCAACGGCTGCGGATCGACCCACACCCGTCCGTCGTCGACACGGACCCGGAAGGTCGGTACTTTTTCGGTGAACGGCGGGGGCGAAGCGCCGTCGTCGGGACGGTATTGGTAGCCATGCCACGGACAGACGACACAGCCGTCGACGATTTTGCCTTCGCCGAGCGGGCCGTTCTGGTGTCGGCAGACGTTCGAGATCGCCGAGACCTTGCCACCATATTTGAAGATCGCCACCCGCTCACCGGCCAAGGTCACGACCCGGGCGCGGGTGTCGGGAATGTCGGCGACGGTGCCACAGTCGACGAAGCCATCGGCCACCGGACCGGTGCGCTCGACATCGACGGCTTTCTCCCGCATACCCACGACGACATGGAGCCCGAAGACCCACAGCGCGCCGGCGAGCACCACGCCAGCGAGCGCGGGGTTCTGTTCCTGCTGCAACACACCGAGCACGACGTGGAGCACGATCAGACCGTAGGCGACATAGACCAGCATGTGGAGGGCCTTCCACACCGGTGCGGTGAGGTTGGCGAGCCAGAAATCATGACTGGTCGCCGCCATCAAAAAGAGGATGATCAGCGCCGCGAAGCCGAGCGGCTGAAACGGAAAGTCGATCAGGCTGTCGAAGCGCGGATTACCGGTGAGGAGCGACACCAGGGGATTCACATCCCCAAAGCCGTGGAATTGCAGGGTCGCCAGGGCACCGTGCGCGAACGCCAGAATGAACATCGTGACGCCGAGATGACGACGGTTGTAGAGCAAGGGCGCGAAGCGTCGGTCGAGACGCGCCAACGGCCCGATCGAGAGAATGATGTGGAGGAGGAGAAAGGCGCCGGTACCAAAAGCCCGGATCATCATCGTCTCGGCGGTCGCTCGGGGCGCGAACACCGCGCCGAGACCGAGAAAGCACGCCAGATAGAGCAACACACCGGCGAGCAAGACCAGGTCGTAGCGTCGTTTCTGCCGATTCCACTGCACGCCTTGATACGACACACCCATGATCAACCCTCCTCGCTCAGATCGGCCGTACCAATCACCGTCTGGTGACCCAGGCTGTAGAGAACCACGGTGCCGGGAAGAGGGCCGTCGAGCCGATAGCGACGCTGCTGCTCACCGTCGAACGAGCCGAGCAACGTCGCATCCACCGGCAGGCCCGTCTCGGTCGATGTGCTTGCATCGGTGGACCAATACACCAGGACCACCGGCGCGGTCAGCGGTGTGGTCGCCCTAAGCGCCAGGCGACGCGTCGCACCATCTTCGAGCAGCTCGATGGTGACCCCCTCGATCGATGTGTCGTCGACCGACAACACGGGTAGCTCGGCTTGCACCCAGGGCGCGGTGCCGATCGACGTCGTACCGGGCTCCGGCACCCAACGATCCGCCGGCTCGCGACCGATCAGCGCGGCGACGGTCAAGGGCAAGGTGACGAGCGCCACGAGAGGCAACAACCAGCGGTGACGACGACGCAGCGGCGCGATCACGACCGCTCCTCGGCGGCGTGGCGGTGAGCGTTCGATTCCTCGGGCGGTTGTGCGCCACGCATCCAGCGCCAGGCGAGATACGGCCAGAGCGCCGCCGCGCCCGGCATGATCAACAATCGAAACCCCCACGTACCCTGCTTCGCCGCCTCGTCGACACGCCCGGCGCCGACCCACGCGAATGCGATCGCAAAAAGCGATCCCAATCCCGCGTAGATACCGAGCACCAGCACAAAAGTCTCGGCCATCGTCGTGCTCACATCGACCTCCTCGGCGTCTTTTTCAGTTCGACCTCGATTGGGATGTACGGAGAGCCCCGGCATCCGGATCGCGCCGACCTCAGGTCACCGCTCGGTTTCGCCGCTTCTTCTTCACCCACAGAACCTTCTCGACTTCGGCGACCAGCTCGCCATCGGCGTCGCGAACCTCGACCGTGTACACCGGCTCGACTTTGTCGTTGTTGTCGGCGAGCTCGCGTACCCGCGCGACTTCTTCGGGTGGGATCTCGAATCGCGCGTGAACCGTGCCTCGACCCGGACGACGAAAATGGATCGTCGCGGCCTTGTCCCACACCAGGTAACCGGGCCCGAGCAGCTCGATCATCATCAACATGTAGAACGGGTCGACCATGGAATAAAGCGAGCCGCCAAAGTGGGTGCCGACATAGTTGCGGTTCCAAAAGCGCAATTTCATCCGCACCTCGATGGCCGAGATGTCACGCGCCACACGGGTCACCCACACGCCCGCGCCGAAATAGGGTGGATAAAGGCCGAGCAGACGGAAAACGAGACGCTTTTTCCAGGGCTTGCGAGGGCTCGGTTGGCTCGGTTTGGTCATGGTTCGACTCTAATGCCGCGACGCGGCAAACACCAGCCCGATCGACGACCTGGTTTGGAGCATTTCGCCACGCCTGAAAACCGATCCACACCCATTGCATTCATCGATAAGACGCGAAACCATACGTTCGAATTTTGGATTTGTCTTGCAAGTGAGGGTGATGCATGAGCTCGACTCAATGGCTCCGCGGGTGTATCGCGGCAATGTTTACCTCTGGACTCGCGCTGACCGTCGGCGCGATCCTGGCCAGCCAGGTGATCACGCGCGGTCAACATCCGTTCGTATCCGATCCGACCCTGGCGACCGTGTTACCCAGCGCCGGCGCCGCCTTTGTAGCCAGCCTACCGCTCGCTATCGTCGTCGGTTTGCTCGCCACCGACCTCGGGCCGATGTGGCGTGGACTGCTGCTCGGATTTCTGGTCATCGCGGTGACGTTCACGGGTCTTCGACAGAACGCCGTGGGCGACCCACCGACACTGAACATCGAGTCGATCCCCTATCTCTCGGAGGAGGCTCTCGAATCGTCCACACCCGACAAATCGAGCGACTCGCCGCCCCATATCGTCCTGATCACCATCGACACCTTGCGCTGGGATCATGTCGGCTTCGCCGGCTATACCCGTCCGGTGACTCCGCGACTCGATGAGCTGGCCTCGCGTGGCACCGTATACGCGCACGCCATCGCTCAGGCACCGGCGACCAATAGCTCCATGGCGTCGATGTCGACCGGGCTGTATCCACACGTGATCGAGTACGAACGCAAGGAACGTGAGGGCGCCGGAGCGTTCGTCGCCGAAGGCCTGCACATGATCGCGGAGCGACTGGCGCTCGGTGGCTATGAGACCGCCGCGTTCGTCTCGAACCCGTACCTGAAGGCGAACAATGGCTTCGCGCAAGGTTTCGAGCATTTCGACGAAGATACCGGGATGTTTCGGTCGATCGGCAACGCTCGCCAACACAACGCCTCGCATCTCGTCGACGCCACGCTCGCCTGGCTGGATGAGCGGAGCTCGGATCGGCCGCTTTTCCTGTGGCTCCACATTCTCGATCCACACCACCCCTACGAGCCCGCCGAACCGGCACCGTGGGAAAACCCGAACGCCCAGCCCTTTCGCTCCTTCGCGGCCGAATACGACGCCATGTCGGTCCGGGAGATGACCGATCATTTCCAGGCGCTCTCACAGGATGACGGCGCCTTGCGCCCGGGTGAGCTCGACTACCTGATCGGTCGATACGACGGCGAGATCCTACAATCCGACCGTGAAGTCGGTCGCCTCCTCGACCACCTCGACCAGATCGGCTTCTCACCCTCCAACACGCTCTACATGGTCACCTCCGACCACGGCGAGGAATTCTTCGACCGTGGTGGCATGCTGCACTCGCATCATCTCCACGACGAGCTCATCCGGGTGCCTTTGATCGTCGCGGGGCCCGGATTCGCCGCCGAGGTCGAGGAAGAGCGTCAGGCGAGGTTGATCGATCTGGCACCGACCATGATGGTCGCGGCGGGTCTGCCGATGGAGGGCTTCGACGGCGTCGCGCTCCAACACGACGAACCAACGCCTCATGCGCTGTCATTCCGCGGTCTCGGCGAAGTGAGCCTGCGAACTTTCGATCACAAACTCTATGCCGAGTACCACACGCGATTCTGGTACATCTGCCGTACCGGCAATCCGTATACCGATCTTCATCGGCTCTTCGTGGCGCGCTACGGGCGTGGTTTGTGGCGCCCCGAACGCCAACCCGAGGTCTACGACCTCGTGAACGATCCTGGCGAGACGAGCGCGCTCACCGACGAGGCGACGATCAATCGGCTCTTCTGCCAGCTCGCTGACGAGCTCGAACAACACCCGCCACGGCTCATCGCGGGTCGAACATCGTCGAACGGACTGAGCGCGGATGACATCGAGCATCTCCGGAACCTGGGCTACGTCGAGTAACCGGGAGCTCAGATCTCCATCACCATCTCGACGTCGCGGTCGATGACCCGCGCCGACGTCAGCCAGCTGACCACGAAGAAGACGACGAAAGAGACCGCCAGGGACACGGCGGAGGGGAGAAAGCCGGCGACCAGGAAGTCGGGCTTGGGCAAGCCGGGTAGGAAGGTCTGTTTGGCAAGGAATTCGAGCACTAGGGTGAGCCCGACACCGGTGAGGATCGAAGCGGTGGCGGCGGCGGGCGTGGCGCGAGGCCAGTTGAGACCGATGGCCAAAGCGGGGGTGAGGGCGGCGCCGAAGATCCCGAAGGCGAAGGTGCCGAGCAGGGCGATGAGGTCGCCCCACACCCAGGCGAGCAGGGTGGCGGCTACGGCGATCGCGGCGACCGCGACGCGACCCCAGAAAAGCTCGTCGCGCAGCGGTCGTCCCAAGGCACGAGGCAGGTCGCGGACCAGCGCGGCGGATGCGACGTTGACGAAGGAATCGGCGGTGGACATGATCGCCGCCAACAAGCCAGCGAACACCAGACCCGCGAGCACGTCGGGAACCGCGTTGAGCAGGAACGCGGGCGCCGCGTCGTCGGGATTGGCGAGCGGCGCGAGCTCGCCGTTGGCGATCAGGGTGGGCACAGCGAGGCCGATACCGAGCCAGATGAGCACGCATAGGACCTGGCTGCCGCCGAAGAGAAGCGGCATCCAGCGAATCTTGCGTGGATCGTCGAGCATGTAGAGCTTGTGCAGCATGTGCGGCTGGCCGAGGGTGCCGATCCCGAAGACGAAGAAGAAACCGAGCGCGGTGACCAAGGGCACCCCACCGAGGGGATCGACGAATGCCGCGCCTTCACTCGTCGCGATGGTCTCCACCATGGTGCGTAAGCCGCCACCCGCATCGAGCGCGAAGAAAAAGACGAAGACGGCGGCGACCGTCATGATCACGCCTTGGACAAAGTCGGTGTAGACCCCGGCGATCATGCCACCGGCGACGCTGTAGGTGAGCACGATCACCAATCCGCATAGCGTCGCCAGCGGTCGTGACGCCATACCGAGCCACTCACGGGTACCGAAAATCGACTCGATGAGCAGACCGAGAGCGAGCAATTGCGCGCCCAAATAGGCGATCGAACCGACCACCACCGCGATCGCCGCGGCACCCGAGGCTCGCCGGCTGCCATAACGCCAGAACACCGCGTCGGGAACCGTGTAGACCTCACGGATCTCGGCGAGCAAACGCAGAGGTTTGGCCAGGGTCCAGCACAGCATGGCGGCGGTGAAACCGAGCGGCACCGAGATGAAAAAGGACGACACACCGAGCCGTTGGGTAAGCCCCGGACCGCCGATGAAGATGAAGCCCGAGAACGCCGCGGACATGGTCGCCATCGCGGTGACCCACAACCCGACGTTTTGTCCGGCGATGAAAAAGTCTCGTGGGCTACGGGTACGGCGGAGCGACCACCAACCAATGGCCAAA
>JBCDBH010000186.1:0-11319 GCA_039184055.1 Acidobacteriota bacterium
CCCAGGGCGACAGCAACCGGGCCACAGCCTCGGCATTCTCCGGACGGTTCTCCGGCGCCTTTTCAAGCAGGTGATCGATCAACGTTCCCAGAGCTTCGGGCAAATCGGGATTGATGCTCGTCGCCGAGGAATGCGGTTGGCCGATGATCTTCTGAATGGTCTGCAGAGGATTGCCACTCGCGAACGGAGACGCCTCGACGAAAAGCTCGTAGATCAGCACCCCGAACGAAAAGAGATCCGAACGCTCATCGGCCGTATCCCCCCGCGCCTGCTCGGGCGACATCGCCCGCACCGTGCCCAACAGCGCGCCAGTGCGGGTCAGCGACTCCTCCGTCTCGTCTGGCGTCGCGCGTCGCGCGATCCCGAAGTCGACGATCTTCACCCGCCCTTCCTCATCGACCAGCACATTCTCCGTCTTCAGATCGCGATGGATCACGCCATGACGATGCGCATACGCCAGCCCCTGCGCGATCGCCGCCGCGATCCGCAACTTCTCGCCGAACTCCAACGGAGGCTGTCGCAAAAGGCGCGCGTTCAGACTCTCGCCGTCGACATACTCCATGACGATGTGATCCACATCGTCGATGGTCAGCAGGTCATACACCTGCACGATGGCTTCGTGTTTTAGCGACGCCGCCAGCTTCGCCTCACGAAGCAAACGCTGCCGTCGCTCGTCCCGCGCCGATGAAAGATGAATCCGCTTGATCGCCACCCACCGATCCAGCCGCGGATCGCGAGCGAGCAACACCTCCCCCATTCCACCCGAGCCGATCGGCTCGATGACCCGGTAGGGACCGAGAGTGGATTCGGGACCGAGGGGGTTGAAGCTGGGAATCGTCATTCTCTTCTGTCGGTCTCTTGTCGCTCGCGCAAAAGCTATCTCGAGAGAGCTTCCATCCTCTCACTCTAGATGGCTCGCCACATCTCCGCGATCTCTTTGTCGAATCCGCCCGAGAGGATCGGGAAACGACACCAGGTTTTGGGGTCGAGGTTTTCGTCGTCGACGTGGAAGGAGGGGGCGTAGCGTTCGCGTTTCCATTGGTTGCGACTCCACAGCCGGAAGAAGCGCTCGACGTAGGTGGCGAGTTGGTTGGCGTCGAGGTCAGGAAAGCGGGGACGCATGGTTTGGTGGACTTCGAGCGGAAGCTGTTTGTCGCGGATGGCGGCGCGTTCGATGGCTTCGAGCAGGTCATAGGGCATGAGGTCGTCTTCGTCGGTTTGGTGGGCGCCGGGAGGACGAAGCTCGGCGGTGGGGGCCAGACGGTTGACGGCAGCGAGCTCGGGTATGGGGTCGTGGCCGTCGGCGCCTTGGGTTTCGAGCCAGCGTAGCCAGATACGCAGGAAGGCTTTGTCGATCCCGGCGATGGGCGACAGACCACCACCGGTGTCACCGTCCATGGTGGTGTAGCCGACCGCCGCTTCGCTTCGATTGCTGGTGGCGAGCAGCAGGGCGCCACGCAGGTTGGCGAGCATCCAAACGCTGGGGAGACGCACCCGCGCCTGGATGTTCTGCAGGGTGATGTCGTCACGCTCCCAGGTGAGGTCGCGACCGATGGCATCGGCGATTTTGTCGACGTAGGTGCCGAAGAGGTCGTCGACGTCGACTTCGAGATGGGTGGCGCCGGTGCCACGCGCGACGGCGGCGGCGGCTTCGCGGGTGGCGTCACCGCTGTTGCGGGTGGCCTGGTAGACGGTGAGCAGAAGCCTGCGGAGAACGGCGTCCGTCGTCTCCTCGAGATCGGCGATGTACGACAGTCGCTGGCGAAATCCGTCGATGCCGAGCTCGGCGATCGCCCGACGCACCATCAGGCACACCAGGCTGACGACGGCGGCGCTGTCGACGCCACCGGAAAGCGAGACGACGAAGCCTCGGCTGCGGCTCTTGCGCATGTAGTCGAAGAGAGCCAGGGTGATGGCGCGGCTGAAGGCTTCTTCTTTGCTGAAGCTACGCGGCTCGCTACCCCCACACGAGCTTTGTGGCGCGCGCGCCGCGGTGTCGAGCGCGGGAAAGCGAAACGGCACGTGGACTTCGTGGCTGGTGTCGTCACCGAGCTCGGGACGAAAGCTGGCGGTGCGTTTTTGCTGCATCCGCAAGAGGTCGAAGTCGATGACGGCCGAGGTGACGCAGACCTCGTGAAAACCGAAACGTGGACCTTCGGTGATCATGTCGCCACCGGCGGCGATCAGGGCACCACCGTCGTAGATGGCGCGACCGGCGTCGACCCCGAGGTGGTTGGCGTAGACATAGCCGACGGCGTAGGCACGTGAGCCCTCGAGCACGAAGCGTCTGCGGATCTCGTGTTTGCCAAAGGCGAAGTGACTGGCGCTCGGATTGAGGATGAGGTCGACGCCACGCATCGCGAGCTCACCACCCGGGCGACGCGCCACCCAGGCGTCTTCACAGATTTCGAAACCGATCCGCACGCCGTCGCAGACGAAGACGAGATCGCCGACCGGGTAGCTCGTGCCGTCGAGGTCGACCGTGGCGCGAATGCCGTCGTCCCAGGCACGAAACCAGCGTGGCTCGTAGTAGAGCCCGTCACCCGCCAGGTAGCGTTTGGGCACGAAACCGGCGATCCGACCATCGACCAAGAGGGCGACCGCGTTGAACAGGGCTTTGCGATAGCTCAGCGGCAGGCCGACGGCGACGATCATGCCCTGGGTCTCGACCGCGAGGCCGCGCAGCATCTCGTGCGCCTGGCTCTCGACCCCCGGCGTGTAGAACGCGTCTTCGCAGTTGTAGCCGGTGATGCACAGCTCGGGCAGACAGAGCACGCTGGCGCCCTGACGACGCGCGTCGGCGATGGCGGCGCTCATACGACGCTGGTTGCCTTGCCAATCGAGTGGCGTCTGGTTGGTGACGGCGGCGGCGACACGGATGAGCTTCATAAAACGGCCTCCCATCGAGCCTTGAGGGCGCGGAGCGTGGCGACTTCGTGATGACGACCACGACGCGCGGCCCCGGCAGCATAGACATCGATCTTGCTCGTCAAGATATCGATCGCGGCGACGCGATCCTCCGCTTCGAGATCGGATGTGCCGAGCAGGTTGTCGAGCGCGCGGATCCGATAACGATCGAGCGCCTCGGTGGTGCGTGACAGCTGATCGGCGTGACCACCGGTTTTGATCACCAGTGGCTCATCGACGTAGAGCACGTCCTCGCGTGCGGTGATGCGCAACCAGAGGTCGTAATCTTCACACGCAGGATAGCTTTCGTCGAAGCCACCGTGCTCGATGAGGAGCGCGTGTTCGAGAAGGACTGCCGAAGGTGAGATGACGCAGAGCGGTAAGGCGTCGCGAAAGATCCGGCCACCGCGCTTTTGGTGACGCCGACGCGGATTGACCCGACGACCGTTGCGAATCCAGACTTCGTCGGTATGACACAGACGATGCGGATGCGCCGCGAGTCTGGCGAGCTGGATCTCGAGCTTGCGTGGGCACCATAGATCGTCGGAATCGAGCAAGGCGACCCACGGCTGGGTGGCGCGCGCAATGCCCCGGTTGCGCGCCGCGCTGACCCCTGAGGGCTCGATCGTTTCGAGCTGGAGGTCGACGCCACGACGCCGCGCGAGACGCTCGTAGCTCGCTACCCTGCGCCTCGTATCGTCCCGAGAGCCATCGTCGATCACCACGAGCTCTTTGGGTGGCAGGCTTTGCAGCAACACCGAGGCGATCGCATCACCGACCCGTCGGGCTCGATCACGGGTCGGAATGATCGCGGAGACGGGCGCGCACGACATCGAGAGCATTCTGGCACGCCATCGCCCGAAGACATCGATGCACCTGTCAGGTAACGATCGCCCGTCATCGCTACCTATGAGCACGATCTCTTCGATAGGATACCGGGCTGGCGAAGGCGGCCCGGTTCCTTCGCCCCTTTTGTGCGTTGCACGTCGACCGTGGCATCCGCTTCTCGGCAATCGTCCCGCGCCACGAGACACACCCACAAGTCATTAGAGGACACCACCACCCATGAGCTCTGACCGCGACCTGCTCGCTCCCACCGAGACGTTTCCCCGTCGTCACATCGGCCCGAGTGAAAACGATGTGCGGACCATGCTCGAGGCACTGGGATACGACTCGCTGGATGCGTTGGTCGACGACACGATTCCGGCGGCGATCCGTCTCGACCGTCCCCTGCACCTGGACAAGCTCGACGACGACACGCCCCTGGGCGAGCACGAGGTGCTCGAACAGCTCGGCAGGCTCGCCGGCAAGAACGACATCTTTCGCTCCCTGATCGGTATGGGCTACGCCGACTGTCATGTCCCGGCGGTGATCCAGCGCAATGTCCTCGAGAATCCGGGTTGGTATACGCAGTACACGCCGTATCAGGCCGAGATCGCCCAGGGGCGCTTGGAGGCGCTGCTCAACTTCCAGACGATGGTGAGCGACCTCACCGGTCTGCCGGTGGCCAATGCGTCGCTGCTCGACGAGGCGACCGCCGCCGCCGAGGCGATGGGGATGGCGTGGAGCGTGCACAAGGGCAAGCGACCGGCTTTCTTCGTCGCCGACGGCTGTCATCCGCAGACCCCGGCGGTGCTCGCCACCCGGGCCTCGGGTTTGGGGATCGAGCTGCGCTCGGGTGATCCGATGGCCGCCGATCTCAGCGATGTGGCGGGCGTCTTGGTCCAATACCCGAATACCGACGGCCATATCGTCGACTACGACGCATTGGTCGCGCACGCACACGAAGCCGGCGCCCTGGTGATCGTCGCCTGTGACCCGCTCGCCCTGGTCCTGCTCCGCTCGCCGGGTGACTTCGGCGCCGATGTCGCCATCGGCACGACCCAGCGCTTCGGCGTGCCTCTCGGCTTTGGCGGTCCGCACGCCGCGTTCTTCGCCTGTGGCGAAAAGCACAAGCGGTTGATTCCGGGTCGCCTGGTGGGCGCGTCCCACGACGCGCACGGCAAGCTCGCCTACCGTCTCGCCCTGCAGACCCGTGAGCAGCACATCCGACGCGCCAAGGCGACGTCGAATATCTGTACCGCGCAGGCTCTGCTGGCGATCATGGCGTCGATGTACGCCGTCTACCACGGGCCCGATGGGCTGCGGAAGATCGCCAGCCGCGTACGGGCCCTGACCCGTGTGCTCGCCGCCGGTCTCGAGCGTTTGGGCTATCGCCTGAGCGATCGGCCCTTCTTCGACACCCTGCGGATCGATACCTCCGAGCGCCGCGCCGAGCGAATCCTCGCCGAAGCCGCCGATCACCACGTCAACCTGCGACGGATCGCGCCCGATGCGATCGGGGTCAGTCTCGACGAGGTGAGCGACGTCGAGGAAATCGAGAGCCTGCTGCGCTTCTTCAACGGCGGCACGGCTCCCGACTTCGGGGTCGACGATCTGCTCGGTGATCTGGACGCGCCGTATCCTGGCGTGCACGAGCGCACGTCGCCGATTCTCGAGCATCCGGTCTTTCACGCGTACCACACCGAGACCGAGATGCTGCGGTATCTCAAACGGTTGGAGAACCGTGATCTGTCGCTCGCCCACTCGATGATTCCGCTCGGCTCGTGCACGATGAAGCTGAACGCGACGGTCGAGATGGTGCCGGTGACGTGGGAAGCCTTTGGCCGGATCCATCCGTTCGCGCCCGAGTCGCAAACCGCTGGCTATCAGGCTCTGTTCCACTCGCTCGAAAGCTGGCTGGGCGAAATCACCGGTTTCCCCGCGGTCTCCCTCCAGCCCAACGCCGGCGCGCAGGGTGAATACGCCGGTTTGATGGTGATCCGTGCCTACCACCACGCGCGTGGCGACGAGCATCGCGACGTCTGCTTGATTCCCGTGTCGGCGCACGGCACCAATCCGGCGTCGGCGGTCATGGCGGGTATGCGGGTGGTCACGGTCGCCTGTGACGACGACGGCAATGTCGACCTCGACGACGTCCGTGCCAAAGCCGCCGCGCACGCCGACAAGCTCGCCGCGTTGATGATCACCTACCCGTCGACCCACGGTGTGTTCGAGGAAAACGTCCGTGAGATTTGCGACGCGGTTCACGAGCACGGCGGCCAGGTCTATCTCGACGGCGCCAACATGAACGCCCAGGTCGGTCTGTGTCGCCCGGCCGACTACGGCGCCGACGTCTGTCACCTCAATCTACACAAGACCTTCTGCATCCCCCACGGTGGGGGTGGACCGGGTATGGGACCGATCGGCGTCCAGGCGCATCTCGCCCCGCACATCCCCGATCACCCGGTGATCACGATGGGTGGCTCGGAGTCGCTCGGCGCGGTGTCGGCGGCGCCCTGGGGCAGCGCCAGCATCCTGCCGATTTCATGGGTCTACATTGCTTTGATGGGTGCCGCGGGCTTGCGACGCGCGTCGGAAGTCGCCATTTTGAACGCCAACTACATGGCGGCCAAGCTCGAGGAGCATTACGACGTGCTCTTCCGTGGCGATGCCAAACACGGCAAGACCGGGCTCGTCGCACACGAGTTCATTCTCGATCTGCGCCCGTTCAAGAAGAGCGCCGGGATCGAGGCCGAGGATGTCGCCAAGCGTCTGATCGACTACGGTTTTCACGCGCCCACGCTGTCGTGGCCGGTGGCCGGTACGCTGATGGTCGAACCCACCGAGAGCGAGTCGAAAGAAGAGCTCGATCGCTTCTGTGACGCCCTGGTGGCGATTCGCAACGAGATTCGCGCCATCGAGAACGGTGAGCTCGCGCAGGACGACAACCCTCTCAAGAATGCTCCCCACACCATCGCGACGGTCTCCGCCGACGATTGGCCGCACGCCTACAGCCGCCAGGTGGCGGCGTTTCCGGCCCCGTGGCTCACCGAACGCAAGTTCTGGCCACCGGTCGGTCGTGTCGACAACGCCTACGGTGATCGTCACCTGGTGTGCACGTGCCCACCGCTCGAAGCCTATGAGGAAGCGGCCAGCGCCGTTTGAGGAGACCGCGTGTCATCGTCCAACGTTCTGCCGCGATCTGACGAGCTCACCGACGAGGAGTCGGTCGCGCGCGACGTTGCGCTCAATGACCTGGAACAGCCACTGTCGTACCGCGACGACGCCGAAGGGCGGGTGCTCAACGCGCTGGTCGAAACCGCCGATCGCTCGGCGGGCTCGGACGCTTTGGCGGCCCGGATCGAGGACTGGGGCACTCGCTACCACTTCTCGCCGACCCGTCTGCACCTCCTCTTGCCGTTCTCGATCGGCCCCGAGCATCGGGTGCTCGAGATCGGTGCCGGCTGTGGCGCGCTGACCCGTTGGCTCGGAGAACGCGGCGCCGACGTGGTGGCGGTCGAAGGCAACCCGAATCGCGCCAGGGCCATCTCCCTGCGCTGTAGCGACCTGGACAACGTCCAGGTCCACGCGGGCGACTTCGCGGCGTTCGAGGACCGCAAAGGCTTCGATGTCGTCCTCGTGGTGGGCGTTCTCGAGTATTCGGGCGCGGCGTCAGGAGGCGGCGATGGCCCCGCCGCCATGCTCGATCGCATCGCCGAGCATCTCCGCTCCGATGGCGTGCTCGTCTTGGCGATCGAAAATCAGCTCGGGTTGCAGTACCTGGCGGGGCGTACCGAGGATCATCTCGGTCTGTCGTGGATCGGGGTTCACGGCTACCCGGGAAGCGACGTGCGCACCTGGTCACGCAGGCATCTGAGCGAGCTCTTGAGCGCCGCGGGTCTGTCGCGACACCAGTGGCTTTTTCCGTTTCCCGACTACAAACTCCCGACCACCATCCTCACCGAAGCAGCTTACGAAGAAGCCGATGCCGCGACGCTGATCGACCAGCTGGTGCGCGATCCGCTGGCCCGTGGCAATGGCTTCGAGGGTGAGCTGAGCTTCGACCTCCGTCAGGCGCATCGCAGCTTGGTCGGCGCCGGGATCGGGCCCGAAGTCGCCAACTCGTTCATGATCTGCGCCACCCGTGAAGCCGGCGACCCGAACCGTCTGCTCGACCCGGATTCACTCGCCTGGCTCTTCACCCGGACGCGGCAATTCCATTGGCGTCGCATGAAGACCATCACCGGACGCGGCAAGCAACGCCGGGTCACGGCACGTCGTGTCGACCCGCGTCCGGTCGCGGTGGACGAGATGGAGGAAGCTGGCTGGCTGCGTCAGAAGCCGGTATCGGCGCAGATTTGGTATCGCGGTCACACGCTCGAACAGCTGGCGCTCGAAGCCTGCGCCGCGCGCGACGAAGATCGACTCAAACACGCGCTCGATCGCTGGATTCGCTATCTCGATCGCCACAAGCTCGAACCGGCGCCGCCGAGCGCCGACGATCCGGTTCATCCCTATCGGAAAGTCGATACCGGGGATCGTCTCCCCGCCGACATGCTCGACGTCGACCTGGCGAATTTCGTCGCCACCTCCGATAAGGACTTGGTCTACGTCGACGATGAATGGTGTGCCGGCGGCAGCGTCGATCTCGCCCTGGTCCGGCTACGCGCCCTGTGGCATCTGGCGGTCGACCTGGTGGTGCGGGGCTTCGCGCTACCGAGCACCGCGAGCTTCACGGTCGATACCCTGACCCTGCGTCTGGCCAAGCTGTGTCGGATTCCGGCGAACGAAGAGCTCTTGGACGAGATGCGGGCCGCCGAAGCCGCTCTGCTACACGATATTCGCGGCGGAGACGACGGCGAGCATCGGCGCGAAGTCGAAGCGATCGGGGGCTGGAGCGGCCACCAAAACAGCGTCTCGGCGCTCAGCTCGCTACGCGAGATGTCGGATGTCTACGAAGAGCAAATCGCTCGGATGCGTGGCCAGATCGACGCCTTCGACCGGGTGAACGCGCGTCAGAGTCACGAGCTCTTCGCCCACCATCTCGAGCGTCAACGGCTGCTCGACGAGCTCGATTCGCTACAAACGGAAAACCAGCGCCTCCACACCGAGCTGACTCATGTCGAGCGGTCTCGGGTGGCGCGCTGGTATCGCGGCCTGCGTGCCCGCCTACAGGGCAGGCGCGACTAATCGCGCCTCGACTGACTCAATACTCGATGGCGCGGGGCAGCTCTTTGGCCTGCGCCACCCAATTCTCGACCTGCGACTGCGGCGGCAGACGACGAACCAGGTTCTTGGCCTCGTTGACCTCGGCCATCTTGGCGTGCAGGTTGGCCGCGTTGCGCTGAGCCAGCTCGGGAACCGTGTCGACCCCGGCATGCTCGAGAAGGTCGGCGTATTCTTCGCCGACACCCTTGATCCGAGCTAGATCCGCGCGGTTGACCCACGCCAACACGAGCTTGCCGGAGATCCCGGACTTTTCGGCGATATCTTTGCGACCTTTGGGTTTACGCCCCGCTTCGAGGAGCTTCGCCTGCGACTTGATACCAGCCTTTTCGAGCTTGCCGGCGTAGACTTCACCAATACCTTCAATATCCGCCAACTTCGCCATGATTCATCTCCTCTTGGAGCGATGCACGCCCAGCGCGCGTCGCGTTTGCGGGTTAGATGGCGTGAGCATAACGCACAACCTTCATCCCGCCGTCACATGACTCATACCGCGACGTACAAGCCGAGACTTACAAGACGGCGGGCGGTCCGCTGGTGCCGTAGGCGACAAAACCAGGATTCAACAATTCTTCCCGGTAATAGCGTAGCGGCTCACCCGCTCCGTCGACGCCTTCGGCCCGGGCGATGATGATGTCGCCACCAGCGGCCAGGAGCACCGCGTGCCCCGCGGCGGTATCCCACATCCGCGTCGGGTTGAGCCGCGGGTACAGATCGGCCTCACCGGTGGCCACCAGGCAAAGCTTGATCGAGCTTCCCATGGGAAGACGTTGATGAGCGCCGAGCCGCCCCAGGTAGCGTTCCACCTTCTCTCCGGCGTGGCTCCGACTCACCATGATGGTCGGCTCGGCCGCGCCGGTGCCCTTGGCTTCGATCGGTCGACGCGCATCGCCCTCGATCTCGAACGCACCGGCGTCACGCGCGCCGATCCAGGCGCGATCGAGCGCCGGCGCCAAGACCACGCCAGCGGTCGGCAGACCGTCTTCGATCAACGCGATATTGACCGTGAACTCGCCGTTGCGCGCCAAGAACTCGCGGGTGCCGTCGAGCGGGTCGACCAGCCAAAAACGATCCCAATCCCGGCGCTCGGTCCAAGGCGCCGCCGCCGACTCTTCGGCGAGCACCGGAATCTCGGGCGCCAGCACGCCAAGCCCCTCGACGATCACGCGTTGACTCTCCAGATCCGCGGCGGTCACCGGAGAATCATCGGCCTTCTTCTCCACCGCCAACCGATCCTGTTGATAGATTGTCAAAATGGCTTGTCCGGCCGCGTGGGCCAAGTCGACGAGAGGGTCGAGAAAGCTTTGCGCTGATTGCTCTTTGCTCATGGTTGCGAGGTTATCCCGCCAAGCGCGCGAGAGCCAGTGGGCCAACCGAGCGAATCCACACGGGAGACATACATGGGTGACTATACGGCGACCGTGGCCTGGCAACGTGACGGTCAAACCTTCACCGACAACGCGTACAGCCGTGGCCATCAGTGGCGCTTCGACGGTGGCACGGTGATCGAAGCGTCGTCGTCGCCACACATCGTGCCTCTTCCCCATTCGGTGGCCGCCAACGTCGACCCGGAAGAAGCCTTCGTCGCATCCCTGTCGAGCTGCCACATGCTCTTCTTTCTCGCCATTGCCGCCAAGCGTCGCTTCGTCATCGACTCGTATGAGGACGAAGCCATCGGGATCATGGCCAGAGACGTCGACGGAAACCAGGCGATGACCCTCGTAACGCTCCGTCCCAAGGCGATCTTCTCGGGTGATCGCCAGCCCACCGACGAGCAGATCGAGATGATGCACCATCAAGCCCACCGGCAGTGCTTCATCGCCAACTCGGTCAAGACCGAGGTCCGCACCGAGCCACGACGGTGATCCATCGATGACGACGACCCATGGCAACCTCTCGTATGTCCGGAATGACCAGCGAAACGCGTAGCAACGCGACCATCGAGCTCGATGATGGCCGCCGACTCGGTTACGCCGATCTCGGTACGCCCGAGGGCGTGCCGTTTTTCTTTTTCCACGGCACACCCGGCTCACGACTCGGCCATGTCGAGCACGACGCCTTGGCGACGATTCCGGGCGTCCGGCTGCTGCTTCCCGAGCGACCCGGCTATGGTCTGTCGGATCCCAAACCCGATCGCACGCTGCTCGATTGGGCGCGCGACGTCGCCCAGCTCGCCGACCATCTCGGTATCGAGCGCTTTGCCGTCGGCGGTGAATCAGGGGGTGGGCCACACGCTCTGGCGTGCGCCGCCGCGCTCGGTGAGCGCGTCTCGATGGTCATCTTGCTCGCCTCCCCGGCACCCGCGAGCGCACCTGCCGCAACCCGCAACATGGCGTTTGGCAATCGACTCGGTGTGCTGCTCGG
>JBCDBH010000187.1:0-11294 GCA_039184055.1 Acidobacteriota bacterium
GGGACGTCCGGTCGCACCAGGCCGATCGCGCCACCCGGGATCACCGGTGGTGTCACCACGGGTGGATCAGTGGGTCCAGGCCGCACCGGCCGGACGGGTTCGGCCGTCGCCGTCTTGCTCAGCTTCAGCTCGAGCGTGACGTCGTCGGGCTTTGCCCAGGTCACCGTCGCCGCCACCAGCCACTGCCGCGCCAGCCCATCCGCGAGCCCGGCGAGCCCGGTCGTCGGGGTGAAATGAGACGGATTGTCGTCGATGCGTTTGCCGGTCAGCGGCGTCATCGTACTGGCGTACGGATCGGGCAAGGTCGGCCACAGCCGCTCGAGTCGGCTGAGCAACCGCAACTCACCGGCGTCGATCCGGTCACCATTGAGCTCCCCATTCCACGTCACCAGCCACGGCGCGGCGACGGTGAGCAACGCGTTGCGCAACGCCAGCGCCCGACTCGAACCGTCGAAACGCGCCTGACCGAGCGCACGCAGCGTGGTTCGGAGCTCGAGCACACACATCGCCGGGCCAGCGGTCAGGTGGAGATGACGACCGGCCGCGTCGAGCGGTCGATCGAGCACCGCATCGCTCTCGCCCTCGAGCCACAACACCTCGCGGGTATCTCGCTCGGCGAGAAAACGCACCGTCCCCGGACGGTGGTACTTCATGTCGAATCGAGCCCGACGGGCCGACGGCTGATGCTCCTGCCAGAGCTCGAAACGCTGGCGTGCCGACGCACCGTGCACGCCACGACCGATCATCATCAAGCGTCCCGGCTCGGCGATGACGAACAAGCCGTCGACATCGACCGCGCCACCGCGCAGCCCGCGCCACTGCGCGTCCATCCCGGCGTCACACGCCAGCCCGATGCCACCGGCGCCATCCGCCTCACCGAGCGACGTCACCGCCGCGGTGGTCACCGGCAACACCCAGCCGGCGAAGGTCAGCTTCTCCTTGCCCTGGGCGCGGAAAATCTTCGACTTCGCCTCGCCGATCGCTAAGACGTCCGGCTCGGCGTCGAACGGCACCAGGATCCGCGCCACCGTCGACTCCCACACGGGAGCCTGACGGGTATACGCCATGCGATACGTGACATCGAACAGCTCGAGCGCCGCTTCTTTGAGAGCGATTTGCGTCGCCTGACCGGGCGCCGTGGCGAGCTGCATCGTCGCCGGCACCATGACCTGTGCCGCCGCCGCATCCGGCGCCACGCCGGGCGCGCCGCCATCGAGTGGCGGCGCCGAGCGATCGAGCTCGATCTCCAGCTCGACCTTCGTGCCAGCGGGAAAACGCACCACCGTGCCGTCGAACACTCCACCCGCCGAACCCCGCACCGTGCCGCCGAGAATGCGCAGACCGGTCCAACCATTCGGCGGAGCATTCGGAGCGAGCAGCGTCGAGCGGATCCACACACTGCCGGCGCCCAGCATGTAATTTTCGGCGTCACGACGTTGAAACGCCCGCACCGGCACCCGCAAAAGCGGCTCGCCACCCGGATCGCGCACGATCGTCACGTGCTGCTGCGATGTAAAGACGTCGAAGACCAGCGGCTGGCCGTTCAAATCGATAAACGGCCCCAGCACCCGATCGGCTCGACGCCCACCGGCCACCAGGTCAGCCAGCGTCGCGACCCCGCCACCACCCGACGCAAACGGCAGATCACGCCGCACCACATGCAGCGGCGGCCCGTCCTCCTCCGAGTCATCCTCGGCCACCAATGCCGCCAGCCGACCGAGCTCGTCGTGCACGTCATCGGCGACCGCGAGAGGGGGTAGATTGTCCGTATCGGGGGCAGTATGGGCGCGCCCCTTGGCGAGCGCGCCAGCGAGAAGCTCACGGGTCGTCCGCAGCTCGTCGCGATCGGTTCCCTTCGCCGGCTCGAGCGCGCCGGTCAGACGGAGCAGCCGGAGAGTCAGCTCTCGCTTATCCATTCGAGGCTTTCCTTTCCCGGGCAAAAACAAGCCCGCGGACGACCGACACTCGCCTCGCGCACGGACATACGCCCGGCACCAGCGGAATCAGTCAGGGATAAGCCTTGGAATGAAAAATCAACGAAGCCAAATAAGGGTATGAGGAATGGCTCGGAGCTGTCAAGCGCGAACGTCTACCGGTCTCCACCCGCCGCAGCGCGCAGAAAGCCCACTTCCGGATAGCGGTTGCGTAGCACCCACGCCTGATGGACGTTCACCGCGATCGTCGGCACGGCGAATCCCAACGCCG
Organism: Acidobacteriota bacterium; assembly: GCA_039184055.1. GTDB lineage: Bacteria > Acidobacteriota > Thermoanaerobaculia > Multivoradales > J023 > JBCDBH01. The sequence continues at coordinate 2,206 of JBCDBH010000187.1, forward strand.
CCCCGATCGGGCCCCACAGCGGGACGAGGGCGAAGGTGAGCGCGAGATTGCCGATCAGCAACACGAGCAGGGATCGGTAGATCAGCCGGTGCTCATCGAGCAGCTGCAGGATCGGCATGGCGAAACCGATACCGAGCGTGCTGAGCAAGGCGAACCCGAGGATCACCAAGGTGGCGTGAGCGGTCCCGAAGTGCAGACCGAAATAGCCGAGGATCGCGTCACCGAAGACGATCCAAACGAGCAGCGACAGCAGTCCGACACCCGCGAGCAGCTTCACATCGCGATGGATCCGCCCGGCCATCTTGACGCGATCCCCCGCCTTCAAATCGCGCGACATCAACGGAATCGACACGATCCGCACCGCTCCGAGCACCATCAGCGGCAGCTCGGCGGTGGCGGTGGCGGCGCTGTAGATACCGACATCGTGCTCGTTGGCGTGAAGCAACTCGAGCACCAACAAACCGCTACGTTGCACCACTCGGGTCACCAAAACCGCGAAAAGAAATGAATGCGCGGTTGCCAACCATGCGGGACGCTCATCGCCGACCGGTGCCGTCGCGCCAAGCCCACGAAAGAGCGGCCAGACAAAGCCGACCATCACCAGCACCACGAGAATCCGGCTTCCGGCCTCGACCGTCAGCGCCAGGCGCTCGTCGAACACGCCTCGATGATGCAGAAGCACGATCGCACCCACCATCACCACTGGAGTGGCCAGCTTCCGTAATCCCGATACCAGCGCCGGTCGTCCGCTCGCCGCACCCAGCCGCGCCACGAGCGCGATCATCACGAATGCCGGCATGATCCACATCGACCAGCGGATCGGGTGCTCTTCGACATGCCAGATCCGTTCTATCAGGCTCACCACCAACCACCCACCGACCGCCAACGCCAGCGTTCGAAGAGCCACCGTGCGCCCGGCAACACGCAAAAATCCACGCGTCCGCGCCCGATCGTCCGCCGCCCCATAAATCGGCAAAAACTTCAGCGCCGCCCGATCCAAACCACCGAGCGCGAGAATCGACACCAGCGTCGCCACCGACACCGCCACTGACACATCGCCATACGCCGCCGCGCCCAAAAAACGCGCGTAACAAACATGCACCGCGTAGACCGGCGCGGTACACAACACAAAGACCACCAGCGTCGCCAGGCTCGACCGATCCATCGGCTTGCCTTCGGTCACCATCAGCTCCTCTCCTCGACCAGCTCCTCTCCTCGATCGTACGCCCAGGATACCCAGATCGAGGATCCGATAAGCTGCCGATGACACCACGAAGAGGCACCCGACATGAACCTCGCCCTCCCCATCGCCGCCGCGCTCCTCATCCTCATCGGCCTCGTCCACTCCTATCTCGGCGAGCGCTACATCCTCATCCGCCTCTTTCGCCGCGACCTCCCCAAGCTCTTCGGCGACGACTGGTTCACCCGTCGCACCCTCCGCTTCGCCTGGCACCTCCTCACCGTCGCCTGCTTCGGCTTCGCCGCCATCCTCATCGTCGCCACCACCGCCACCGACTTCCGCCACGCCACCCTGCTCGTCATCGCCGCCACCTTCCTCATCACCGCGCTCATCGCCGGTGGCTTTACCAAGGGGCGTCACCTGTCGTGGGTCGTGTTCTTGGTGATCGCAGTGTTGACGTATCTGGCGGCTTGATCGGATATACGGCTAGAGAGGGAGACCGCAAATTCGGTCGATCCACTCCTCGGCCTCCGTCACCGACCAAATCAGCACCAACTCCTCGGCGGCAAGGGCGATCGGGACCTTCTGAGGAACAACCAAAACACCCGGCGAAGACTGCCTGGTAACAAAGGTCCCGAAGTGCCGCGGCATCGTCTTACGGTCGTGCGTCACGAGAATACGACCGTCTCTGGCAGTACGGGCAAGAACGTCGGGATCCTTGACGCCATCGAGGCCCGCATCCGTGGCGGAGCGAAAATCAACCCTGGGTTCCAAGCGATCAACGGCGAGAAGGATGCCGCGTTTGAGATCCGAATCCGCTTGGAAGCGGACTTTCACGACGCTAGCAACTCTCGACGCGCGGCGGCGATCTTCTCGAAAAAAGCGGGATCTTGATCGCGCGAAGCGGCACGGAAATCCTCATAGGCTTTTTCTTCCGTGGCCAAATAGGCGTCGATCTCCGGACGGTTGGCAAGGTAAAACGCAACCGCGCCATAGACCTGTTCGAGGGTGAGTGAGGGAAACGAGTGGGTGATCACTTCGGGCGTCTCACCGTCTCGAAACGCATACACGATCGAATCGAGTGAGATTCGTGTTCCCACAAGCCGATACACGCCTTCGACTTGCTCGACGTATGGGTCTATTTCGTTTCGTTTCCGCATGGTTGAATCAGGCTAGCACATCAAAAAAAAGGGGCCGTCGTCGAGCTGTCGACGTAGGCCTTTATCGCCGGTCGAGATCGACCAAACGCTGTCGCGCCTTGTCGAGCAGGCTGGTAGCAACGGTGTCGAGTGCCTCGAGCTCTTCGAGGCTTTGACGTAAGAGCGTTTCCGCCTCAGTGCGACGGCCGGATCGCGCCAGCACCTCGCCAAGCACGCCACGCGCTTCGGCGGTGATGCGTTGACCGGGCTGCTCGGCGGCGCAGAGCTCGAGCAGGTCTCGTGCCGGTGCCTCGAGGTTGTCTTCATCGGCCTCCAGACCGAGGAGCAGGCGATTCAGACGCAGCCGTAGGCTGGTCGGATGGGTCTCGCCGAAGCGTTCACGGCCGATCGTGATGGCCTCGTCGTAGGCGTCGGCGGCCGCCGTCAGCTGGCCTTCGACCTGGTAGAGCGCCGCGAGGTTGTTGAGTCCGATGGCCAAACGAGGATGATCGTCGCCGAGCACGACACGCAGCGTCGACACCGCTCGCTCGAGGATCGGCAAGGCTTCGGCATTGCGTCCCGCGGCCTTGAGACAGCGGGCGAGGTTGTTGGCGACCACCGCAACGTTGGCGTGCTGCTCGCCGTGAAGTGCGACGTAGTCGGCGAGGGCCCGGCGATGCAAAGCCTCGGCTTCGCGATAACGCCCCGAGTCAGCGAGCACGAGCCCGAGGTTGGTGCGGGTGTTGGCGGTGTCGGAATGACCGTCCGGGAGCGCCGCGGTCTGCAGCGCTAGGGCGTCTCGGTAGAGCGCTTCGGCGTCCTCGAGCCGGCCCCGGTCAGCGGCGAGGTTGGCGCGGTTGTTGAGCGTGTTGGCGACCAGGGGATGACGCTCACCGAGACGTTCGAGACGCAGCTGGAAGGCTTCTTCGAGCAGCGTATCGGCCTCGTCGTAACGCCCCTGACGTGCCGCCACTGACGACAGGTGGCTCAAGGTAACGGCGGTGTCGGGATGATCGTCCGGGTAGAGCGCACGCAACGCCTCCAGGGCCGCGCGGTACTCGACTTCGGCGGCGGCGAAGTTTCCTTGACGACGCAGGAGCGTGCCGAGACCGGTGCGCAGCCGTACCACCGAAGGATCCGGCGCCGGTCCACGATCCGCCACCAGCGCCTCCAGGGCTTCGCGCTGGAGGCGTTCCGCCTCGGCGTAGCGTATACGGTCGCGCTCCAGGGCAGCCTGCCCGGACAGGGCCTGGGACAAGAGATCGGCTCCCACCCCGGCTCGTCGGAGAATGCCGATCGCGCGCGGGTAAAGCCGCTCAGCTTCGTCGAGCTCGCCCTGACGGTGACGCAGGATCGCCAGGTTGAAGAGGCTGCGACCGGTGTCGGCGTGCTCGTCGCCGAGGTGTTCTTGTCGCCACGCGAGGGCCTCCGTGGTGAGCGCTTCGGCGGCGGCGAAGTCGCCTTCGGCGAGCCGCAGACGACCGAGCTCGGCGAGCAGGGCGGCGACCTCGGGGTGATCGTCGCCGAGCTGCTGTTGACGCAGCTCGAGGGCCTGGGTCAGCAGCGCACCGGCGCGCTCATAGTGCCCGAGCACCAGATAGGCCTCACCCATCGTGTGGCGCAGGTCGGCGAGCACCTCGGGACGGCGCGTCGTCCGTTCGAGCTGACGCGCGCCTTCGTCGAGCAGCTCGCGGACGGTGAATTCCTCGCCACGGGCATGGCTGGGATTGGCGTGCTCGAAGAGGTCGATCATGAAGCCAGAAACCTCTTCGGCGCGGTCGCGCTGCAGCGCCGTCTGCTGACGCTGCAGCACGTTGGTGATCGTCAGGACGCTCAGCGCCGCGAAGGCCAGAATCACCGCCGCCACCGCCAGTCGATGACGCCGCACGAAGCGGCTCGCGCGGTAGGAAAGGGTCGACTCCCGAGCGGTGATCGGCAAGCCGCCGAGCAGACGTTCGACATCCGCCGCCAGTGCCTCCGCCGACGGATAGCGCGCCTCGGGAGCGTCCTGGAGAGCGGTACGCAGCAGGTGGTCGAGGTCGGTACGCACGGCGCCCGAGACGTGGCCGAGACCGGCGGCGTCGGCGAGCGCGACCGATAGGGGTTTGGCGTGTGCCGCGGTCGCTTTCGACGATCTGCCGACCAGCATCTCGTACAGCACGAGCCCGAGCGTGTAGACGTCGCTCGCGGTCGTCACCGACTCGCCACGGAGCTGCTCCGGACTGGCGTAGGCCGGTGTCATCGGTCGCACGCCCGCCTCGGTCACCACGATCCTCGCATCGGTTTCGGATGCCGGGTCGGTCGTCGCGATCTCCGGATGGGCCAGCAGTTTGGCGATCCCGAAATCGAGCAGTTTCGGTTGACCCGAGGCGGTGACCAGGATGTTGCCGGGCTTCAAGTCCCGGTGGACCACCAGATTCCGATGGGCGGTGTGGACCGCGTCGCAGATCTTCACGAAGAGATCGAGACGCGCCTCGAGGTCGAGATCGTGAGTGTCGAGGAATCGATCGAGGGGCTGACCGTCGACGTATTCCATCACCAGGTAGGGACGGCCGTCCTCGGTGGTGCCCCCATCGAGCAGACGCGCGATGTTCGGGTGCTCGAGATCGGCGAGGATCTGACGCTCGGCGCGGAAACGCCGGGCCAGCTCGGGTGTCGCCAGCTCGCGGCTCACCACCTTGAGGGCGATACGTTTGTCGAACGTCTGGTCGGCGCGCTCCGCCAGGTAGACGACGCCCATGCCGCCACGTCCCAGGATCTCGAGCGGTCGGTACGGGCCGATGAGCGCGGGTACCGCGTCGGGATCCTCGTCACGCCAGGCCGTGGCCGGTCGGTCCAAGAAGGTCGCCGCCGCGGCGTCGCTCGCCAACAGCGCCTCGACTTGCGCGATGAGGTCTCGGTCACCGTCGGCGACGTCGGCGAGGATCGCCGCGCGCTCGTCCGCCGCCGCCTCGACGACGAGGTGAAAAACCTCCTGGATCCGTCGCCAGCGTCGTGCGTCCATGCTCACTCGGCGTGACGCAGCTTGTTCACGAGCCAGGCTTTGACCACCCGCCATTCACGGGTGACGAAAGAGGTCGAAACACCCAACACTTCAGCGGTTTCTTCGATGGTGAGGCCGGCGAAAAAGCGTAGCTCGACGAGCTTCGCCTGTCGGGCGTCGAGGGTCGCCAGCTCGTCGAGCGCCTGGTCGAGCGCCAGGAGGTCGACACTGCGCGCCGCCACGGTGAGCTCGGGCGCGTCCTCGAGATCGAGACGTATGGCGTCGCCGCCCCGTTTGTGGCGACCACGGGCGCGGGCGTGCTCGACCAGGATGCGACGCATGGCGATCCCGGCGAAGGCGAAGAAGTTGGCCCGGTTGTCCCACGACACGGAACGCCGATCGACGAGACGCAGATACACCTCATTGACCAGCGCCGTGGGGTCGAGAGTGTGGCCGCGACGCTCGCCGGCCATCAACCGTCTGGCCTGCTGTCGCAGCGCGCTCTCGACGATCGGAATCAGACGTTCGAGGGCGGTCGCGTCACCGTCCCCCCACGCTTTCAACAACCCGGTCACCTCGTCCGTGCCGTCCGGTGACCGGGGCTCGGTGCCTGTGTCGTCGCGGGGCGTGGATTGGGTCATGGGAACGTTTTCGCTGGGTTTTCTGGTTTTCGTGATGGGTCGCCGTGACTCGGTGACGGCGCGGCACCGAGTTCCGCTAGTATACGTTTACATCGATGCGCAGCGGGTCGGCGCTGCCGAGACACGAACCCCCATCAGCCCATGGAGGAATTGATGATGAGGTGTTTCCACGTAGTCTCGGCCTGGTTGCTGATCGCCGCCCTGCCGACCCTGTTTTCCGTACCCGTTTACGCCAATTCCGTCGAACTGCTCGCCGCGCCCTGGACCGGTCGTGTCGAATGGAGCCCACCCGAAGGCACGATCATCCGTTACGGTGGCGCCCGCCACGGACATGTCGTGCTCGACGGCTCGGTGCTGAGCTACGAACCCGTCGAAGGCGGCCATTTCTGGACGATCGGCACCGATCGGCTGTGGGTCGACGTCGGCGCCGATGAGGATGGAGGGCTGCGAACCCTGCACCGTCTCACGGTGTTCGCCGGTCTCCCGGGCGAAGGCGTCTTGACGGACTTCGAAACCGACGACTGGCCGCTACCGGTGGGTGTCGTCGACATCGGCCCGAGCGGTGCTTTGCTCGGTGCGCGCGGTGCCACCATCACCCTCGACGGCACCAGCAATCCGGTTTACTTCCCCTACGACATTCAGAACCTCGAGGATCCGATCTCCGGTGCGCCCGGTACCGTCGACGCCGGCTGTTCCGACATACGGATGGGTGTCGACACCCCGAATCGTGATGCCTACTCCGCCTGTGTCGGCTCGGGGGTGGGTTTGGGCTGTGGCGCCGTCGGCGTTTTGGTCGGTCGGGCCGAGAACGGTGATGCGGTGTTCCGGGTCGAGACCGGCGTGTCGCCGACCGGCAATCAATTCCGCGCTGTCGTGTTGGACGCCGGGACCATCGTCGCGTCGACCCCGTGGGTGTCCTACGCGGCGCAGGAGCACCGCGTCCGGCTTGACTGGTGGACCGGAGACGAGGCGGGTCTGCGTCTGATCATCAACGGTCGCGTCCGGGGTGAGCTGCGCCGTCTGGTCATGCCTCACATCCGTGAGCTCCAGGTCGGCGTGCCCTACAGTGAGCCCGGTGCCGATCTCGAGGTCAAGGTCGACCATATCGACATTCGCACCGGTGTCCTGGAGCAGCGAACCGACACGCTCACCAGCGACGTTTTCGAGCAGGATCTCTCCGCATGGGAGGCCATCGGTGAGGCGGCGGGCGACGTCTACATCGGTGCCGGCGACAGCTTTATCGGTGAGGCGGGGCTCGAGATCGACATAGGCGCCGGTCCCGACGATGGCTGGGGCGCGTGGGTGCTCGATCGTGATCCCCAGGACGCCACCATGGGTGCGCGTTTTCTCATCGATCCGTCCGACTTGACGATCGGCTCCAACGAGACGGTTTCGGTGCTCCTCGGACAGATCACCGATGGCGCGACCGTCGAGAGTCGCTTCGCCATCCGTCTGTGGCAAAGTCCTTCGAACGGCCTGAAGATCCGCGCCAGCGCTCGGCTGGACGGGGGACAGAAGCTGAACCTGCCATACGCCTCCCTCACCGGCGGTCGCCAGCTCCTCGAGCTGGTGTGGCGCGCCGCCACCGAACCGGGGAGCAACGACGGCACGCTCTATTTCTTCATCAATGGTCAGCTGGTCGGCGAGCTCACCCACCTCGACAACGACGACAAGCTGATCGAGTCGTTGCGCTTCGGTGCCATGTACCTCCAGGAAGGCACCAGCGGCCGACTGCGTCTGGACGAATTCGAGTCCTGGCGCTGAGCCGCCTTCGGTCATCGCTCGGCCAGCGAAAATGCGCGTGGCGACTTTTCGAGGCTCCGTCGCCATAGCAAACGGGCCGCGTCCGGAACGACCTGCAGTCCCCGCCGACCCGGGGATCGGGGTCGTCCGGGCGCTCCCCCACACCGGTATAGCGCGCGTCGTCGCGACGCGTGGCTCGATGCCGCCATGCCAGCCGACCACGGAGCCTGAATCATGCATCCTTCATCCCGACGCCGAGCGCTCCCCTGGACGCTCTTTCTCGTTTGTCTCTTCCTCACCGTCGGCAGTCACGCCGCGACGGTCGACGTCGACTCGTACACCGTGACTCCCGTCGCCGACGGCGACGCCCTGAGCGCCCGCGTCTACCAGGTCACCGCGACCGAGAGGGACGACGGCACCGGCGTCAAAGTCTGGGTCTATCCGCTGCTCTGGGACAGCCCGGATCCATCGCCCACCGCCACCAACGCCGCTGGCCTCTTCGGCAGCCTGCGCCCCGGTCTCTATCGCTTCGCCATGCGGATTCGCGTGCTCGAAGCCCCGACCGATCTGCGCGTCTCATGGGTCCCCGATCCGGTGGTCAATGGCGCCGGTAGCACCGACAACATGGTGCTGGCCTCGGTGCCGATCACCAACCTGTCGCCGTCGCGCTGGTACCAGGTGGAGGGCGACGTCGAAGTCACCGGCCCGGACGATTGGGACGGTCGGGTCACCATCGGTCTCCGCTCGCTCAGCGGGGACGCGGCGCGTCGGTCGACCGTCTGGCTCGACGAGATCGAGCTCGAGCAGCTCGACGACGTGGCGGGAGATGGCGACGGCTGTGACCCTCATTGCTTTCGCTATCCGCTCGATTTCGAAGCGCCGGGAGACGTCGTCGGCCAGGATCCGGCGCGTGTCTTCCACGCCAACACCGCCGGCCAGCGCGTGCTCGCCGGCGTCGCCGACCACCTGCCATGGCAGGCCGTACCGGCCTGGTTCGAGCAGTCTCGCATCCATCTCGCCACCCGTCTCAAGGCGCGGGATTGCGTCTTTGGCCAGGTCGCGCAGGGCAACACCTGGCCGGTGACCAGTGACACCTTCGTCAACGCCGCCGCCTATCTCGCGCCGATGGGCGCCGACGTCTTCACGCGTCACGTCAAGACCGCCGCCGAAGGTCCGTGGTGGCCGACTGCCGTGCCGACGACCGACGCTCGTTTCCGTCCCGACTGTGTCAACACGGCGACCCCCGGTGCCGAGGACATCGCCGCCGATCTGATCGCCCGCACCCACGCCGCGGGCATGCGGCAGATCGCCTATTACTGGATGAGCTCGGAAGACGAAATCCGTCTCGACTATCCGACCGTCGGTGGCAGCGACTGGAGTGCCTTCGACGAGGTCGGGCAACC
>JBCDBH010000188.1:0-11269 GCA_039184055.1 Acidobacteriota bacterium
CGTGACCAGGAGACGGTCGCCGACGCCGTGGTGGTCGACTTCGAGGATCGCTCGACCCATAGCCGCCGGCTCGCCGCGTATGTCGTTCCGGTTTCGGACGAAGGCGTTGATCTTGCGGCATTGCGCACGATGCTCGATCTGACGACGCTACGCGCGATGCTCGCCGATCGTCTGCCGAGCTACATGGTGCCTTCGGCCTTTGTCGTTGTCGAGCGGATTCCGCTCACCGCCAACGGCAAGGTCGACCGACGCGCCTTGCCCGAACCCGATTGGACCGAGACCCGTGGCGAGCGGGTTGTGCCTCGGAACGATCTCGAACAGGTCTTACTGACGATGTGGGCCGATGTGCTCGGGCTCGACGAGGCCGACTTCGGTGTCGACGACGACTTCTTCGCCCTCGGTGGCCACTCTCTGCTCGCCACCCAGGTGGTGTCGCGGATCCGTCACGAGCTCGAGGTCGAGGTCGCTTTACGTCGACTCTTCGAAGCGCCGACCGTCGCCGGGCTCGCGAGCGCAGTCGACGAGGCGCGTGAGGAGCGCCCGGCGCTGCCACCGATCGAAGCTCTCGAACGGCGACCTGATGAAGACGGCACCGTCACCTTCCCCGTCTCCTTCGCACAGGAACGGCTGTGGTTCCTTGCCCGTCTCGAGCCCGACAGCCCGGCGTACCACATCCCCACCCCGGTCCGTCTCCGGGGTTCGGTCGATCTCGATCGCCTGGCCACCGCGCTGCACACCATCGTCGATCGTCACGAATCGCTACGCACCGTCTTTCGCGAGCGTGACGGCGTGCCGATGCAGGTGATCGTGCCGACGCTGAGCGTCGCGCTACCGATCGACGAGGTGGATGAAGACGAGCTGGCGACACGGGTGGCCGACGAATCGAGAACGCCTTTCGATCTTGCGCGAGGCCCTCTCCTGCGTGCCCGGATCTTCCGGCTCGCGGCAGACGATCACGTGCTGGCGCTCACCGTGCACCACATCGTGTCCGACGGCTGGTCGACCGGGGTGCTGATCCGCGAGCTCGTGTCTCTTTACGGCAGCGATACCCCACTTGCGCCACTCGTCACGCAAGTGCCGGATATCGCGATGTGGCAGCGCGATCATCTCGCGGCGCGGCTCGACGAGCAGATCGACTGGTGGCGGGAGCAGCTCGCTGGCGTGCCGGTGCTCGATCTCCCGACCGATCATCCACGACCGGCGGTGCAAACCTGGGCCGGTGATTCCCTGCCGATCACGCTTCCCGCGCGAGTCGTTACCCCGCTCGACGACCTAGCGCGCGCCGAAGGGGCGACGCCCTTCATGGCCCTGCTGACGGCGGTTTCGGTTGTGCTCGGTCGCTGGTCGGGCCAAGACGACTTTGCCATCGGTACGCCGATCGCCGGGCGCACCCGAGCTGAGATGGAGCCGCTGATCGGCTTCTTTGTCAACACCCTGGCCCTGCGGGTCGACCTCGACGGCAATCCGAGCTTTCGCACCCTGCTCGGTCAGATCCGCGAGACCACCCTCGGCGCCTACGCCCATCAAGACGTGCCCTTCGAACGTCTGGTCGCGGCGCTCGAACCGGATCGCGATCCGGCCCATCCACCGTTCTTCCAGACGGCGGTATCGCTTCAGAACGCACCCTTCGAACGCGTCTCGTTGGGTGACGACGTTTCGGTCGAGCCGGTCACCGGATCGAGCACGACGGCGAAATACGATCTCGTCGTGGCGTTGGGGGCTGGTGAAGACGGCGGGCTCGAAGGCACCATCGAGTGGAATACCGATCTCTTCGATCGCTCGACCATCGAACGTCTTGCGGCGCATCTCCATCACTTGGTCGAACAGGCCGTCGACACCCCCGATCTCCCGATCAGCCGACTGCCGCTCGAGCCGAGCCGTCAGCGTCTCGAATCAATCGGGCCGCGCACCGACTATCCACGCGATAGCCATCTGATCCAGCAGTTCCTCGGCACGGTCCAGGCCGATCCGGACGGCATCGCTCTGATGTACGAGGACATCCGAATCACCCGCGCCGAGCTGGCCCGCCGAGCCCGACTCCAGGCGCGCGCGCTGCAAAAGCGTGGCGTCGGATGGGAAGATCCGGTGGCCCTCTTCGCCGAGCGGAGCCCCGACATGGTGGTGTCCATGCTGGCGATCCTCGCCAGCGGCGGTTATTACGTCCCGCTCGATCCGACCGACCCCGACGAGCGGCTGACCTACATCCTCGACGACACCATGACGCGGGTCGTCGTGGCCGAACCGCGTCTAGCCTCGCGGCTGCCGGCCGAGCTCGAAGTCGTTCCTCTCGACGCCTGGAAAATCGAAGAAGCCCGTGGAGATGGAGAAGCCGACGACGCCTGGCCCGATACGGGAATCCAGCCCGAATCCCTGGCCTACACCATCTACACCTCCGGCTCGACCGGACGCCCCAAAGGCGTCACGGTCACCCATCGCAACGTCCTGCGCCTCGTGATCGAAGCTGGCTACGCCGATCTTGGCCCCGAGCAGACCTTCAGCCATCTCGCCTCGCCGGCCTTCGACGCCTCGGTCTTCGAGATCTGGGCGCCGCTGCTCGGGGGCGGACGGCTGGTGCTGCCTCCACCCGGGGCGATGTCGCTCGAAGACATCGGCGCGCTCCTGTCGCGCCACGAGGTGTCGACCGTCGTGTTCACCACCGGCGTGTTCCATCAGATGGTCGATCATCGTCTCGACGATCTCCGTGGCGTGCGACGGATGATCATCGGTGGCGAGGCCCTGTCGGTCCGCCACGCTCGTCAGGCCCTCGCCGCGCTCGACGCGACCACCTTGACCAACGCCTACGGGCCGACCGAAAACACCTGCATCACCACCTGTTTCACCATGTCTCCCGGCACCCGGCTCGACAGCGCCACGGTGCCGATCGGCACTCCGATCGCCCACACCACGGTGTATGTGCTCGACGGCGAGCTGATACCGACCCCGGTAGGGATTCCCGGTGAGCTCTACACCGGTGGCGACGGCGTGGCGCGTGGCTATTTGCATCGTCCGGGGCTGACCGCCGAGCGCTTCGTGCCGGATCCGTTCGCCACCGAGCCGGGCGCGCGGCTCTATCGTTCGGGGGATCGCGCCCGCTGGCGAGCTGACCATACGGTCGAATTTCTCGGACGGGTCGATCGCCAGGTCAAGCTGCGTGGCTTCCGCATCGAGCCCGGGGAGATCGAAGCGGCGCTCACCTCGCATCCGGATGTGCGTGCCGCGCTCGCCATGGTGCGCGAAGATCAGCCCGGTGATCGACGCCTGGTGGCCTACGTCGTGCCCGATGCCGGTCACACGCTCGATGTCGACAGCGTGCTCGCGCATGTCCGGCCACGCGTACCGTCTTATATGGTGCCGGCCGCCCTCGTCGCGCTCGACGCTTTGCCGCTCAACCGCAACGGCAAAGTCGATCGCAAGGCGCTTCCCACGCCCACGTGGCACACCACGGGGGAGCGAGTCGCGCCACGCAACGAGCGTGAGGGCGTCGTGCTCGCCATCTGGGCCGAGGTGCTCAGGCTCGACCCGGAGAGCTTCGGGGTCGAAGATGATTTCTTCGCACTCGGTGGCCATTCCCTGCTCGCCACCCAGGTGGTGTCGCGACTACGCGACACGCTCGGCGTCGAGGTTCCGCTGCGACGATTCTTCGAAGCCTCCACCGTCGCCGCCTTGACCCGTTCCCTGGCCGAGGACACCGCCGCCGCGTTGCCCCCGATCAGGCCTCGTCGCGCCGCCCCCGCGCGAGATGTCATCCCCGCGCCGCTTTCTTTCGCCCAGGAGCGATTGTGGTTTCTCGCCCAGCTCGAGCCCGACAGCCCGGCGTACCACATCCCGATGCCGGTACGACTTCTCGGACCGATCGATCCGTCTCGCTTGACCGCCGCCGTGCGGGTGATCGTCGCGCGTCACGAAGCGCTGCGCACTGTTTTTCGTGAAATCGACGGCCTGCCGTGTCAGGTCGTGCGGGCCGAGATGCCGTTCGAGCTGCCGATCGAGACGATCGCCCCGACCGATCGTGGCCCGACCGACCTCAGGGCGCGAATCGGTGACGAGCTCCGTCAGCCTTTCGACCTCGAAGCGGGTCCGCTGCTTCGTGGCCGTCTTTTCCGAGTCGCCGAAGACGATCACGTCTTGGTGCTCACCGTGCATCACATCGTCGCCGACGGCTGGTCGTTGAGCGTGTTGATCCAGGAGCTGGTGGCGTTTTATCGCGATCTCGACACGCGTCTCGAACCACTGACGGTCCAGGTGCCCGACGTCGCGCGGTGGCAACGCGAGCACCTGAAGCCCCGGGTCGACGAGCAGGTGGTCTGGTGGCGTGAGCGGCTCGCCGGCGTGCCGGTGCTCGAGCTGCCCACCGATCGACCGCGTCCCGCGGTGCAGACCTGGGCCGGTGATGCGATCGCGATGGACGTCCCGGCACATGTCGTCGAGGCTCTCGAAGCGCTGGCCCACGAGGTGGGTGGCAGTCTTTTCATGGGCTTGGTGACCATCGTGTCGGCGGTGCTCGCGCGCTGGTCGGGGCAGGACGATTTTGCCGTCGGTACGCCGATCGCGGGTCGTACGCGCGCCGAGCTCGAGCCGCTGATCGGCTTTTTCGTCAACACGTTGGTGTTGCGGGTCGATCTGGAGGGTCAGCCGAGCCCACGCGAGCTGCTCACCCGCGTCCGCGACACCACTCTCGACGCCTACGGTCATCAGGACGTTCCCTTCGAGCGTCTGGTGGCCGAGCTCCAACCCGAGCGCAGTCTCTCGCACCCGCCGCTCTTCCAGGTGATGGTGTCGCTTCAGAACGCGCCGTTCGATCGGCAATCCTTGAGCGACGAGGTCACCGTCGAACCGATCGACGGCGGCAGCACGACGGCGAAATTCGATCTTCAGTTCTCCTTCGCGCCGGAAGACGACGGGCTTCACGCCGTGGTCGAGTGGAATACCGATCTCTTCGAGCGCGGCACCATCAGACGCCTGCTCACCCACGTCGAGCACCTCCTCGAACAGAGCCTGACGTATCCCGATCGCCCCTTCGGCCAGCTGGCGCTCGAACCACCCGACGCGCCCCGACCCGTCACCGGCACGACCTCCGACTATCCTCGTGCGTCCAACCTGGTGATGCAGGCCATGGCAGCCCTGCGCGCCCAACCCGAAAGCGTGGTGCTGATCGCCATCGACGAGGAGGGTCGCTGCGTCGCGATGCGTCGCGGCGAGCTCGAAGCACGAGCGCGTCGGATGGCGTGGGCGTTGCGCCGTCGCGGGGTGCGAGACGACACCCCGGTGGCGATCTTCGCCCAGCGCTCGGTCGACATGGTGGTGGCGATGCTGGCGGTGCTCGGCGCGGGTGGCTATTACGTTCCGCTCGACCCGTCCGACCCCGGCGATCGTTTGGCCTTCATGCTCGAGGACACCGGCGCGCGCGTGGTGATCGCGCCCGAGCCGTGGGCGAGCCGTCTACCTGATGGCTTGGAGGTCATCGGGTTCGACGTGTCCGAGCCCGACGAGGAGACCGCCTGGCCCGCGGTCGATGTCGGGCCCGACTCGCTCGCCCACATCATCTACACCTCGGGCTCGACCGGTCGTCCCAAGGGTGTGATGGTGACCCATCGCAACGTTTTGCGGCTGGTGCTCGAAGCCGATTACGCCGATCTCGGTCCCGATCAGGTCTTCGCCCAGCTCTCGTCCCCGGCGTTCGACGCCTCGACCCTGGAGATCTGGGCGCCGCTGCTCGGTGGTGGGCGTCTGGTGCTGCCCCCACCCGGGGTACTGGCGCTCGAAGATCTCGGCACACTCTTTGCCCGATACGACGTTTCGACCCTGTGGCTCACCGCCGGTCTCTTTCATCAGATGGTCGATCATCGTCTCGACGACCTGCGACCGGTGCGCCAAGTGCTCGCCGGTGGTGAAGCCCTGTCGCGGTCACACGTCGCGCGGGTGCTCGACGAGCTGCCGACGACCACCCTGATCAACGGCTACGGGCCGACCGAAAACACCACTTTCACCACCTGTCATCCGATGTCGCCCGGCAGCACGATCGACGGCGCCACGGTACCGATCGGCGCGCCGATCGCCGACACCACCGTCCACGTGCTCGACCGCGATCTCGTGCCGACGCCGGTCGGCGTGCCCGGGGAGCTCTTGACCGGTGGCGATGGCGTGACCCGTGGCTACCTGAACCGACCGGCGCTGACCGCCGACCGCTACGTGCCCGACCCCTTCGCCACCACTCCGGGAGCGCGGCTCTATCGCACCGGTGATCGGGTGCGCTGGCTGGCCGATGGCAGCCTCGAATTTCTCGGCCGGATCGACCGCCAGATCAAGCTGCGCGGTTTTCGGATCGAACCGGGGGAAATCGAAGCGGCGCTCAGGACCCATCCCGAGGTCGACAACGCCGTCGTCATCGTGCGCGAAGATCAGCCGGGTGATCGACGTTTGGTGGCCTATCTCGTCGCGCATCGAGACGACGCCGACGGCGTGCTCGAGCAGGCGACCTTACGTGGCTATCTCGCCCCTCGTTTGCCGGCCTACATGATGCCGGCGGCCTTCGTGGTGCTCGACGCCCTGCCGCTCAACCGCAACGGCAAAGTCGATCGACGTGCTCTGCCGGTACCCGAATGGCGAGCTCCGAACGTCTACGAGCCACCCGCGACCGCCACCGAAGAGACCGTCGCGGCCATCTTCGAGACCGTGTTGGGGATCGACAAAGTCGGCCGCACCGACCACTTTTTCACCCTGGGTGGACACTCCCTTCTCGCCACCCAGCTGGTGACCCAGATCCGTGGCCGATTCGACATCGAGCTGCCGCTACGCAAGATCTTCGAGGCACCCACCGTCGCCGCCCTGGCGACGACGATCGATGCGCTCGGCGACACCGTCGTACCGGCGCCCGCCGTCGCCGAAGTCGACGAAGAGGCCGAGAAGAAACGCGCCGTGCAGCGCAAGAAGGGGCGTGGCCGCCTGGCCAAACAGCGCAAGCGGCGGAAGACCTGAGTCAGTCGTCCAGCCGATCGATCAGGGCGCGGGTCACCTGATCGGTGCTCGCGCTGCCACCCAGATCGGGGGTCAGCACCGAGCCATCGGCGAGCAGGTCGTCGACCGCGTGATCGATCCGGTCCGACAGGTCCTCCAGGCCGAGGTGATCGAGCATCATGCGTGCCGACAGGACCGTCGCCAGCGGATTGGCCACGCCCTGGCCGGCGATATCCGGCGCCGAGCCGTGCACCGACTCGAAATAGGCGTTCTCCACGCCGACACAGCCCGACGGCGCCATGCCCATGCCGCCGACCAGCTCGGCGGTGATGTCGCTCAAGATGTCGCCGAAGAGGTTCGGACAGACGATGACATCGAAGGTCCACGGATGCTCCACCAGACGACGCGCCGCGTCGTCGACGAAGAAGTGCTCATACTCCATGCCCGCTTCCTCGAGCATCTCGAAAGCGATCTCACGGAACCAGCCGTCGGTGTAGCGGAGCACGTTGGCTTTGGTGACCACCGTCACTAGCGGAGTCTGACGCGCCGTCGCGCGTCGTCGGCGTTTCTTCGCCTTGTCGATCGCCGTCGCCACCACCCGGCGCGTGCCTTCCTCGGTCGTCACCCGCACCGTGAACCGACCCTCGCGTGGCACCTCGCGATCGAAATTGTCCCTTAGCTCCGGCCAGCGACGCGTGAACTCCGACAGCTCACCCTCACGCCCCGGATACTCGCCTTCCAGATTCTCGCGCACCACCAGCAGATCGACCGCCTGATCGTTCTTGAGCGGCGAATCGAGCCGTGGTCGATTACGCGCCGGACGCAGATTCGCGTGGGTGACCAGCCCCCACCGCAAAAACCGCAGCACCGGATGACAATGCTTCTGCGTCGCGCCGAAGATCACCGCGTCGGCGTCGCGACAGACCTGCTTGCTCGCTTCCGGCAACGCGTCACCGTGCGCGTCGAGAGCGGGCTTACCGTGAATCGGGCGAACAAAGTCCACGTCACCGAGGACGTGCTCCAAGACCTCGGCCGTCGCTTCGACCACTTCCGGGCCGATGCCTTCGCCACCGAGCAAGGCGATTTGTAGGGTCATAGGTGCTCGTTTCAGGCCGGCGAGAGACCGGCGGTTGATCGACCGCGGGGGCGGTTCGTGTCGGGCAATGCGTGTGTTTGCCATGACATACGATCCGGCCTCGACGCGAAAACAACGGGTTGAGCATCCTACGTCAGTGTCGAAAGCGCGGCAAGCAGGCGGATGTCGTTCACTGGGCGATCCCCGTCAAGTCGTCTCGTTCGATGTCTGGGCTGCCTCGCGCTCGGGGAGAACTTGTGACCAGTCGAGGATCTCGACGCTGGAGAACACGCGACCGGAGGCGTTGTAGGGTTCCATACGGATGAAGGCTTCCGCGTCGCTTCGCTGGATGAAGCTCGTCAGGACGATCATGGTCTCGGGCTTGCCGTCGCGAAGGGTGGGGCCGCCCGCGACGATCGAGCTCTTGTGATCGTCGATGTACCGCAGGTGGTCGTGACGGAGCTGAGCTCGGATGGCGTCGCTGTCCGCGCGGACGGAGGCGAGTAGTGCGAAGGGCATGCTGTCTCCTCAGTGCTCGCGGATGACGTCTATGAATCGTTGCGCGGTCTGGATCGCCGAGGCGGGGTTTTGTCCGGTGACGAGTCGGCCGTCGACCTGCACATGATCCGCGCCAGGCGCCGCGCCGACGAATGCGGCGCCTTCTCGACGCATGCGGTCTTCGAGCGAGAACGGCATGTGATCGAAGAGCGGATCGAGCTCGTCTTCGCCCTGGGTGTAGGCGGTGACCCGACGTTGGTGGAGCAGGGTCTTGCCACCGGGCAACACCACTCCGAGAAGCGACGCCGGGCCATGACACACGGAGCCGACGACCTTCTCGTCCGTCCAGAAATCAGCGATGAGGCTCTTGAGCGTCGGATCCGTGGCGAGATCGAACATCGGTCCGTGCCCGCCCGGCAGGAAGATGGCGTCGAAATCCTCGGCAGCGACGGTATCCAGACGCACGGTGGCGTTGAGCGCGGCGAGGGCGTCGCGCACCCCGGCGATCTCGTCGGTCGACGGATAGCCTCGAGGGTCGACCGGAGCGGGCCCGCCCTTGGGGCTCGCCACCGTCACGTCGTACCCCGCTTCCAGCACCTCGGCATAGGGTTCCGAAAACTCGCTGAACCAAATCCCCGTGGTGGGTTTTCCTTGTACGTCGCCGTGGCTCGTGACGACAAAAAGCACCTTCTTGCTCATGGTCTTGTCTCCAGTCATGCCAGCCGACCCGTCTCGAGCTCGACGAGCTTGGCGGCACGCACCTGTCCGTCGATCGGCGCGAGGATGCCTCCGGTCGTGGTGACGAGCAGGTCGCCTTTCGAATCGAACGCACACGACGTTGATCCGTGCATGTGCTGATCCGGGCCGGCGATCACCGTGCGGATGCCCTCGGGGGAGAGGCGTTGAAGCTGGTTGTGGACGTGGGTCGTGATGAAGAGGTTGCCCGCGGCGTCAACAGCAAAATCGTCGCCGACGAATTGCTCGGCGAGGATGCTCATCTCCCCGGCCCTTCCCTCGTGGATCGGACACATCAAGACGAGCGCCCGCTCGGTGGAGGTGAAGTACGCGTCGTCGCCCACCACTTGAATTCCGTTCGCGCCTGGCATCATGGGTTCGGGCGAGCTCTTGGTGAGCAGTGCATGCTGCAGCCACGACGTGACCTGGCCTGTCGTGGTGTCGATTGCGAACACCTCGCCGAGGATCGAATCGACTGCGAGCAGCCTCGTCGTCGAGAGAGCCGTGTTGCCGTTGAGGAAGAGCCCTCGGGGGACGTGCGCCAGCTCCGATACCGAGCCCTCGAGATCCGCTTCCCAGATCGACCAGCCCGGTTGACCGGGTGTGCCGACGTTGATGAAGAAACGGTCACCCATTCGGGTGATACCGGTCGGTTCCTTCGGGAAACGCGCGAAGACCGAGCGGGCGCCATCGCGTAGTGACACGCGCTCGATCGATGCCGACGAGACGATGCTCACCAGCACCGTTTCATCGTCGAGCACGACGAGGTTCTCGACAAAGGTGCCGATCGGCCACTCCGTGATGATGCGCGCCGGCACGATGTGGCTAGGCGCGGGCCGATGGGTAGGGCGATCCACCGGGATGCCCTTCTCGAAAGGACTCATGACACTCTCCTGGTCTGAATCAGGCGGTTGGTCGATCGATGCCGTCGGGTGATGTTGCCGGCATCCAATGCTCCCACTATAGTGAGAGGTATTGGGCGCATCCATGATGGTTGCTCCTGAAGATCTTGCAGAAACGCCTGAATCGGAGGGTGATCCGTTTGGCGGACGTACTGTCGGACGTGCTCGGAGATCTCGGCCTACGGGGCGAAGTCTTTTGCCGGACTACGCTCGGGCCCGGGATCTCGCTGTCGTTTCCCACCGGGCAAGCCCACTTCCACGTCATCGAGCGTGGTCCGTGCTGGATCACGATTCCGGACGACGACATCTCCCTGCTGGCGAGCTCGGGAGACCTTCTGCTCCTCGTCGCGGGAAGCGGGCACGCCGTGGCGTCCGACGAGCGAGCCGCCGTGGATCATGGGCTGTGGGACATCGTGCCCAGCCACTACGACGCCGAACGTCTGACCCTCGACCTTTCGGATGACGAGCCCTGTGTCGAGATGATCTGCGGCCGTTTCTCGATGGACTCGGTCGGTAGCGAGGCCGTCGTCGGCGTGCTGCCGTCGGTCGTACATCTACGAGGCCGAAGCGGACAGCTGGTCGACGGGCTGGCGTCCATGCTTCGCCTGCTGTCGGCGGAAGCGACCTCCAACGCGCCCGGGAGCAGCCTCGCCCGGGCCCGGCTCGTCGAGCTGATCCTCATCGGCGCCATACGTCGATGGCTGGTCGAAACAGGCGACGACCAAGCCGGCTGGCTTCCCGCGCTCCGCGATCCCGTCGTGGGTGCCGCACTCGGTAACCTGCACACTCGCCCCGAGCACCCGTGGACCGTTTCCGAGCTGTCATCCACGGTCGGCTTGTCGCGCTCACCCTTCGCCGCGCGATTCAAAAGCCAGGTCGGCGTCTCACCGATGAAATACCTCACCTCCTGGCGTATGCGTCTCGCCGTCCGGCTGCTACGTCGTGGCACATCCGTCGGCGAAGCAGCCAGCGCCGTCGGCTACGCATCCGACGCCGCCTTCAGCAGGACATTCAAAAAAGAAATGGGCGTGCCACCGAGCTCGTTTCGGTGAGAGGCGCAGGGATCCCAGAGGTCCCTACGCTCCTTCGGAGAGATCGGAAGAGC
>JBCDBH010000189.1:0-11253 GCA_039184055.1 Acidobacteriota bacterium
AGCAAGTTGGCCACCGCCACCGAAACCGTCGCCATCAGCACCGATACCGGCGTGATCGTGAGGCCGGTCGGGAGGTCGAAGAGCAGCGCCATCCCCACTCCGAAGAGCATGACCTGGAGAATCGCCGGAACCACGCCACCGAGATGCTCGGCGTATTTGTAGACGCGATACGAAACCGGATAGAGCAGATATTTGTTGAGATCCCCCTCGTAGATATCCCGCGAAATGGCCATGCTCATGTCGTCGCCACGGACGAGCTTGCCGAGCAAGATCACGAGCACGTAGTACCCGGTCATGCCAGCGAGGCTGAAACCGCCGATCTCCGTGGCGCCACTCGCCGAGAAGATCGCCAGCCACAGGTAGTAAGCCACGGCGAGATCGACGACGAAGCTGACCAGGGTCGTGATCCAAAAGTCGACGCGGTAGCTCATGCGGGTGCGCGCCGTCATCGACACGACACCCAGAAAGAGCCGGGGCCTCACGGCCCGGCCTCTTGTTCCGCCACATCGCCCGCCTGCTGAATCCGCTCGATGATCCGGCCCACGGGCTCGTCTTCGATGGTGAGATCGGCGACCGGATAGTGACTCAGCACGAACGACGCCGCTTCGGTCACCGAGCCGCGCGGCACTTCGAGCCGAATCAGCGTCGGCTCGTGGTCGATCACGGTGCCCAGAGCATCGAGCCCTTCATGACGAGCAAGCGGTCCCTCGTGTGCCCGGAGCTCGGCGGAAAGAACCTTGAAGCGGGCAAAGCGGGCCACGACTTCTTCGAGCAAGCCGTCCCACACCAGCTCGCCTTCGCGCATGATCAGAATGCGTCGGCACAGCTGCTCGATATCTTCCATGTAGTGACTCGTGATGATCATCGCGGGTCGATGACGCTGGCGATAGCGCAAGATGAACTCACGCACGGATCGTTGCGCGGTCAGATCGAGACCGATCGTCGGCTCGTCGAGATAGACCACGCGCGGGGCATGCAGCAGGGCGGCGATCAACTCCATTTTCATCCGCTCGCCGAGCGACAAACGCCGGATTTGGACCTCGAGCAGGTCGGTGACGTTCAGCATCCGCGCGAGCTCATCCAGCCGCCGCTCGTACGACGCCGGATCGATCCGGTAGATCTCCCGCAGCAAGAGAAAGCAATCACCCGCCGGTAGATCCCACCACAGCTGTGCCTTCTGCCCCATGATGAGAGCGATCTGCCGACGCAGCGCATCTTCCCGACGCCATGGACGATGACCGAGCACGCGGGCGTCGCCGGAGGTCGGGTGAATGATCCCGGCGAGCATCTTGACGACGGTCGTCTTGCCAGCGCCATTGGCACCGATCAAGCCGACGATCTCCCCTTCGCCAACGTGGAACGACAGCCCCTGAACCGCCACCTTCTCGACCTTCGGACGCACGAAGAGCGAGCGCACCGAGGCCGCGAAGCCGGGTGCCTTCTTGTGCACATGGAATACCTTGCGGAGGCTCTCGACCTCGATCATCGCGTTGTTCCTCGATCACTCATAGCTCACGATCACCCCTACCCTGGACCTCGCGTGACGAACCGTCAGTCACGAGCCGAAGACTCGAGTCGTCCGACAGGACGATCACGAACGCTCCAAAGGAGCGTACGGACTGTACTACCATGCGCTGCATGAAGTGGACGCGACGCGAGATCTTGGCAGCGACCGCCGGCACCCTGGTCGCCGCGTGTAGTGGCACCCGTACCCGACCCGGCACACCGGCTCTCGTCGCGACACGTGGTGAGGATTTCGATGTCTGCGTGATCGGTTCCGGCTTCGCCGGAGCCACCGTGGCATCGGGTTTGGCGGCCGCGGGAGTTCGCACCCTGTTGCTCGACGCGGGCCCCCGCTCGACCGACGCGAGCGGCAACCTCGATGGAGCCACCGAACGCCTGCCGCTCGCCAACCGAGGCGAGATCGAGTATCCGATCACGACCTCACGTAGCCTGCTGGTCGGCGGGACGAGTCATAAATGGACCGGTGTCGTCAGTCGGCTGCTTCCCGCCGATTTCCGTCAACGAACACTCTTCGGACACGGTCACGACTGGCCGATTCGCTACCAGACGCTCTACCCCTACTACTGTCGCGCTGAAACCCAACTCCAGACGGCAGGCGGGCCACCAAGTCCCGGCGAACCGTCGCGCCAGTGTCGGTATACGCGTGAACGCCCGTACCGCCCACCGGTCTTTCCCGGTTCCGAGTCGTTCGACTTCTTTCCACTCGCCTTTTCGCGTCGTGACGACGAAGGACCGGCACGGATCGATCGATACGAGATTCCTCGGTTCGAAACCTCGGGAGGTCTGGTGCTCGCCGATACCGTGGCGACGCGACTGACCAGCACGGACGGGCGCTCGATCGAGGCTGTGGAGACGGTCGGCCCGGGTGCGCCACCACGGGTTCGAGCTCGGACCTTCGTCGTCGCCGCCGGCACCTTCGAAACCGCGCGTCTGCTGCTCGCGTCGCGTATGTCACGACACGAAAACGGCCTGGGTAACCAGAGCGGCGTGCTCGGACGCGGCCTCACCACGCATCCGAATCTTCGCGCCGAGGTGACGGCCGATCCTCATCAGCCGCTCGGCATCCACCGCAGCTACGCTCCTGACGCGGACTTCCGCAAACGCGATCTCGGCGGCTGCTTGATCCAGCTCCACGCCCGTTCCAATAGCCTCGCGGTCAACACGCAAGTCAGCCTCGATGCACAACCGGAAAACGGTCTCGCCCTGCTCGGTGACGCGGCGGGCGCGCCGGCCCCGGCCGCGCTCGAGTTGGCCCTGTCGCCCCGCGATCTCGCCAGTCTCGACGCCGCGAGCGCGTTGCAGGAAACCACCCTCGCGAGCATGGGTATCGATCCCGCCACGACGATGCGAGATCGAGCCTGGCGGTACCATCCGGCCGGCACCTGTCGGATGGCGGCGAGCCCCCAGCAGGGAGCGGTCGATCGGGATGGCCGTGTCTTCGGCACCACCAACCTCTTCGTGTGCGGCGCGTCGGTTTTCCCATGTGCCGGCGTGGCCAACCCGACCTTGACGATCGTCGCCCTGGCGCTACGGCTTACCGACCATCTGCTCGCGACCCGGTTTCCTGGCCGGCGGGCGCGTCGCCGTCGATTCTGAACGCTACATCGCGTAGCCGAGCGCCCGCAGGCGCTCGACGGTCTCGGTATCGGGCTCGAGTCGAGGACCGGAATCATCGAGCTTGCGATCCGCGCTCCATTGCATGAGATCCCGCTTGAGCTCACGACTCGCCGGATGTCGACCGAAAAGATTGCTCTGCTCGGCTGGATCGACCCCACGGTCATAAAGCGACCAGCGCCCAGCGCCCAGATCGTGAATGATCTTGAGATCGCCCCGGATCAACGCGGTGGCGAAAGCGGTTTTTTCGACCCGTTCGGGCTTGTTCGACCACGGCGTGAAAGAGACCTCGGCGAAGAGATCGACCATGGCCAATTCCTCCCCTTCGACAAGAGGAAGCAGAGAGCGCCCCGTCGTCTCGCGTTCGGCTGGAGCTTGCGCCACGTCGAGAATCGTCGGCATGAGATCGAGCACGGAAACCGGAACGTCGATCTCGCAGGGTGCGATCTTCCCAGGCTTCGCGACCACCAGCGGGACGTGGAGCAGCTCGTCGAAAAGCGTACGGGTATGACCGATCCAACCGTGCTCGAGCAACTCTTCACCATGATCGGCGGTGAAGAGGGTCATGGTGTCTTCGCCCATCGCATCGACGACATCGAGCAGCCGTCCGACCTCTCGGTCCGTATACGCGATTTCCTCGAGATAGAGCGCGCGGAGCTGTCGCCGGTCGTCCTCGTCGAGACCGCCACGCAGCTCTCTCATCTCCCACGCCCCCATACCCGGCCGAATCGGTCCGTAGTAACCGGGCACGGTGAGCGCCCAATCGTCGTGATCGAGATACGGCATATGAGGATCGAAATAATGGACGAAGAGGAAGTAAGGATCTTCGTCATCGCCACGAGACCGTAGCCAGGCGATCGCCTGGTCGGTCACCGCTCCACCCGTGATGCCTTCATTGTCATCACCGATCGCATCGTCGTATACGTCGAAGCCCTGACCATAGCCATACTTGCGCCCGATCAGATGGTGGCTGACCACGGCCGCGGTGTCGTATCCCGCGTCGGCGAGCCGCTCGGCGAGCGTCACATGGCTCTCGTCCAAGGAATCGAACAATCGCACGACACCGTGCTCATGGGGCATGCGACCGGTAAAGAGCGAGGCGATGGTGGGCTGTGTCCACGGCGTGGGTGCGAAGGCACGGGAAAACCGGCAACCCGTCTTCGCCAAACGATCGATTCTCGGTGTTTCGGCTTCGCCTCCCCAGGCACCGACATGACGGGCGCCGAGGGTATCGACGACCACCAATACGACGTTTGGCGTGTCGGGCGGGGGCGCTTCTGGAGCCGCGCAGCTCAACGCGAAGATCGCAGCGCAGAAAAAGTAGGTCAAGCGTTTGCTCAGCATGATCGAGAGCCGATAGTATCGTCAAGCTTCGATGAAGATGCGTGTGCGCACGAATCCGCCGCGGATTCGTGCGCAAGCTCTACCCTGCGATTTCGTCAACGACCCCGCCGGGCCGTGTTGGCCCAGTGTCGGAGGAGGCACGACCACATGCGCACAACTTGCCGAGTTTCCATCGCTCTACTTTTTCTCATCGCCATGACGGGGACCACCGCCAGCGGCCTGGTCAATGTCGGTGAGCATGTCCAGGTCGACAACATGGGTACATCGCACCCCTACTTGACCTCGGGCTCGCTCGAACCCGTGCTGACGTGGAACGAGCAGATCGCCCATCCTGGAGCCACCTATATCTCCGTCCATTTTGCGAAGATGGATCTGGCCGCGGGCGACTTTGTCATCGTGCGTTCGCCCGATGGCGCGCAATCGTGGCGCTATGAGCTACAGGGCCGCCAAGGATTGGGCGCCACCCCGGAAGGTTTCTTCGCGACTCACATCAAGGGTGACACCGCGATCGTCGAGCTGTGGACCAGCGGCTGGGAAACCGCCTTCGGCTACGCGATCGACAAATATGGTCGTGGCTTCAGCAACACCGAAATCGCTGATTTCTGGGCTCAGGGGCTCGGTGAGCAGATGAACCTGCCCTACCCCCCCGAGCTGGCGCGCTCGATCTGTACCGTCAACGACACGGTCGAAGCCAAATGCATGCTCGGCTTGGAACCGGAGATCTACGAGCGAGGCCGCGCCGTGGCTCGCTTGCTGCGCAACGGTAGCTCGTGGTGCACCGGCTGGCTGGTGGGTTGCGAAGGTCACATCATGACCAATGAGCACTGTGTTCCCAACCAGGCCCAGCTCAACAACATCGATTTCGAGTTCATGGCCGAGGGTCCCGACTGCGGCACCAGCTGCCAGAGTCCTCTCGCCTGCCCGGGCACCATCGAAGCCAGTGGCGGTGTCCTCACGGCGGTGAGCAATCCCTTCGACTACGCACTGATCGCCCCCGACACGTCGACCGGTGGCAATACCGACCTCAACGCGGCCTACGGCTTCTTGCAGCTGCGTGACACCGGCGCGGTTCAGGACGAGCGGGTCTACATCTGGCAGCATCCGGCCGGCTGGGGCAAGCAGATCGCCTACGAGTCGAGCTATCCGGACGACGTCAGTGGTTTCCCCACCGCTCAGATCAACGAGCCGACCTGCGCCGGTGGTGGCCCCGCGGTCGGTTATTGGGCCGACACCCAGGGCGGCTCCTCGGGCTCGCCCGTGCTCGGCTACAGTGACAACAAAGTCATCGCCCTGCACAACTGTCGTGGTGCCGGCTTCTGCGCCTCGGGCAACCCGGTGAGCGATGACCGCAACCGTGGCGTGCGCATCGAAGACGTGATCAGCAACCTGGGCCTCAACCTGCCCCAGTGCGCCACCGCCGATATCGCGTTCTCCGACAGTTTCGAGAGCGGCGACACCAGCAGCTGGTCATCGACCGTCAACTAACTTAGCGATTGACCGAGAGGGGTTCCCATGCGTCGAACAATACTTCTCAGCCTCTTGATCGCCGTGAGCCTCCTGCTCGCGGGACCGGCCTCGGGCCAAAAAGTCAACGTTGGCGAGCATGTGGCCGTCGACATGGGAACCTCTCATCCCTACTCGAGCTCGGGCTCGCTCGAGCCCGTGCTCACCACGACCGAGCAGATCGTCCATCCCGACGCGACCTATGTCGCGGTCCACTTCGCCAAGATGGACTTGGCGGCGGGTGATTTCGTCATCGTCCGCTCGCCCGACTTCGCGCAGCAGTGGATGTATCGCGGCCAGGGCCGTCACGGGCTCGGCGCGACGCCAGACGGTTTCTTCGCCACCCATATCAAGGGCGACACCGCGATCGTCGAGCTGTGGACGTCCGGTTGGGAAACCGCCTACGGCTACGCCATCGACAAATACGGGCGTGGCTTCAGCAACACCGAAATCGCCGACTTCTGGGCGCAGGGGCTCGGCGAGCGGATGAACCTGCCCTACCCCGTCGATTTGGCGCGCTCGATCTGCACCGTCAATGACACGGTCGAAGCCAAGTGCATGCTCGGCCTGGAACCGGAAATCTACGAGCGTGGTCGCACCGTGGCGCGTCTGCTTCAAAACGGCGCCGCGCACTGCACGGGTTGGCTGGTCGGATGCGAAGGTCACGTGATGACCAACGAGCACTGTATCGGCAGCCAGGGCCAGCTCAACAACATCGATTTTGAATTCATGGCGGAAGGGCCGGACTGCGCGACCAATTGCCAAAGCCCGCTCTCGTGCTCGGGCACGACTGAAGCGAGTGGTGGCACGTTGATCCAGGTCAACGCGCCGCTCGACTACGCGCTCGTCCTTCCCGACACCTCGACCGCCAACAACACGGATCTCAACGCCGCCTACGGCTTCCTCCAGCTGCGCGAAAGCGGGGCGGTCCAGGACGAGCGGATCTATATCTGGCAGCATCCGGCCGGCTGGGGCAAGCAGATCGCTTACGAGTCGAGCTATCCGGGCGATACCAACGGCTTTCCCACCGCCAACCTCGGTGAGCCGGCATGCTCGGGCGGTCCGCCAGACGTCGGCTATTGGGCTGACACCCAGGGCGGCTCGTCGGGCTCGCCCGTGCTCGCCTACAGCGACAACCGTGTTGTCGCGCTGCATCACTGTCGCGGTAGCGCCGCGTGTGCTTCGGGCAATCCGGGAAGCGATGATCGCAACCGTGGTGTGCCGATCGAGGACGTGATCGCTGATCTCGGCGCCAACCTACCGAATTGCGCCACCTGTGAACCGCCCGCCACCCCGGGCGGCGTCAACGCGATCGCCGCGGGAGCCGACACCATCGACCTGACGTGGACCGCTCCCCTAGGTGATCCTCTGAGCTACAACGTGTATCGCGCTCCCGGTACCTGCGCCGATCCAGGCACGTTCACCGAGATCGCGAGCGACGTCCAGACGACCTCGTTCACCGACTCCACTGCCTCGGACGATATGAACTGGGCGTATTACATCGCCACGTTCAACGCCTCCGAGGGCTGTGAATCCGATCCGACACCGTGTGTGGAGATCGGCTCGTTCACCGTCGGTGTCACACCGTCCAGTCAGTCCGTGTGTGTACCGGACGACGCCGTCTTCACGGTCGACGTCACCGATGTCGCCAGCTTCGGCGGCAGCGTCACCCTGAGCACCTCCGGTGAGCCGCTCGGCGCTTCGTTCAGCGCCAACCCGGTGGTTCCGACCGCCAGCTCGACGCTGACGTTCGACACGGTCGTCGAAAGCGGTATCGCAGGTACCTACGCCATCGACGTCACCGGTACCGCCGGCTTGCTCACCCGCGGCGTGGGCATCGAGCTATCGGTCTTCGAGAACACACCGGGTGTGGCGACCCAAACCGCTCCAGCCGACGGCGCCGTGGATGTGGCGATCGCGCCGACCCTGAGCTGGGACGCGGTCACCGAAGCCGACGTCTACGAGGTGCAGTGGAGCACCGACCCGGCATTCGGAAGCTTCGACAATGCCGAGGTGAGCGGCACCAGCGCACAGATCGCCGGTCTCGACATCGACACGACCTATTACTGGCGTGTGCGAGCCGAGAATCCGTGTGGCGACGGCACTTTCTCGGCGACCCGCTCGTTCACCACCCTCGACCTCAACATTCTCCTGGTCGACGATGACGACAACGACCCCGATGTTCGAGCCACCTACACCGCTCTCCTCGACGGTCTCGGTTTGCCGTACACCATCCAAGACACCAACGACAGCGACGACAACGAGCCCGATTCGGCGACGCTGGCGCAGTACACCGCGGTGATCTGGTTCAGCGGCGATTCCTTCGGCACGCCTCAGGGTACCGGGCCAGCGGGTCCTGGTGATGCGGCCGAGACCGCGCTCGCCGGTTGGCTCGACAATGGCGGCTGTCTCTTCATCAGCTCCCAGGACTACCACTACGACAATGGACTCACCACGCTGATGACCGACTATCTCGGTGTCGCGTCGGTGACCGACGACGAGAACCAAACGCAGGCCACCGGTGGCGGCCCGTTCGCCGGTCTCGGCCCCTACAAGCTGACCTATCCGTTCAGCAACTACAGTGACAACATGACCGCATCGGCGGATGGCGTCGTCCTCTTCGAAGGCAACGACGGTCCGATCGCCACGGGCCAGGCGGGTCAAACCGGTTTCGCCGCCGCCTACCTCGCCTACCCGCTCGAATCGGTCGACACCGCCGGGCAAGAGGAGATCATCAACGCCTTCTTGACCTGGTGCAGCCAGGCCCAACCGACCATGATCTTCACCGACAGTTTCGAGTCGGGTGATTGGAACAACTGGTCGTCGGCGGTCGTCGACTGACAACGGGATAACGCGACCGGGTGGAGCGCCACCCGGTGGCCGCATCGTTCACGAAAAAAGCCCGGGCTGAGCCCGGGCTTTTTTCGTGGCGCGCGGGAGCACGGAGTTACTCGACTGTGGCGCTCCAGAGGGCGGTATCTCCCGACTCGAAGCCATCGGCGAAAATCGCTCCGGTCGGCTGAAAGACAACGTCGATGCACGCGTAAAAGGCTTCAGGGCTGTCGCTTCGCTGCCAGACGTTGTAGATCAGGTGCCGCCCGGCCCGACTCGGCAACGGGCACGTCATGCGGTAGACGCCGTTGACCGACGGATCTTGTGGATAGGGCTCGAGCGTCACGTCCGTGATGTGGCAGAAGCTATCCAAGTCTTGCCAGGCCAAGGGTTGCTCGGGATCCCAGCCGTCGCGGGTGACAAAAAAGATCATGTCGCGAGTTTCGTGAGGTGCCGACGCCCGATAGATGAACTCGAAATTGCCACTGCCATCGGGCGCGATCGCCGTCGTGCGCCAATCCGATCGCGGTAGATCCAAACCGCCATATTCGACTCCACCACCGCTACACAGCTGACCGTCGGGTACGACTTGTTGATGATTGCCATCCGCGTCGCCCTGTCGAATACCCGCCCAATCGTAGAGAAATTGCGGATCGCCGCCGGCCCACTGCACCGCGGCCGCGCAGGCTGGGTCCATAGGATCTTCCGGGTTGTCGGCGAAACGGCATAGATGCACGCGACTCTCCGGAATCAACATGGTGCCGTGACCCCACGAGGTCGACGGAAGGAACGCTACACAAACAAGCATGACCACACAGCCGAGCAAGACGGACTTCGGAAACACGGGACGCTCGAGCGAATCCTGGACAACCATCACGACCTCCTCCAGAAACGGGTGGATCAACCTGGTCAATGTTTTCATGCATATTTATGCATATCAAGAAGGTGTATTGGACACCTCATCCAAACGCTGCGCTGATCTTTCGATGCCGCGCGATCTCCTGTAGCCTCGGTTTCGTGTGCAGATCGTCTTCAAACCTTTGACAAAGAAGAAGATATGGACATTTCCGAATACACATCCGAACTCTCGGCATGCCAACAACGTGCAGACATATGCGCACCACGGCTTCCCGGATCACCGCGGCTCGTCGTCGATCGACTCAACATGAGTACGCGAACACCGGGCCGTATCCGTGCGGTCGGCGGGACGGCGGACGAGGGCAGTTGGCAAGAGCGCGGGCGTGCCTGTCTAGAAGCTCTGAGCCCACTCTTGGGAGTCGACGATCCGAGCTGCTGGACGCCTGCAGGCTGTACGCGGACGAGCACCGGCCAGTCCATTGCGTTCTTCAGTCAGAGACTCGGCGAGGTTCCGATCAACCGATCGACTCGACAGGTCGTCTTTGCTCGCCATGAGACGGATCGCGACAGGCTCGGTCGTCTGATCGAAATTCGCGGCGACCACGTCCCGGATGCCGTGACTCGGCTCCGACCCGAGTTCCCTATCCTCGACAGCCCCGAGGATGTGAAACAGCTCGTCATCACCGAAATGCTCCGCGCCGAGCCGACCTTGGAGAACGATCTCCATCAGCTGACCTGTACCCATCTCGAGAAGATCTATCTTTCCCACTCGGTCGACCGAAACGTCGAGCTCGTTCTCGCCTGGAGCGCGTGGGTGCAAGATGCCCCGGTGAGCGCGATACGCCCCATGGAGCAATGGCGCGTGCTTCTCGACGCCCGAACGGGCGAGCTCATCGAGATGACGAGCTCCTTCGTCACGGCCACGGGGCATGTACGGGACTTTTCAACTCCGGAGCAACGCCAACCGCGCCCGCTCCCGGTGGGTACAGAGATGTTCCCCACCGCGATCACTGATCTCGTTGGCAGCGTCCCCCGGGCTTGGGTCGGCGTCGATAGCTGCCGAGGGGACCAGGTCGAATGCTTCGCCGGTCAAAGCGATCGCACGTTTCGTGGCACTCTGATCGATGGCGAGCTACGTTTCGATCCCGAGACGAGCGTCGACCGATCGGCATGTCGAGCAAGCGATGACGACAACCAATGTCGCGAACGAAGAGATGCGATTCTGCACGCGTTCTATTACTGCAATCTCATGCACCATCTCTTCTACAACCTGGGTTTCGATGAACGCGCGGGCAACTTACAACGCCGGGCTGAGCCTGGACTCAGCGATCCGGTGATCGTCGAGGTGTTTCCCGAGGACAACCCGATTCTGGGGCGTGTTCAAAGTGAGATCGACGGCAGGCCCTCGATCATCAAATTGTGGCGACACCCCGATACGAACCGGCATGCCGCTCTCGATGCCGACATCGTTTTCCACGAATACACCCACGCGGTGACCAATCGCGTCGTGGGTGGTCCAGCCGAGAACTTTCCCTTTGTCATCGGCTCCGCCCCGGAGCCTCGAGGCTTGAGCGAAGG
>JBCDBH010000190.1:0-11153 GCA_039184055.1 Acidobacteriota bacterium
AGCGCTCTCCCAACTGAGCTATGGCCCCACGTGTTGGGACGCGAGACTATACCGAGGGCGGTGGATGGGTGTCAATCGGTGGGATAGGGTTCGAGGGCGAAAGGAGGTTGGTGGATGGACGACGAGAATCGCGTGGCGCCGGTCGACGGCGAGGAGGGTGTGGAGCCGACGACTGACAAGGAAGCGGCGACGGACGCAGCCCCGGTCGCGGAGCCGCAGTCGAAACAGGCGAATTGGATTTTTGCGTTGATCGCGGTGGCGGCGGTGATCGCGCTGTTTTGGCCGAGCACGGAGGGGCCGTGGAAGGCGCCGGATGGACCGTTGCTCTATGGTGAGTTTCAATCGACACGGATCGCCGATCAGCTGGCACCGGTGTCACTGGTGCATTTCTGGTCGACGTGGTGTGTGCCGTGTCTCGACGAGGTGCCGGAGATCCGCAAGCTGGCGGCGCTCTATGACGGCGATCCGCGTTTCGGCCTGGTGATGGTGGCGGTCGCGGATGACCACGACAATGTGCAGGAGTTTTTGACGTCGGTGAACACGCCGGTTACCGAGACGCTCTATGACGACGATTGGACAGTGACCAAGCGCTATGAGACGGACAGGCTACCGGAGACGCATCTGGTGGTGGACGGCATGGTGGTCCACTCGTTCATCGGGGTGACGGATTGGAACGATCCCACGGTGCGCCAGAAGGTGGCGGCGGCGATGGCGGGTGAGCTGACCGGCGAGGAAGGCTGACGGGGCGGCGGCGAGTAAGACACGCCCTGATGGCGAGCCCAGCTCGCTAAGCCCGTATGTCTCACCAAACGTCGTAGCGAGGCTTGGAAACGTGCGTGAGATCTGGGCAGCGCAGGGATGAGCGACCGGAGGCGTACCCAAAGGTACGTCGAGGGAGCGAAGAGCGAGCACGCCCAGAGATTGCGTGCGTTCCCAAGCCGTAGCCGACGGGCTGGTGAGAGATGCGGGCTAAAAGTGATACGCGAGGCCGACGTGGCCCATGAAGAAGAACTGGCCGTAGTCGAAATCGACGAAATGGCCGGAGAGCTCGACCCTGACGCTCAGGCTGGGCGTGAAGCGAAAATCACCGGTCGAGCCGAGGGTGAGTCCGATACCGCTTTCATCACCGATCAGGTTGTCACCCTGGAGGTCGTAGGCGCCGAGCCCGAGATAAAGGCCACCGTCGAAGAAGACGTCGGGGTATTCGTACTCGCCCACAGCGGTGAGCCAGGTGAGGTCGGCGTCGAAAAGCCCGCTTTCGTCGTCGGCTTCGAGACTCGTCTGGCCGACGCGTAGACCGAAACGCGTGTTGTTGGTGAGCTTGAGGGAGAAGAGCCCCTGCAGGCCGAAATTGTCGTAGCCGGAATCGACATCGGCATCACCCGAGCCACCGATGCCACCCATCACGGAGACGGTGAAGTTCTGAGTGGCCTGACCCGAGGCGGGTGCGGCGAGCAGGATGGCGAGCAGGACGACGGCGAGAACGGTGGTGAGACGGGTCAAGGGATTTCTCCTCAATCTGGTTTCGTGTCGACGGTATCTTGTCAGATCGCCATCCGATTTCGACACAGTCGTCCGATTCTCGATCGCTTCGACGTCTAGGAGGAATGACGGTGAGCACATCGGCTCACCGTGGTTCTCCGGAGGACGTGATGACTCGATCGGTATACGTACGACGACGCCCCCGCGTCACAGACGCATGGCTCGACCGACTCTTGCCGGCGTCGTGTGTCAGCTGTGGCTCGCGCTTGGACGACGCGGGCCGTGGTCTCGAGCTTTGTCGCCGCTGTCGTGGGCGCCTGGTGGCGTGGCCGACGACGGTATGCCCGGGATGTGGCGAACCCGGTCCGCGTGACACCGGAGCGTTGTGCGCTGAGCTCTGTGCGCGGTGCCGCGCGCGACCGTTGCCCTGGAGCCGACTGATCTGTGGTTGGCGTTACCAGGAACCGATGGACGCGGTGGTCAAGGCGCTCAAATTCGGTCGTCAGGATTATCTAGCCAGCTATTGGGGCGACGCGCTGGCGTATCGGGTGGTCGGCGCCGCGCTCCCGAGCTTCGATGCCGTGGTGCCGATCCCGCTTCACTGGCGCCGACGCATGAGCCGTGGCTACAACCAAGCGGCTCTGCTCGCCGAGCCACTGGCCCGCGCCTGTGACGCACCGCTCCGTTCGCTGCTCGCTCGCCCACGCGCGACGACCCAGCGAAGCCTCCTGCCTGCGGCCGCCAGACAACCGCTCGGCGAGGCCTTTCGAGCCCGCCAGCGATCGCCCACCACCGTGGCGCTCGTGGATGACGTGATGACCAGCGGCGCCACCCTGGCCTCGGCGGCCCGCGCGTTGCGCCACGCTGGAGCACGGGAGGTGGTGGCGGTGACCCTGGCTCGCACCCCCGACACGCCGCTGGCCGCGGACGTGGTGTATGATTGCAAGTGATTTACAGTGCGGAGCTCGCCCAGTCGATCATCCGCGGTCGGAGAAACATCGAAGGCAATGAGACGAGTTGGGTTCAACACCGCCACGTCAGGACCCAAACGGCTTTGTCCTCGGATCCGACCCGCGCGACCACGTCTCGGCGAGCCGAGGCCCGATTCCCAAGCCGTCGATCCACGTCGATCGCCGAGCGCGGTAGAATCGTACCGGCCGCTCGTCCCTAAAGAAGCGCGATTCACCAAGCCAAGCTTGCCGCCGCTTCGTAGGGTACATAGAGTGCCAGTCCTCGGACCTTCGTCACGCGCACCGAAAGGATTGCCATGATCCATCGAACGCTTTTCATCGCCGCCCTCCTCCCGCTGCTCGCCACGACGGCGCTGGAAGCCAAACCCGCGGCGGTATCGGGTCAGGTGGTCGCCGCACCGGCGACGCCGCTCGACGAAGCGAAGGTCTACGCCTACGAAGTCGGCTCCCAAGAGCTCGCCAAGGTCGCGACCGACGACGATGGACACTTCCATTTCGCTCAATTGCCCGCCGGGCTCTACAAGGTCATCGCGTTCAAACAGGGTTTCGCGCCGGCCATCGAGATGCTGCTTCGCCGTCGCGCCGACGAACGCCAGAAGTTGGAGCTGGTGCTGGTCGAGGAAACCGCTGACGAACGCGACGCCGAAGGCTATTGGGCGGTGCGTGGCCGCATCCCGAGCGACGTTCTGCGCGACATGAACACACCCACTGTCGGCACCTTCACCTCGAGCTTCGACGATTCGCAAGTCGCCGCTCTCACCGACTCACCTTTTCAGGCCAACATGGCGGCGGCGAGTGGCGTGACGCAAACCGGCACCGAATCTCGCGCCCAGCTGACCACCGCCGATGTCGGCGTGCGCGGCGCGCTCGGCGAGGTCGAGGTCGGAGTCCAGGGCACCTATCAGCAACTTGCCGACACCACGACCACCGAAGCCGGGGGCGAGCTACGCACGGTGGCGGTACAGGTCGAGGTTCCGGATCGTTCGCGCTTGTCGGTGGTCTCGTCGACCGGCGCCATCGACACCAACGGCTCGAACGTCGATATCGAGAATCACACCGTGCGCTGGTCGGGCACCGCTGGCAGCACCGAAACCGCGGTCACCGCTCGCTACACCAGCGAGAGCAACTTCTACAGCGGTGGGTTGATCGATCTCCCGCTGATCCCGAACGCTTCGGAGACCTTCGATCTCGAAGGCACCTTTTCCTCGCCGTTGAGCGACAGCACCAATCTTCGCGCTGGCATCACCTACCGCCAGCGCGACGGTCTGCCGACGACGTTGATCGATGGTGAAACGGTGATCGACGAACGCTTCGGCGCCTACGGCATCGCCGGCACCGAGCTCGGCTCACGCGTGATGGTGGAATACGGTCTGTATTCCTCGGTACGCGACGGCTCCTTGTCCCTGATGCCTCACGGCGGTTTCGTGGTCGATCTGGGACGTGGCTGGGAAGCCAAGATGACCGGCAGCCAGCGGTTCGACGATCCGCAGCAGACCACCTCCTCGACGCATCCGGCGGCGTTTCACACCGCGGTCTTCGGAAACGAAACCGATCTCTGCCGCGAAGCCAGCGACGCCTGCTACCGGGTGCTCTTCGCCAAGGGCAACCAGGACGGCGAGTCGGTGAGCTTCGGTGCCGTGCACCGCGAATACGCCGAAACGCTACGGCTGTATTTCAACGACGATTTCTTCAACCGGCTCGAGAGTCTCTTCGTAGTTCCCGGTGACGAGGTACCCGAGGCACGCTTCCGGATGGTGCGGAAGATCTCGCCCAAGGTGCTCGCCAAGCTCGAATCGAGCTTTGCCGACGGCGGCGGCGGCATCGTCTACGCGACCGATGGTCAGCCGCTCGAAAATCAGGTGCGCTATCTGGTCGCCTCGCTCGACACGCGTTTTCAACGCACGTCGACCGGTGTTTTCGTCGCCTTTCACCACCTCGAGCAATCGCTTCGGGGCAGCGATGGCGCGATCGATCCGGCACAGCAGGTCGAGCTCCAGCGGCTGCGGTTCATGCTCACCCAAGACCTGAGCGTGCTCGCCAACGTGCCACCCAACCTCGCCGTCCAGCTCCAGATGGAGCTCAGCCGAGGCGCCACGCCGTACACGCTGACCCCCGATGACGAGCTTTACCAAACTTTGACAGGCGGGCTTTCCTTCAGCTTCTGAGCCGCAACGTCTGTCCATCCAAGACCTTGGATCCTGCCGTTTGGATCGAGTTCAAGCAGCTGGATCAGCTCACCTAACTACAAGCAAAATCAGACGCTGAGCTGGCATGGAACCTGCTTCTGCAGTCAGCAGGAGAAGGTATGTCAACGCGTTACGCATTTTTCATCGTTGCCCTGATTTTGACCGCGGCCCTGGCGCTGACCGGCGCGCTCGGCTTTCAACGCGCCGTCGAAGAGTGGCAGCCTCTCGGCTTCACCGCCGATCGGATCGGCGCTTCATGGCAGGTGGCCGGTGTCGAAGACGACTCGATCGGGCTCGAGACCAACGACGTCCTCTTCGACGAGTTGCTCGCCCCGGGAATGTCCTTCCCCACCCTGCCTGATCTTCGCAAGGAGCTGACCGCCGAGCCCGAGCGTGGTGTCGACGTGGCGCGTGGCGCCGAAGTCGTCTCGGTCACGTACCTACGGCCGGCCTTCGAGCCCGATCTCGCCTATTTGGTGCTCGCGGTCATCGCCGCGATCTACCTACTTATCGGTCTGTTCACCACCTTCAAGAGCCCACGCGGTCACGCCAAGCTCTTCTTCTTGTGGTGTCTGACCTCGGCGACGCTCTACCTGCTCAAGCCACCGCTCATGATGCGCGACGGTCTCGACCTGACCGTCTACCTGGCCGATCTCGCCGCGCGCTTGCTTCTCCCGGCGCTGACCCTGCATCTCTTCGTGGTCTTCCCGGCACGTCCGGCGCCGCTCCGCGTCCTTCGCCGCGCCATCCCGTTCTTCTACCTCCCGGCCTTGGTGCTCGCCAGTCTGCATCTCGATTGGATCGTCACCGGTGGCCAGTGGTTCGCGGGGCCGGCGGTCGAATCGCGCGTGCTGATGGTGGATCGGATCGAGCTCGCCCTGCTGGTGCTCTTCTCGCTCTTCGCGATCCTGGCGCTGGTCATTCGTCTGGCGCGTCACAACGAGTGGGAATCTCGCCGTCAGGTGCAGTGGATCGTCATGGGTATGCTGGGTGGCTACCTGCCGTTCTTCGGCCTTTATGTGGTGCCACTCCTGCTCGGTTTCGCGCGACCACAATGGCTCGAGGCGGTCGCGGTCGTGCCTCTGGCGCTCGTACCGCTCACCTTCGCGTACGCCATCCTCAAGTACAAGCTGTGGGATATCGCGGTCATCCTGCGCAACTCGATCGCCTACTCGCTCACCGTTTTGGTGGGCTTGTTCGGCTTCGTGTTGATCAACCTGGCGGTCGATCGGGGCGTGTCCGCCGACCTGCCGATGCTCCGCAACCTGCTGTCGTTCGCCGCCGGTCTCACCATCGCCGGTGTGCTGGTGCCCACCAAGGGAGCGATCACCCGAGCCGTCGAGCATCTCCAGCTCGGTGGCGCATGGGGCAAGCGACGCTCGCTGATCGAGCTCGGTCGCGATCTTTCGTACGAACGCGATCTCGACCGACTCTGCGAAACGCTGATCGGTCACCTCGGCGAGGGTCTCGAAGTCGATCAGGTCAATCTCTATCTCGCCCAGGGTGGCGCGATGGTGCCGGTCCATCTCGGCGACCGATCGCCCCGCGAGCTGCCGTTCGACACCTTCGACCAAGGCTTCTGGGTACGACCCGTCACCGGCATCTCGGCGCTGCACGCGATCGCCGAAGAGCCGGATTGTCAGGAACGTCTGTTCATCGCCGGCTATCGCTACGCTTTTCCACTGTTGGTGCGTGATCGCCGAGTCGGTGTCGCGGTGGTGAGCTACAAAGCCGATTCGATGCCGCTCTCGACCGAGGACGTCGACCTGGCACGTGGCCTGCTCAACCAGGCGGCGCTGGCGATCGAGAACGCGCAATTGATCGACGAGGTCAACCGTCAGCTCGATGAAGTGGTTCGCCTCAAAGAGCACAACCACGGCATCATCGAATCGTCACCCGCCGGCATCGCGGTGCTCGACGTTCGCGATCGGGTGATTTCGGCCAACCACGCCTTCGCCGCGCTGGTCGAAACCGACCGGCCGCTTCTCCCCGGTCGCCAGCTGCTCGAGCTCTTGCCGGTGACACCGCTGCCCGCGCCGGGCAAAGGCCCCACGGAAGTGAGTTATTGCGAGCCCGATGGCCGAGAGCGCTACCTTCAACTGAGCGTCGCCGGCTATCGTGGCAGTGCCGATCCCGAAGAACCCCTGCGTGTCTTGGTGATCCAAGATGTCAGCGCCCTGGTCGGACTCGAGCTGGCGCTCAAGGAAAAAGAACGTCTCGCCTCGTTGGGCATGCTCGCCGCGGGTGTAGCCCACGAGGTCAATACGCCGCTCACCGGAATCTCCAGCTACGCGCAATTGTTGCTCGATGAAACGCCACGGGAAGATCCGCGGCGTGAGCTTCTGGAGAAGATGGAGCGGCAGACCTTCCGCGCTTCGCAGATCGTCAACAACCTGCTCGCCTTCGCGCGCAATCGACGTGACGAAACGGCCCCATTGGCCCTCGAGAGCGTCGCCGCCGAGGCGGTCGAAATGTTGCGCGAGCGTGCCATCGAAACCAAGGTCGACGTGGCGCTCGAGCGTCCCGCCGAACCGCTCTTGGTGGATGGCAACGAAGGTGAGCTCGGGCAGGTGTTCACCAACCTGATCACCAACGCCCTCGACGCCATGTCGGCCAACCACGATCGTCCACGCCGTCTCCGACTCGTCGTCGAGCCGGCCGGACATCGCGTCCGCGCGCTGGTCGAGGACACTGGTCCCGGCATCCCGGCGGCTCGTCTCGAAACGGTTTTCCAGCCATTCTTCTCCAGTAAGATCGACAAAGGTGGCTCAGGGCTGGGATTGGCGATCTGCTACCAGATCGTGCACCGTCACGGCGGTCAGATCCGAGCCGAGAACACCGGCAATGGTTGCCGCTTTGTTCTCGAGCTACCGCGTAGTGGAACCGCAATCTGACGAACCGACGGGAAAGCCGCCCATGAACATCCTGATCGTCGACGATGAAGAGGTCATCCAAGACGTACTGACCTCGCTGGTGCGTCGAGAAGGATGGAGGCCGGTGCCCGCGCGCACCGGTGAGGAGGCCTTGCGGGTGATCGAGCGCGAGGAGATCGATCTCGTGCTCCTCGACCTGATGCTGCCGGGTATGTCGGGCATGGAAGTGCTCGAACAGCTGCAACGTCGCGCCCCCGAGCTGGTGGTGGTGATCATCACCGCCTTCTCGTCGATCGAAGGCGCGATCACCGCGATGCGCAAAGGCGCGTTCCACTACATCCCCAAGCCGTTCAAAAACGAGGAAGTGCTGCTCACCATCCGCAAGGGGTTCGAGCAGCGGCGTCTGACCTCGGAGAATCGCTCGCTCAAAGAGCAGCTCCGGCAGCGCTACGCCTTCGACAACATCATCGGCAAATCGAAGGCCATGCAAAAGGTCTTCGACATGATCCGGCTGGCGGCGCCGTCGAAGTCGAACATCCTCATTCTCGGTGAGAGCGGCACGGGCAAAGAGCTCGTCGCGAAAGCGATCCACCACCACTCGCGTCGCGCCGACGGTCCGTTCATCACGGTCAACTCGGGCTCGATGCCCCACGACCTGCTCGAATCCAACCTCTTCGGGCATGTCAAAGGCGCGTTCACCGGCGCCGTGGCGGCGAAGAAAGGACTCTTCGAAGCGGCCACCGGTGGCTCGATCTTCTTCGACGAGATCGGCAACATCCCGCTCGAGACTCAAGCCAAGCTGCTGCGCGTCATCCAAGAAAAAGAGTTCATGCGACTCGGTGGCGTCGAAACGATCAAAACCGACGTCCGGTTGATCGCCGCGACCAACGCCAATCTCGAGCAAATGGTGGCCGACAACACCTTTCGGGAAGATCTCTTCTACCGACTGAACGTCATCACCATCGAGCTACCGCCACTGTCACGTCGCACCGAAGACGTGCCGCTCCTGGCTCGTCACTTCCTGGGCCACTACGCCAACGAGAACGAGAAGGCGCTCGACACCATCACGCCACCGGCGATGGAATTGCTGATGGACTATCACTGGCCGGGCAACGTCCGCGAGCTCGAAAACGTCATCGAACGCGCCGTGGTCTTGTCGACCGACGACGTCATCGACGTCGATTTGCTACCGCCGACGGTCCGCGAGCCTCGTACCGCCGGCGTAGCGCCACCGCCGAGCCTGCCGCTCAACGGCATGTCGTTCAAAGAAGCGGTGGCAGCCTACGAGCGCCAGCTCATCACCCGTGCTTTGCGTGACGCCGACGGTGTGCAAAAACACGCCGCCGACCGGCTCAAGCTCAAACCGACCACGCTGCACGAGATGATGAAACGGCTCAACGTCACCCTCGACATGATCGACGTCTGACAAAGCGCGGTACCATGGGGCGTCTTCGAACGTCCCGTGAGGTATGCATGCGCGCTGCTCTGGTCTGCGTCGGTTTTCTGCTGTTCGTCTCTCCGCTTTTCTCCTCCACCCCACCCGTCGTCGAGGTCATACGGCCGCTGCTGGCCGCGTCGACCGAGCTCGAGCTTCCCGAGGTCGACGACGACACCCCGAGCCCGCAGGATTATCTCGGCTACTCGATCGGTGATCGCTTCACCTTTCATCACCGCATTCTCGATTACATGGAGCACCTCGCGGCGGCGTCCGATCGGGTCATGGTGCAGCCCTACGGTGAATCATGGGAAGGTCGTCCGCTCACCCTGGTGGTGATCTCCTCCCCCGACAACCTCGGCCGACTCGACGAGATACGCGCCAACGCCCAACGCCTCGCCGACGGTGAGACCCTCGACGCCGAGACGCTCGAGAATCAGCCCGCGATCGTTTGGCTCGCCTTCGCGGTGCACGGCAACGAATCCTCCGTGGCCGAAGTGGCGATGCCGACGGCCTATCTGATCGCTGCCTCACAAGGCACGTGGAGTGGCGCCGAGGACGATCCGACCCGGCTCGACCTCGACGATCTGGTGGTGATCATCGATCCCATGGTCAACCCCGACGGCCGTGAACGCTACGTTCATGGTTTTCTCGACCGACGGGGTCTACGGGCCGATCCGTACGCCGATAGCTACGAGCATCAGGAGAGCTGGCCGGGTGGTCGCACCAATCACTATTCAGTCGATCTCAACCGTGACTGGCCGTGGCAGACCCAGATCGAATCGCGTCATCGACTCGAGGTCTATCGCGCCTGGGAACCCCAGGTCTACGTCGACTACCACGAGATGGGAAGCACCGCGACCTACTACTTCCCACCCGCCGCCGATCCGGTTCACGACTTCTACGACGACGAAGCCATGGCCTGGTTCGACGTGTTCGGACGGGGCAACGCCGCCGTCTTCGACCAGCTCGGTTGGACCT
Organism: Acidobacteriota bacterium; assembly: GCA_039184055.1. Classification (GTDB taxonomy): domain Bacteria; phylum Acidobacteriota; class Thermoanaerobaculia; order Multivoradales; family J023; genus JBCDBH01. The sequence continues at coordinate 9,929 of JBCDBH010000190.1, forward strand.
ACTACATTCGCGAAGACTTCGACCTCTACTACCCCGGCTATGGCGACACCTACCCGACCCTGCGTGGCTCGGTGGGCATGACCTACGAAATGGCCGGCGGGGGCCGCGCCGGGTCCGATCTTCAACTCGCCGATGGCCGCCGACTCACCCTGGCCGATCGTGTCGCCCGGCATACCGCTACCGCCATCGCCACCGTCGGCACCGCGGCACGGCATCACCGCGAGCTGATCGACACCTTCGCCGAACGTCGACGCACACGCACCGTGCCCATCCGCAGCTATCTGTGGTCGGCCGACCAGGCCGAAGCCACCGAAATGGCAAGGCTCTTCGATCGTCACGGCATTCACGTCGGCCAGCTGGCAGCCGCCACCACGCTTCAGGTATCGATGCTCGGTGGCGACAGCCCGGTCGAACGCCAGCTCCCCGCCGGCACCTGGGTCGCCGACACCGATCAGCCGCTCGGTGAGCTGCTCGCCATGTTGATCGAGCCGCCACCCGCGCTCGACGAAGCATGGGTCGCCGAGCAACGCGAACGGATCGAAACGGGCGGCTTTCTCGAATTCTTCGACATCAGCGCCTGGTCACTGCCGATGGCCTACAACGTCGAGACCTGGGTGGTCGAGGGCGTGATCGAAGCGCCGGATACCGACGACTTCACCCACCGAGGCGAACGTGGCACCGGGCGGGTCGGAAGTCTCGTACCACCCCAAGGGCTCGCCAGCTGGGCCCTGCTCGGTCATCTGGCGAAGCACGACATCGCCATGCGCTGGCTGCGCGAGCCACTCACCCTGTCCCATGGCGACGGTGGCTCTCGCGCCTATCCCGCCGGCACCGTCTTTCTACCTCGTCAAGAAGGACTCGCCGACGCGCTCGCTCTCGCCCACTCCCGAGGCTTTGGCGATCAGGGCTCGGCGGACGTCCATGCCGTCGACACCTCGTGGACCGAAGAAGGCGTCTCTCTCGGCTCTGGATCGGTCACCCCGGTGATTCCTACCCGCATCGGTCTGCTCGTCGGCGAGGGCGTCAACCCCTACTCCGCCGGCACCCTCTGGCACCTCTTCGACGTCCTCGCACCCGGCTTCGACTTCCATCGTCTCGACGCCAGCCTGCTCGGACGCTTCGACCTCGACGACTTCGACGTCCTGATCATGCCCGACGGTCGCTGGAGCCAGGCGCTCGGAAGTAGCGGTGGTGACCTGCTCACCAACTGGGTCGAAGGTGGCGG
>JBCDBH010000191.1:0-11126 GCA_039184055.1 Acidobacteriota bacterium
CGTAAATCCTGTTGTGACACATTCCCTTGATTTATAGACCAGCCAAACATAACCTTGAGTCCAAAAGGTGGCTACACGCTGCCAGATAACTTCACTCGATATGGAGATGAGTTCTTCTTCGAATCCTTCATCAACGGCTACCGCAAGAAGCAGAGCCGACCGGCCGAGAGTGCATTTTCCGAGATCGAGGGCGCGTTCGAAAGCATGGTGCGCGACGAGCCCGGGAGCCGACCGGTCCGCAACCCCGAGGAAGAAATCCTCGACGAGGTGCTCGACGAGGACGTGCAAGCGGCTCTCGACAGCCTGTCCGAGGACTATCGCATGGCGATCATGCTGGTCGACCTGGAAGACTTCTCGTACAAGGAAGCCGCCTCGATTCTCGAAATCCCGGTCGGCACAGTGATGAGTCGGCTGTACCGCGGTCGTCGGCAGCTCGAGAAGGTCTTGTTGCGCTATGCCCAAGATCACGGCTATCTACGCGAGGGTGCACCTCAGAAGATGCGTAGCCGCGACGGCATCGAGAACTGAAAACCCCGGAATTTCCTCGCCCACGGCCGAGTTGTACAAGCCGAACACGCTCGAAGCGTGAACCGGAGGGCACGATGCGCGGCGATGATGAGGATCTGAAACCAGAAAACGCCGATTGTCGGCGACACGAAGCTAGCGAGCTCATCTTCCGCTTTGTCGATGAAGAGATGGATCGGGAGGTGTTGATCGCCTACCGCACCCACCTGACCGATTGCCCGATGTGCGCCCAGCAAGCCGCCTATACGCGCCGCTTGCTCACCGTAGTGCGCGAACGATCCCGACCGATGACCGCGCCGGTGACCTTACGACAGCGTATTCTCGCCATCCTGCCACCCAAGCCACACTGATCGCTCTCACCCCACACGGCTCTCCCAAAGCGCGCGGGCATCGCTAGCGCCCCCGACCCGGATCAGCTTTCCTACAGCTAGAGATCGTCGCGCTCGAAGGCTCGTGTCAGCTCTTCGATTTCAGCCAGCCCCTGATCTTCGCGACCGTCGTCGAGCTCTTCCAAATATCGTTCACTGGCCGGCGCGACGTCGAGCGCGGTGGCGAAGAAGCCGTCGAGCTCGATGTCCATGGCTTCGAGAGCGGACATCAGGACGTCCAGGCTGATTTGCCATTCGCGTGCGCAAACCTTCGACAGATAGCCCCGGCTGCGACCGATCGACGTCTCGATTTCGCCGATATGGCCATGTCGGCGACGGATCTCACTAGCGAGCGCATCGAGTATTCGCTCGATGGCGGTATCGGCGTTCATGTCTTCGATGATATCGGATTCTCCCTATATGAGCGCTCGTAGTGTGCGACGTGGAGTCTGTCGCTAAACTTGCACGGATGAGCCGCCACGCAACTCCGCTTTCACGGGCTACGGATCTCTTCATCGATCCCGATATTCGCCACGCTTCGACCCTACCGGCATCGTTCTATCGCGATGCCGACCTCTTTACGCTTATGGGCGAGCGGATCTTCGCCCGGAGCTGGCAATGGGTCGCCGATCACGAGCAACTCCGGATTCCCGGCACCGCCCATCCGGTCACCCTGCTACCGGGCTACGTCGATGAGCCGCTGGTGCTCACACGCGATCGTGACGACCGCCTCGCCTGCTTGTCGAATGTCTGCACCCACCGTGGCACGGTGGTGGTCGAGCATCCTTGCCAGGTATCCCAGCTCCGCTGTCGCTACCATGGCCGCCGGTTCACCCTCGATGGTCGTTTCGTAGCCATGCCCGAGTTCGACGATGTGCACGGCTTTCCGTCGAAGGACGACGATCTGAGCCCGATCGCGCTGGCCTCCTGGGGACCGCTCTACTTCGCCTCGCTCGACCCGGCTCACACTTTCGAAGAGCTGATCGCACCGATCAACGAACGCGTGGGTTTCTTGCCTCTCGACCGGGCGACCTTCGACGCCGCGAGCTCCCGCGACTATCTCGTGCGTGCGCACTGGGCGTTGTACTGCGACAACTACCTCGAGGGTTTTCACATCCCGTTCGTGCACAACAGTCTCGCCGCCGCGCTCGACTACGGCGAATACCGCACCGAGCTCTTCGCGCACGCCAATCTGCAGCTCGGAACCGCCACCGGTGACGACGATACCTTTGCGCTACCGAGCGGCCATCCGGATGCCGGCGCGAACGTCGCCGCCTATTATTTTTGGCTGTTCCCCAACACGATGCTGAACGTCTATCCGTGGGGGGTCTCGGTCAACATCGTGCAACCTCTGGCGATCGATCGCACACGGGTGTCGTTTCGATCATACGTATGGGCTCCGGAACGGCGCGATCAAGGCGCCGGCGCCGATCTCGACCGAGTCGAGCGTGAGGACGAAGCCATCGTCGAGAGCGTGCATCGTGGAATGGGTGGACGCTTCTACCGTCGTGGCCGCTATTCACCACGTCGCGAACGAGGCGTGCATCATTTTCACCGTCTGCTGACCACCGAGCTGACCGCCTGATGAGCCCGGCGCCGCTGCCGATCGACGACGTCGTACCGGCGCTTACCGACGCTTTGCGCGAGCACGCGGCGATCGTTTTGCGGGCTCCGACAGGCGCGGGAAAGACGACCCGTGTGCCGCCGGCGATTCTCGACGCCGGTCTGGCGCCGAACGGCAAAGTGATGATGCTCGAGCCCCGTCGGATCGCCGCGCGTGCCGCCGCCCGACGGATGGCGAGCGAGCGAAAGAGCAAACTCGGTGAAGAGATCGGTTTTCAGATCCGCTTCGAGCGTCGACACGGTGCGCGAACACGCATCCTGGTGGTCACCGAGGGCGTGCTCGTGCAGCGTCTGCAGAGCGATCCGTTTCTCGACGGAATCGATGTCGTGGTGTTCGACGAATTTCACGAGCGCAACCTCGACACCGACCTGGCCCTCGCCATGACCCGTCGCGTGCAGCTCGATGCCCGCCCCGATCTCAAGATCGTGGTGATGTCGGCGACTCTCGAACCCGGACCGATCGCCGCTTGGCTCGGTGATTGCCCGGTGATCGACAGTCGTGGCCGTCTATTTCCCGTCGCGATCTCACACCTCGAACGCACTCGGCCCGGAGAACCGATCGAACCCGTGGCGGCACGGGGGGTACGAGAGGTGCTGGCCAGCTGCCGAGGCGATGTCTTGGTGTTCCTACCCGGAGTCGGTGAGATCCGCCGCACCGCCGATTTGCTCGGATCCACCGCCGACAGTCAGAACCTGTCGGTGCTGCAGCTCTATGGCGATCTCGACTCGGCGGCACAGGATCGCGTGCTGCGCCCAGGCGATCGACGCAAGGTGGTGCTCGCCACCAACGTCGCCGAGACCTCGATCACCATCGACGGGATCGAGGCTGTGGTCGACAGTGGCCTCGCGCGCCAGCTGCGCTTCGACCCGGCGAGCGGGCTCGATCGTTTGGATACCGTACGAATCAGCCGCGCCTCGGCCGATCAGCGCAGCGGCCGCGCCGGTCGTCAGGGACCTGGGCAGTGTCTTCGTTTGTGGACGATGCACGACGACCGAACCCTGCGCGATCGCGATGAGCCTGAAGTCCGACGGATCGATCTCACCGGACCGACCCTGCAGCTACTCGCCTGGGGCGAACCGGACATAAGGCGCTTCTCGTGGTTCGAAGCCCCCTCCGACGAACACATCACACGCGCTCTCGACCTGCTCGGCACGCTCGAAGCGGTCGATTCGCGTGGCATCACTCCTCTCGGTCGTGACATGGCACGGCTACCTCTACATCCACGATTGGCCCGTTTGATGGTCGCCAGCTGGCGCCGTGGCGCGGGGGAACGCGGAGCCTTGCTCGCCGCCCTCGCCGCCGAGCGCGACCCGGTGCACCGACCGACCGGTAGCCGACCGGTACAGGCACGGATCGATACCCATTCCGATCTCCTCGATCGGCTGTACGCGCTCGAAGATCTCGCCGCCGGTGGCCGAGGCGAAACGGCGCTCGGCCCGCTCCACCATGGCCGCGCGCGCTTTATCCTCGCCACGGCGAACGATATTGCCCGTCAGGCGCGGCGCGCGTTCGGTGACCCCGCACCCGAGACCGGCGACTCCGACGACGTGCTGCGCCACGCGCTCTGGCTCGCCTTTCCCGACCGCGTGGCACGACGCAGGGCGGCCGACAGCCGGCGCGCGCTCATGACCGGAGGGCGCGGAGTGCGACTCGCCGAGATGAGCTCGGTTCGGAGCGCTTCGCTCTTTTTGTGTCTGGAGCTCGACGATCGAGGTAGTGAAGCGCTGGTCCGCCGAGCCTCGGCGGTCAACGAAGCATGGCTCGATACCCACACTCGGGACGAAGTGGTCTTCGACTCTGCGAGTGAGAAAGTGCTTGGCCTGCGGCGCCGCTACTACGAGGATCTGGTGCTGGAAGAGAAGAGCTTCCAGCCCGATCGCGCGGCGCTGGAAGAGGCGCTGACCACCGCGGCGAGCCAGGATCCGACGGCTGCCTTGGCGCTCGAGCGCCCCGATGTGGCCGCCTTCTTGGCGCGGCTGCGAAGCTTGCGTCATTGGTGCCCCGAGCTCATGCTTCCGACGTTCGACGACGAGGAGCTCAGACCGTTTCTTCCTCTTCTCGCCTCGGGCTGTCGTGGCCTCGCCGATCTACGCCAGCGCCCGCTGGTGAGCATTCTCGAAGGTACGCTCACCAACACACAGCGCCGAGCGCTCGAGAAGGACGCACCGGAACGGATCGAAGTACCGAGCGGGAGCCGGATTCGACTCGACTATCGACCCGGCGAGCCGCCGATCTTGGCGGTGAGAATCCAGGAGCTCTTCGGTCTCGCTGACACGCCACGGGTGGCCGCTGGAAAGGTCACGGTGCTGCTTCATCTCTTGGCACCCAATATGCGACCTCAACAGGTCACACGAGACCTCGCCAGCTTTTGGCGCAACACCTATCCTGAAGTGCGAAAAGAGCTTGCCGGCCGGTATCCCAAACACGCCTGGCCCGACGATCCGCTGACCGCCGAACCCGAGCGTCGGCCTCGGCGTCGAAAGTGATAAGCGCTGGCACTGAACATGCATTCCTCAATACGTGTGCGGCTCCCAACCCCGAAATCTCTTCGCTTTTGACAGCACGCCGCACTCTTTGGAGGACACACATGACACGTTGGTCAATCGTACTTCTCGCGATCGTGGCGCTGGCCATGGGAGCGTGCGACGACGGCCCGATCGCACCGCCACCCACCGCCACCATGGATTGGGCACTCTTCGATCAATGCGATGACGGTTTGGGGCTCCAAGCCGCCCTCTTCGACACCACCACGGGACGCGTGTACCCGTCGAGCTCGAGTGTGTACGTCAGCTCACCGGGTGGGGTCATCGACGTACGGATCGAATGCCGGCTCGGCGCGCAGGTCTGTTACGGCGCCGAAACCGATCCACCGAGCAGCGTTTTTTGGGGCGTAGGGCTCGACGGTAACGCCGGTTGCAACGACTGTTGCGACGTTTGCAACGACAACATCGTCGAATTCGATCTCTTGTGCGGCGGCACGTTCAGTCCGGGCACGAAGAGCGCGGACGGCGCCAAGACGCAAGCGCCAGCGCGTCGCCGGCAATAGCGAAGCCAGAGCGAAAGACTGTAGGGATGGAACGTGTCGCCGTGCTCGGGCGGCGGCACGGTCTGCTCGCGCGCTCGCCGATGCGTACCCTCAGAACGCCGCTACGAACGCTCAGAAAGTGCTCAGAGCGTCGATTTTCTCGACGCGCCGTTGATGGCGCCCACCTTCGAACTCGGTATCGAGAAACACCTGCAACACATCGAGCGCAAGTCCTTCACCAATGACTCGGCTACCGAGGGTGAGTACGTTGGCGTCGTTGTGTAGACGCGCCATACGCGCCGAGAAGGTCTCACTGCACGTCACGGCACGCACACCCGGAATTTTGTTGGCGGCGATCGCCATACCGAGCCCCGTGCCACAGACCAAAACACCCAGGTTGACATCACCTTGGGCCACTGAGCCGGCTACCGCGGCGGCGTAGTCCGGGTAGTCGACGCTTTCCGCCGACGATGGTCCGAGATCGTCGACCTCGTGCCCGCTGGCACGTAAGCGTTCGGTGAGCCGAGCCTTGAGCGTGAAACCCGCGTGATCGGCGCCGATCGCAATGCGCATCTCAGCTCTTCTTGCCAGATGCCTGTTTGTTGCTCTTGCCGTTGGCGATCTCTTCGAGACGCCGCTTCTTGAGCCGAGCTTTGCGACGCCGCTGGCGGCGGCGGAGCTCGCGGTCTTTTTCACGCATGATGTCGGTCTCCGATGATTGGCTGCGCGCGCAAGCGGCGCGGAGCGTTCGATTTTCCCCGCTTGATGCGGGTCGAGCAGCATCACCCATTTTCACGGTCGTTGTCAAGATGAGCACGTTGCCGAGACGATCGCGGTTGCCAAGACAGACCACGGCTCAGCCGACATCGACCACGGGGGTCGACGTGCCGAGCTCGGGCAAGTCGAGGATCGGAAGGCGCAACGCGGCGAAGAGGTTCTCGGCCGCCGGATTCATCGCGCCTCCGGTACACACGAGCAACCGGACGGCCCCTCCGAACACCGTCGAGCGTACGGATCGCAGCACGAGCGGATCGAGCACCCAACGTACCCAGCGCCCATGCACGACCGCCAATCGCCCCGTGCGTCGGCGCTCCCGATGACGCACCGCGCTCTCCAAAGCTCGTCTCTTCAGACCTCGAAAGGGCGTCTCGCGATCACGCAGGTGGTCGTGGAGGGCGTTGCGTAGACGTACGTAGAAGCTCGTGGAGCCAGCCAGAATCGTCGCTGTTTCACGCGTCAGATCCGACGCCACGTCACCGTCTTCGGCCACGAAGCGTAGAGCTGAACCGTGAGCGAGACAGGCCAAGGCGAGCATGCTGTGAATCGGCTCGGCGAGCGACGGCGCCATGAGGAGCCGATCGTCACCACTGAGATTCAGCTGGCGCGCCAACCACATGATCCACTCGATCGCTTCTCGATGAGACACCTCGCGACCGGCGGGCTCGTCATCTGCCCGGGCGTAGTGCATCGAGGCGAGGTCGTCGAGGGCGGCGCGATCACGGAATCGCTCGAGAGGGATGGTCGCTCGACGCCCGGCTCCCCAACCGAGCAACTCGGTCAACACGCGATCTCCGGCCACGGCATCGGCGGCATCGAGCGCCAGAACGGTCGGTGAGTGGGCGAGGGTCGGCGCGATCTCGGTCAATCGTGCACGCCGTTCGACGCCATCGACGACAACCCATTTGCTATGGCTATTGCGCAGAATTCTGGCGGCTTCGGCGGTGCCGAGATCAGGGTTCAGCGGTACCGTCACCAGTCCGAGCACCTGACACGCCAGATCGGCGATCAACCACTCCGGACGGTGGGACGCGAAGAGAGCCAGGCGGTCACCCTTGACCAACCCCGCTTCGTCGAGCGCCAAGGCCAAGGCGTGTACGTCGTCGATGAGGTCCGTCCCGGACCATGTGTCGCGCTGGTCGCCACGCCGGATCGACAGCCATGCCCGGTGACCCCCGGCGATTCGTCTTAATCGAGAGACCAGCTCACCGAGCGTGTCCATCTTCGCTCACCGGTAAGACGGGCCGCCCTGCCTTGAACACCGCACGCACGGGATTGATCCCGATGTGATAGCCGAGATGGAGCAGGTTGGGCATGTCGAGAATGGTCAGATCGGCCTGTTTTCCAGGCTCGATGCTACCGACACGATCCGCTACCCCCAGACACGCGGCGGCATTGAGGGTCACCGCGGTCAATGCTTCCTCGACCGTCATACGCAGGTGGAAGATCGCCAGCTGGAGAATGAAGGGCAAGGACTCGGTGTGAGACGAACCCGGGTTGCAGTCGGTTGCCAGAACCACGCCGACACCGGCTTCGACGAAGCGTCGCGCGGGCGCCCAGGGCTCCTTCATCAAATAGAAATTGACCGCCGGAAGGAGCACGGCGAGCACACCGCTCGACGCCATGGCTTCGATCGCCTCGTCGTTCACCGCGGCGACATGATCGGCCGACGCCGCACCGAGCTCGGCCGCCAAACGAGCGCCCCCCGAATCGACGAATTCATCGGCGTGGAGACGAGGCACCAAGCCATGCTCACGACCCGCTTCCAAGACTCGCCGCGTCTGATCGACGTCGTATACGCCTTGCTCGCAAAAGACATCGTTGAAACGCGCCAGACCCATTCCGGCAACCGTGGGAATGATCTCGTTGACCACCAGATCGACATAGCCGTCACGGTCGTCACGGTACTCGGGTGGGAATTCGTGCGCCGCCAGCAGCGTCGGCACGAGATCGATGGCATGACGCGCATCGGCGCGACGGATCGCGCGGAGCTGTTTGATTTCGTTGTCGCGGTCGAGACCGTAGCCGCTTTTGGCCTCGGCCGTCGTCGTGCCGTGAGCCAACATCCGATCGAGACGACCCAGGGTGGCTTCCACCAGGGTGTCCTCTTCGGCGAAGCGGGTGCTTCGTACCGTCGACAGAATGCCACCTCCAGCCGCGGCGATGTCGAGATACGAACGCCCGGCCAGGCGAAGAGCAAACTCGCTCTCGCGGCTTCCAGCCCAGGGCAGATGGGTGTGGGCGTCGACAAATCCGGGAACGACGGTGCCACCGCCGGCATCCCAGCGCTCGACCCCGGCGAGGCCACCGAGCGCGCGTTGGCGTTCGGCCCGTGGTCCGGCGAATACGATCCGCCCGTCACGAACGAATACCTCGGCTTCGCGATGACGAACGATTTCACCCTGCGCCGTCCCCACCCGTGCCGTAGCACCGGTCGGCGTGGCGATCTCGTCGAGATTGGTAATCAGCAGCTCGCTCATTGGTTCCCTCCGGTCGTCAACCCGACATGTCGTCGCCCGAGCTCTCGCACCACATCCTCCGCCCAAGCATCGACCTCGGACCATTCGACATCGACAGCCAAGGTCGGCATCGGCTCGGTACGTGCCAAGGTCCGGTCCGCCAGCCCCTTGAGAGCCTGCAGCGGAAAGTCGCGCACGTAGCCGAACTTCTCGACGCTACGCGCTAGGACCGTGGCGATCGGCAGATGACGCTCGATCAGGAAAAGGTCGACGAAATCTCGTCGTGACCCCCGACTGATCACCGCGCCGAGCTTCATCAAGGCGAGATCGAGCAACGGCGCGACCGCCAACCCGTCGAGATCACCCAGCGTACCGAGTACAGAATAAGGATAGTGGAAGAAGCGTAGGGCTGTCCCGTCTCCGAGACGACAATAGAGGTACCCGTCGCGGGCGGTCTCGACCCGTGTTTCCGGATCGAGCTGGAGTAGGTCTTGAAGCAGATCGCGACGCGCTGGACTTCGCAGGTCGTTGGTCGCCGACATGAGATCGAGCCCGTGTGTCGGCCGATGGTCGAGGTAGAGCGCGAGCGCCGAGGAACCAGCCAAGTAGAAAGACGATGCCCACGACCTGTGACCGAGAGCCCCCAGTCGAGCCGCCGCCGCCAGCCGATGACGATGGATGGGTACCGTGCCAGATGGAGTCATGGCAGCCATGGCTCGGCGCGCGGAGGCGGTGACAGAGAAGACGGCGACAAGGGAGACGCCAACACCGCCGCCCAAAAGGCGAAGCTACGACGTGACAGCTGACGATGACGTGTTGCGAAATCAGTACGCACCGTCTCCTCGTCGAGACGCGAGAACAGCCATCGCAGATCGTCGGCCTCACCCTCTTCGAGCAGCCGGCTCACGACATAGCCCCGCGCGGAGGAAGCGAGCAACGCTTCCGGATCCTGATCGGGAAAGAGGCGTCGAAGCTCACTCATGGGTTCGGGATCAATGATAGCTCTTGAGCGAAAACGAGGTCTCGAGCCCGGTGGAGTTCTGGAGCGATTCGGCGACGATTCCGTTGACGAAGATCTCGAACTCCTTGAGACGAAACGACGCTTCGAAACCGATTCCGACGTCCGGGAAGTATTGGTCCCAGTCGGTGTAGACCTCGGTATCGAAACCCACCGTTCCAACGCCAGCGTAGCCGATCCAATAGAAGTTCTCCCAGTCGAGTCCCAATGCGCGACGGGTTTCGTTTTCGAACCAGGGCACGAAGACCTCCACGGAGCCGAGCAGCGCTTCGGTGCCACGCTCACTGAAGTCGACACCCTTGAGTCGTTCACGACCACCGACTCGCAGGAGCTCTGTGCGGGGAATCGAAAAACGATCGTCGTCGGGGACGTCGGGATCGTCGAAAACCTCTTCTTTGTAAACGAAGGTACCGCCACCAGCACGCGCCACCGCGAACAACCGCCCGGGTAATTCGAACCGTTTGAGCATTTCGAATTCGAGCTTGGCGTAGTGAAAATCGGCGCCGAGAAAATCGAAGCTGTAGGTCAAGGCGGTAGTGAAGCCAAATCCTCGTGGCCCGATCTTGCGAAACGAGGTGAACAGGTTTTCGACCCGCGCGCGGGTCTCACCGACGATCGCATTCGATCGAGAGTCGTTCGGCGTGCCACGTTGAAAGCCCGCCCGAACGAACGTATTCGTCGTGTCGTTGACGAATTGAAACTCTTCTTTGCTGCTGGAAAACTGGTCGATTTCGGTGAGTAGAAATGTCCGATGGCTATAGTCATGTGGCCACTGGATCAAAAACAAACCACCACGGGTCCGTTCGAAATCGTTGTCGAGATCTTCTAGATTTTCAAACTCGACCGCATCGAATACCGTCAGCTGATACACGCGATTGGCGCCGTAGTAGCGATATCGCAAAAATGCCGAGATATCGCCGTCGACGAAGTCATATTGGACCTGACCCTCGAAGAAAGCATTCTTGATCATCCGGCTGAGACGGAGATCGAGCCGCCCTTCTGGAAAATATACATCGAGCTTGGGGAGGAGTTGCTCGCGTTCCCGTTCCCGACTCGCGGCCTCGACTTCGGCCGTGGTGTCGCGTACCGTCCTGGAAGACTCGGTGGAAGCCGCTTCCTCGGACGCAGCCGGAGCCGCTTCCCCGGAGGCGGTCGGAACCGCCTTGTCAGAGGCGACCGGAGTCGCTTCCGAAGAGGCGGTCGGAGTCGTTTCACCAGAGGCGGCCGGAGCCTCTTCCGAAGAGACGACCCGAGTCGTGGTGTGAGGCGGGGGACCCCAGGGGGGCCCCCCCAAATCCAGACAAAACAAAAAAAGGGGCCGGCAGGGCCC
>JBCDBH010000192.1:0-11061 GCA_039184055.1 Acidobacteriota bacterium
GTGCCTTGAATGGCTTCTATTGAGTTTTTAGTGTTCTTAAAAAGCCTTTAAAGGGCTTAGCGACGGAGAAAGTCGAGGAGCAAGCTGGCTGGCGGAGGGGGCGAGTTGCCAGATTGCATCGCGTTGCGGAGCGGGCCATCGTGGTTCGCGAGCTGCATGAGCGCGTCGTCGTGACGGCCAAGACGCATCAGACAGCGCGCCCGTGTCTCGGCCACGAGACGGTTGTCAGAGCTCGGCAATGCCATTGCACGGTCGAGCGCGTCGGCCCAGCGTTGCTCTTTCATCAACACACGGACGCTACCCAGCTCCGCGAACACGGCCAGATCCGAGTCGGCTAGAGACGTCTTGGCATCTTCGAAGCGTGATCTCGCCGCATCGACACGATCTTGATCGAGCGCCAGCGAGCCGGCGATCAAGCGGGTCAGCCCAAGCTCGGCCGGACAGCCCATCGACTCGAAGGCCGCCGCCGCCTTTTCGAGGTCCTGCTCAGCGCTCAGCCAGTCGCTGGTTGCTCCGGCTAGGGCGCGCGCATAGAGAATCGTGCCGCGTAGGCGTCGGTCGCGTGCCGCGTTGAGTCGCGCGCCCATGTCAACATGAATCGCCAGAGCTTGCTCGACTTCGGCTAGTGCCTGGTCGAGATTGTCTTGGTCGAGATCATCTACGAGGTAGTGCCGCGCCAGTCGATTATGGACCAGTGCCGTCATCGGTCGATTGCCGAGCTCGAAGAACATCGTCGCGCTGCGACGCAACATGTCGTGCTCGGTCGGTGGATCGAGCAAGCCGGATTGCGCCATCGCCAACCGCGTGATCGCCTGGTTCGCGGTGTCGCCGAGATCCTGATAGCGCGCCAACGCTTCACGCAACCGGGTCAGATCTTCGGAGTCGTAGAAGGCGCTCATCGCCGAAAGCTCGGGATCGTCGACGTCGCTCGTCGTCACCTCGAGCGCTGGCAACGGTGACAAACCGGCCGTTTGACGGACTTCGTCGAGCACGCGGTGGGTGCGGACGATCATCGGTGCCGCGTCGAGCCGCTCAGCGTGTGACAAGGCGCGTTCGAGCCGCACCATGGCGTCGTCGAGCTTTCCTTCGAGATAGGCGATCTCACCGGCCAGACCATGCACGCGCATATTCAGCTCCGCGTCGCCGCTGTCGATCGAGCCGAGCAAATCCTTGGCGGTCGACCACTCACCTTCGAAATAGGCGACCTGAGCCAGCCCGATTCGCGCCGCATCGAAGTTGGGGTCGTGGTCGAGCGCCCGCTGGAAATGCGTCTTGGCGAGCACGGTGCCGGTTTGTCCGAGAGCGAGGGTTCCGGCGTCGTACGCGTGCTGAGCGGCCGAGGGTGGTCGCAAACCGAGCCACCACCAGATGAGCGCGATCACCGCGAGCACGACGACGGTGGCGATTCGTGCCGCCAGTCGCGGTGAGCGAGAGGTCTCTTCTGTGTCGGTCGAGGTCCCGATCGCTTTAATAGGCGGACCCACCCAGCGATAGCCCCGTTTGGGAATCGTCTCGACAAAGCGAGGTGCGCGGGCGTCGTCACCGAGCGCGCGGCGGATCTCCTGAATGCTCTGCGTGAGGGTGTTGTCCGATACAGCGACGTCGCGCCACACCGACTCGATCAGCTGCTCCTTGCCACGCACCGTGCCCGCATGAGCGAGAAGCTCGGCGAGGAGATCGGCGGTTTTGGGTCGCAAGCGTGAGCTGTGCCCGTCGTGTTCGAGCACACCGGTGGCGGCGTTGAAGGTGGTCGCGCCAAAACGCCAGGCGGAAGAGGAATCGGGCGACATCGATCGATCATAGATCGTTGTTCATCGCATCACTACACGGCAAACATCATGGCCGAGACGGCGTAGCTTCATCAGGTCGCTGAGCGCGACGAAGATGAAACGGCCCATGACGATGATGAACCACGACGAAACGACCTCCCTCTGCCTACGCAGCGAAATCGACGACGAGTCACGGATCTTTCCACTCGGCGACGGTGAGCTGATCCTGGGCAGCTCGCGCAGAACCGACGTCGTGCTCACGGTCTCGGGCGTATCGCGTCGCCATGCGCGTCTGACCATCGCCGATGATGCGCTGAAGGTCGAAGATCTCGGCAGTCGAAACGGAACCTTCGTCGCAGGCGCACGAGTCGAGACGGTGACGCTCCAGGTCGGTGAAGCGGTGCGGTTCGGGCCGGTGGAGATGCGTCTCGAGCGGCTCGACGCCGCCGACACGGAGTTGGGGCTCCGGCTCGATCCGCCGTCGTTGTCGCGTAGTCGCACGCGACGCGAGACCTCACATTGGCGTGCCGAAGATGCAACGGTGGCGATCGACGGGGTGCTGGCTTTGGTCGACCTTCTCACCCTGCCCGAGCCCGATCTCGCCGCGGTGGTCGAACGCCTGCGTGGACTGCTCGACGCCGCCACGGTGGCCTGGGTGGAGGAAGACACGGCAGGTAGGTTGACCGTCGTCGCGGTGGCGGGCTCACCCGATTCGATCGCGAAGGGTGCCGGGTCGAAGGCGTTGCGTCACGGTGCCGACGGCATCGGCCGTGGGCTGCTGGTAACGGCCGCGACCCGACCTTCCGAAGCCCTGCTCGAAACCCTGACTCGCCTGATCACGCGTCTGCTTCCCGAGGCCATCGACGAGCTCACGACCGAGCCACCGAGCGCCTCCGTCGAGCTGACCCTGCCCGACGGCATCGTCGCCGCGCGAAGCCCCGTCATGCGCGTGCTCTACCAGGAGCTCGCCCAGGTCGCGCGCACCGACGTCGCGGTCCTGGTGCTCGGTGAAACCGGGGTCGGCAAAGAGCATCTGGCCCATGCGCTCCACCTCGGATCGCGCCGTCTCAACGGCGCCTTCGTCGTGGTGAATTGCGCCGCCATTCCAGCCGAACAGCTCGAGGCGGAGATGTTCGGGATCGGCAAAGGCGTGGCGACCGGTGTCGACGCGCGCCCGGGCTGCTTCCGTCGCGCCGACGGCGGCACGCTCTTTCTCGATGAAATCGGTGAGCTGCCGCTCGCCCTCCAGGCCAAGCTCCTCCGTGCCCTCCAGGACGGCCAAGTGCATCCGGTGGGGCGGCCGCCCGAAACCGTCGACGTTCGCGTCGTCGCCGCCACCAACGCCGATCTCGGCCGCAAGCTCGAAGAAGGCTCGTTCCGTCGCGACCTCTACTATCGACTCGCCGGCTACGAGCTCGACGTGCCACCGCTCCGTCAACGCACCGACGACCTCGCTCCCTTGATCGGGCACTTTCTCGGCCGCTTCAGCGTCGAAACCGGCAAACGTGTCCGTGGCGTCAGCGTACGCGCCCTCCAGCTCCTCGCCGCCTACCCGTGGCCGGGCAACATCCGCGAGCTCGAACACGAAGCGCGTCGTCTCGTCTTCAAAGCCCTACCCGGCCAGGCGATCGACTCCTCCTTGCTTTCCGAACGCATCCGCACCGGACCACGTGGCGACACCCAGCTGATCGGCCTCGCAAGCCTCGGCGACACAGACACCATCGACCTCGACCAGCGACTCGACACCCTCCATCGCGGTCTCATCGAACAAGCACTCACCGCCACCGCCGGCAACCAAACCCGCGCCGCCGAACGCCTTAGCCTTTCGCGCTCCGGACTGATCAAGCGGATGAAGCGGTTGGGAGTCGATCCGAAGGCCTTTTGAGCCGATTACAACGCGCCGCGCCAAAGATCGATCTCGGCAGCCTGATCAGAGCGTTCCGGGATCTCGGAAAAGACTTCATACGCCTGATCGGCGTTCTCCAACGCCTGACTGCGTTCGTCGAGCGCGGCGTACGCCTGAGCCAGATACCAATGTGCTTCGGCTTTGTAGACCGGGTCGCTATCGTGGATTTCCCATCGTTCGAGCGCGTCTTCGATGGTGGTGATGGCTTCTCGGTGACGTTTTAATCCCAGTAGTGACCAGCCGATGCCGTTGAGGCCGTGGGCGATGAGCACGTGGTCGTCGCCGACGGTGCCGCGCCAGTCGGTGACGGTGCGGCGGTGGGCGGTGAGGGCGGTTTCGTGGCGGCCGAGCTCGTTGAGCGCTTCGCCGAGGTTGTAGCGGGTCAAGCCGGTGGCGGGGTGGGTTTCGCCGTAGAGCTCGGTTTGAAGGCGAAGGGCGGTTTCGTAGGCGGTGATGGCTTGGTCGCCGCGGCCGAGGCCGAGTAGGGCGGTGCCGAGGTTGCCGGATACGCCGATGCGTTTGGCGGTTTGATCGGTGTCGCGGAAGGCGGTGTCGAGATGCTGGAAGACATCGAGCGCGGCCTGCCAGCGTTGTCGTTTGAGCGCGACGGCGCCAAGGTTGTTGAGCAGGGTGAGGGTGCGTGGATGGTTGTCGCCGAGGCTGGCGCCGAGGAGGTCGACGGCGGTGCGTCGCATGTCTTCGGCGCGGGCGTCGTCGCCTCGGAGGAGGGCGATGCCACCGAGACGGTCGAGCGCTTGCGCGAGCTCGGGATGGGCGGGGCCGTAGATGTTGCGGTAGCCCTCGAGACTGGCTTCGAAGGCAGCCTCGGCGTGCTCGAGATCGCCGAGCTCGCGGTAGGTGTTGCCGAGACGAAGCTGGGTAACGGCGCGCAGGAGGCGATCGGCGAGCGGGCTGTTTGCGTCGAGAGGCAGACGGTCGAGGGCGCTGTGCAGATGATCGCGCGCCGCTTCGTAGTTGCCCTGTTGGTACCGGAGCAGGCCGAGGTGGTTGTCGAGCGTGGCGCCAAGTCGGCGTCGTTCGCCGAGTGTCGAAAGCAGGGCTTGCGCCATGGTGGCGAGCTCTTCGGCACGCTCGAGCTCGACCTGTTCGTAGCCGGCGAGACGGACCAGTCGCAGGAAGGCTTCGACCGCGACACGATCGTGACCACCAGCTTGCGCGGCCAGCAGGGCGGTTTCGTAGGTGGCTACGGTTTGTTCCGCGTCTTCCGCTGCGAGCTCTTGGATGCGACCTTGCTCGAGCAGCCCCTCGGCGGTGAGCGGCCAATAGCCTAGATCCCGGGCTCGGCTCACCAACGTGTCAGTGATGGCGAGGTCGTAGGAGCCGGTGAGTCGCTCGACACGGGTCGTCGCCAGCTCGCGTCGCAGGCTGGAGACGGTTTGCGCGGTGTCGGGATCGGGAGGCGCGACGGGTGCGAGCAGCGCGACGCGGTCGTCACATCGATCCATGGCCGGCAGGGTCGCCATCGCGGCGAGGGTGGTGTCGAGGGTTGCGCCGGCCGTCAGTCGTTCGATCACATGACGGAGCTCGACACGTCGCTCGTCGAGACAGGCCATGCGTCGATCGAGCAAGGCTTCCGATTGCTCGCCGCGATGGCTCGTCTGACAGATGGCGGTGTAGCTGTCGACCCAGCTGTCGCGTCGTGCATCGAGGGTGTCGAGCACGGTGCGGGTGAGCTCGGGATGGTGGCCGCCCCATTGGGCGAGCACGCTTGCTCGTCGTCCTTCGTTCCAGACCGTCTCGATCTGAGCCGCGCCACCGATACACAGGTCCGTGATCGAAGCACGATAGGTCCACAGAGCCGCGACGAGCAGCACCAAGAGCATCAAGGCACCGATCAGTAGGCGTTTACGGGCGGGTGGGCGCAGGGCGTCGAGTAGCTCGCGCATCGAGCCGTAGCGCTCGTCGGGAGCCGTGGCGAGACCGCGACGGAGCACGGTATCGAGACGATCTTTGGTCGGTTCGAGCTCGTCGGGCCAGTGGTCGTGAAGGGCGCGAAAGAGCGAGACACAGAAGCTGTATTGATCGGCCGCTGGGCCCACCGGGCCGCCCGAGCGCTGCTCGGGGGCGATGTAGCCAGGCGTGCCGAGGGTATCGCCGGTCGCGGTGAGCGCGGCGTTGCGAGCCAGGTTGCGGAGCCGGTGGGTGTCGACGTCGGCGAGCTGGTCGACGTTGATCGTCGTTTCGGTCGCCACGCTTTGGGCCAGACCGAAGTCGCACACGCGAACCCGACCATCGCGACCCAGCAAGACGTTGCGAGGTTTGAAGTCGCGGTGCACCACCCCGGCGTCATGGGCGGTGGCGAGACCTTCACCGGCTTCGAGAAAGACCGTCAAGATGGCGTCGCGATCACGTTTCTCGTCCCGCAACCACGCCGATAGGTCCTGCCCTTCGACGTATTCCATGGCGACGACGACCCGTTCGCCGACGCGCTCGATGTCGAAGACGGTCACCACGTTCTGGTGATTGAGCTTGGCGAGCGCTTGCGCTTCGCGGCGCAACCGGGCTTCGAGACGTTGTCGAGCTTCACCGGTGCCACGGGGCCGGATCAGCTTGAGCGCCACCTTGCGATCGAGCTCGGGATCGTAGGCGGAGTACACCTGGCCCATGCCACCGTGACCGAGCAGGTCGAGCACGACGTAGCGCCCGACCTCGGTGCCGCGCTGCAGAGCGGGCGTGTCTCTGGAGGTCGGGGGATCGATCGCGGGCGTCGGCGCGCTCGGTTGCTCGGGTGTCGTCATGGCTCGTCTCCCACGAGCGCTAGCGTATCGAGCATCAGGCTGGAAGGGGGCCCGATCAGGGCCCCGGAGAGAGGTCGATCAGAGGGTGTCAGCGGGCGTCGCCGCCGTAGCCCCCCGGACTGGTGAGATTGGGTGGATCGATGTTGATGTCGATAGGCAACGGTGGCTCGGTGTCGGCCGTGAGCAGCACACGTAGGTGAAAGGTGAGGTTGTTCGGATCGAACACGCCGTAGAAGCTGAGAGAATCGTGACTCCAGAGACGTCCGACGAAGCGGATGCCGTAGGTTTCTTCTTGTCCGGGGATGAAGCGAGGCGATGTGCTGTCGAAAGGGTCGATAAAGTGGAGGACGTCCGTGAACGGATGAATCTGGCCGACTTGATCGTAGCCTCTTGCCAACCAATCACCCACGACCGCTCTGGCGCCGTCATGGATGGATGGGAACGGTATGTAGAGAGCGTCGGTTTCACTTTCGAGCACGAATTTGCTTTCTGAACCGGCGGGCTTGAAGATCCCGATGTAGGTTTCGCCATTCCACACGCCGGTGACCGGTTGATCGCTGGATGTACCCACATAGATCGTGGTGATGGGCTCGAGGGTCCAAAGCTCGATTGCGTTCGCGTCGTTGAATCCAGTCGTACTGATGCGGTAGACGCGAGTTTCCGCGTCGATCGGGTTGCGGATCGCCACTTCGGAGAAACCGTCACCATCGTGATCGAAAACGAGCGGTTCCCAGCCGAATCCGGGATCGGGAACGAGCACTTCGACGCAGTCGTGAAGCTGGGTGCCGCGCCAATCGCAAAAGGTGAACGTGGCGGTATCCGGGTCGAACCAGCCGAGCTCGGCGCCGTGGCCGTAGGCATCGGTCGGTGTGCAGCCCGTGGGACCTGGACGACAGTCGGCGGTCGGCCAACGACCCGCGATCGGCACGAGAGACGAGATCGAGGCCAAGACCGGAACGGCGGTGATTGCGAGAGCGATGACGAGCGACACGAGAAGAACGCGCGAGAGGAAGGATGTGCTCGGGGGGTGAGATGACATGGGACTCTCCAAGAGTTCGTCGGCGAGAACGTGCGCGTGAAGGCGCCGATCTCTGAGATGCGGGCGACGGTGCCCGCTTGTTTCCTGTGTAAGGCAAATCGTGTGCCTTCTCTTGGTACGTGGGTTCAAGCTCGTTGATGGGTCGATATTCGGCTTGGATTCGGGGACGAACAGCCCGCGGGGCACGTCACGACTCGGCGAACGTTCTCCGAGTCGCTGTGCCCATTCGGAACGAAGCTGTTCCCGCCTGGGACGCGGGCGGCGCACGAGCCCCTAGGCCACGAGGATCAATCGGTGTGGGCGAGGTCCATGACCCAGTGGGTATCGCCGTCGATCCACAGCTCGTGAACGGTATCGATCCACGGTTGACGAGCGCGGATTTCGAGCCGGTAGGCACCGGGTTCGAGGTCGGCGATGACGAATCCACCGTCGGCCGCGCTTTGCGCCGGGATCGAGCGTCCCTGGGCGGGAATCAAGAGCAGGTTCGCTCCAGCCACGGGCAAGGGGCCGTCGACCATGCGACCGCGAAGGGTGGCACCGGAAGTGAAGTGGATCTCGACTGGGATTCTGTTGTCGATGTTCGAGGCCGGAACGGTCGCGATGGCCGTCGCGCTCCGTCTGCCGCGATCGAGCGTGGCACGTATCGTCCAGTGACCCTGGGCCACTGGACCCAAGGTCGCTTCGCCGAGGTAGTTGGTGCGAGTGAACGCTCGACGACCCTGACCATCCGTGGCCATGAGATCGATGTGGCCGAGAAGCGTCTCGTCGAGGCCGCTGACCCGCACCTCGAGCGTCGCACCTCGGTCGAGCGTGATGTCGATGCGTGGTGGTGGGTGGTCATCGACCCGCACCGTGGTCAGGCTCGACGTTGCGAAGCCCTCGGCCTCGGCGTGAAGTCGATGGCTGCCGACTGCGACTCCCTCGAAACGAAACTGGCCCGAAGCGTCGGTTGTCGTTTGGCGTCTCTCGGTGTCACGTGACAGTTGGATCCGAGCATCGGCGACCGCCTTGCCTCGTGCGTCGACCACGCTGCCCTCGAGCGTGTGACCCGATGGATAAACCAGCTCGAGCAGCATCGAGCCCTCGAGATCGAAGTCGCGCTCGAGCATCCCGGCTTCACGATGCATCACGCGGATGCGTGTTTCGCCTTCCAGCCACGAGTCGACACGGAAGTTGCCCTCGGCGTCGGTGGTGGTGTGGCGGGTGAGGGGGCCCGTCGTACGTTCGAGCAGGACGATGGCCTCGGGCAGCCGTGCGCCTTTGCTGTCGAGGACCCGACCCGTGACGCTGCATCCCGGGCGTAGTTCGAGCTCGATCGCCTGGTTCGAGGTGTCGAGCCAGTGGGTCGTGGGTGTGGACGGGCCAAAGCCTGGGCTGTGGGCCACGAGGGTGACGGGTCCAGGGCTGGTGTCGAGAGTAAAGCGGCCGTCGATCGTGGTGTCGAACGTTCCGGAGTCGATCACACCGTCGAGCACTTCGACGGTCGCGAATACCGGTACGCCGGTCGGATCGATGACCTGTCCTTCGACGGAGATGCCGGGGCTCAACACCAGGTCGTGCATCGTGTCGTCTTCGCGGACGGTAACCGGAAAGGTCTTGGGCCGGTAGCCGTCGGCGTCTACCGCCAAGGAGACGACGTCTTGATTCGAGAGATCGCGTAGCTCGATGACGCCATCGGTGATGGGCTGCCAGGTCTCCTCGTTCGCGATCCGGAATCGGGCCGGGACGTCGACGAGCGGATGACCGTCGGTGTCGACCAATCGCCCACGCCAGGTCCGTCCGTGATCGAGCAGGACGACACCGAGATCGATCGTTCCTGGGGAGGTCGGTGATTCGATGACGATTCCGGCGAGATGGAAATCAGCAAAACCGTCGGCACGGGCGTCGAGCGAGATGCGTCCCGGGGCCAAACCGGCGACTCGGAAACGTCCCGTGTCGTCGGTGCGGACTCGCTGGGGTGTCGCCGCGAAGCCGAGTGCCGTGTCGACTACGTCATCGGTTTCGAGGGTGATGTCGACCACGGCGTTGGCGATCGGTGTTTCGTCGAGACGGCGGACCTCACCTTGGCCCTCGAGAACCGGTTTCAAGACGATTTCGATCGGCGAATCATCGTCAGCAAGCGTCATCCGATCCCAGAAATAGCCTACGGCGGCGGCTTCGATTCGAACGTCGACCGAGGTGATCGAGAAATGCCCCTGCGCGTCGGTCGTCGTTGTGTGCGCGGTACTGGACCAGACGATGGCGCCGGGAATCGGTGCACCGGTCATCGCGTCTGTGAGCCGTCCGTATCGGGACGTTGGGGCGGTTCTAGGATTCGGTGTCGTGAGCGGACGCCATGGCAGGACGCTGTTGTCGATCGGCGCGTGACCACGAATCAACGGCGGGGGCTCGACCGAACGCACCACCGGAAAGGGACCGATCACCCGCGGGCCGATCCGAATGCGTGCCAGGGTCGTGGTCGTGACCTCGAAACGATAGCGCCCGTCACGGTCGGTGTGGGTGCTGGTCACGTCTTGGTCGAGGAGGGAATCGAGGTGGACCGGTAGCCCGCTGACATCTCGACCGTCGACGTCGATCACATGCCCCGTGATCGTCCAGGTTGGCTCCATGTTCCGGTTCGCCTCCGCGTCGGTGGTCGAGGTGGTGAGCACGAGACCGAGAACGATGAGCCACGCGAGCCTACGAAAAGCCATGGCGATTGCCTCCATAGAGAAACCGGGTCGACGACGAGACGTCGACCCGGGCCGCTGATCACGGATCAGCGATGGCAGGTGTCGTTGCCTTGTAGACCACCGCCCAGGGCGGTGTAGCACTCGCTGGTCGGCGCGAAGCCGTCGGTGCAGCAATCGAAGTTGCTTTGGAAGTAGCAGTTCTTGTCTTTGGCGGGGCTGACATCCACGACCCATTTATCGGGCTGGTTGCAGCTGCTGATGTCGCGGTAGCGATCCTCGGTGTAGAGCTCGAGGGTGTTGTAGAAGATGTGCTCGTCGACGTCGATATAGCAGTGGCGGTCGGCCTCGACCAGCTGCCACGTGGCGTCGTCGGAGTCGCACACATCCCCCAGGCCATCGCCGTCACAGTCGGCCTGATTGGCGTTGGCGTGGAAGACACAATTGTCCGAGTTGTCGAGCACACCGTCCTGATCGGCGTCACCTTGCACGGGACAGTCCTGGGGACAGGTGAATTGCGTTTCGGGTGGGATGCCGTTTTGTTCGCAGACGTTGTTGCCACACACCGCGATACCGAAGCTCGGCGCGGCCAGCAGGGCCAGAGCGAGTAGAACGAGCAGTTTTGCCAGGGGTCGGTACACAGGGTCTCCTTTCTCGAAATGATCGTCCAACTGACTCACACGGCACACTATCATACATACTGCACTGTCCATCTGATAATTTCTCAATCGAATGGTTTTTCCTTTACGCTGAGCATTCCACACCATGAGCACTCGATGCTCCACTGCTGCGCTGGGGAAAGTGTAGTCAATTTCGGAAAAGTCAACTTAAAAAAGTGACAGTAGTAAGTCGCTATAACGGAGTGAAAAGCTTAAAAAAACGGAGCACCGTTGAAACGTCTATCAATGATTTCTACCAA
>JBCDBH010000193.1:0-11007 GCA_039184055.1 Acidobacteriota bacterium
ATCGAGCCCGGCACCTTCGACCTCGCCGGCTCGACGCTGGTGATGCGTGACTTTGTCGACATCTCGGGCTCGGGTCGCAACAGCACCCACGTCCAGAGCTCGGCACCGGTGACCATTCAGGCTCCGGCCGGGATCGACGCCGAGCTGCGCGAGCTCACGGTCGAAAACGATCGCGCCAATGCCGGCCCGGGCACGGGTCTCCTCATCCAGGCCGAGAAGCTCGTGGTCACCTTGGTGAATATCGAGGTCGAGAACGTCACCACGGGCACCGGCGTGCAGATCAACGCTACGGGTCGCCCACGTCTGGCGTCGGTCTTCTCGCGAGTCAGCGCGCTCGACGTCGCGTTCGGTGTCGACATCCTGGGTGATGGCGCAGTCATCACCGAGCTGTTCGTCTTCATTCTGTCGTTCAGCACGACGACCAACATCGGTCTGATCGACCGCAGCACCGGTGAAAGCGTCATCGACGGCGTGTCGGGCTTCGTCGCCGGCGCGACGCAATTCAACATCGGGATCGATGTCTTCCAGGCATCGCCACGGATCAGCAACAATCAGTGGACCGCCGACAGTCTCGGCTCACCCGCTACCGCGGTCGGTCTCTTTGTCGCCACCGGCGGCGCGGTGACCAATCCACTGGTGCGTGAAAGCTCCTTCGTGGCGCTCGACTCGGCGAATCAAACCTGGGCCATCGACATGACCGGCTCGTCACAGCTGCAGTTCCAGCATTCGCTGGCGCGCGCCGACGGCGCGGGCTCGATCGGCCTGGTGATGCAGAACACCTCAGTGGCCAACATCGACGAGTCGATCATCGAGGGTGGCAACGCCAGCTTCCGTACCGCCGCCGCGACGTCGCTACAGATCGGCGGCACCAAATTGACCGGCCCGCGTTTCCCGGGTGGCTTTACGTTCTGCGCGCAGAGCTACGACGGCATCACCTACGTGGACCTGCCGAACGGTCCCTGCCTGTAGGTCTCTCGAGAACCCACCGCAGCTGAATCAGCGCCGTCCTTCGGGACGGCGTTTCCATTCTGTAAAAGCATGCACTTTCATCAATAAACGAGTCCAGGGGTCATTGACAGACAAATTGCCTCATCTATAGGCTCTCCTCATCCTTTCGTCTCGCTCGGTAAGCGAGCGCTGCCCATGCACCGAGCCTGACATCTTCGCAACCTGATTTGTTTGGGAGACACACCATGTTCCGTCGCACTATGCTCCTCGTGGCCCTGCTGTGCCTTGTCGCCACCGCCGCCCTCGCTCAGACTCCGCCCTACACCAAGACCATCATCGTCGGTGACACCGGGATTCCGGCCGTCAACGGCGCCAATCTCCTTGCCGCCGTCGCCACCCCAGTGGCTCCGGGTCCCAACAACCGCTGGCTCGTCTTCGTCGAGCCGGGCACGTTCGATCTCGGTGGCGCCACCTTGCTGATGCGCGACTATGTCGACGTCTCGGGCTCGGGCCGCAACAGCACTGTCATCACCAGCGGTGCCGCCACGACCGTGCGGGCTCCAGCGGGCATCGACACCGAGCTCCGTGAGCTGACGGTCGAGAACCGGAGTCAAAACGCCAACGTCTCGACGGGGGTTCGAATCGAAACGGAGCGGTTCCTGCTCACCTTGGTCAACGTCGAGATCGCCAATGTGCAAAACGCCATCGGTGTCGACATCAACGCCGCGGGTCAGCCGCGTCTGTCCTTGGTGTTTCACCGCATCGCCGGGTTCAAGACCGCCACGGGCATCCGCATCGGTGGCCGTGGTGCCGTCATCACCGATGCCTTTGTCTTCATTCTCGCGCCGGGGACGGAACAGAACATCGGTGTCGAAGTTCGCGACACGGGTGGTAGCACGCTCGATCAGGTATCCGGATTCGTCTCGGCCTCCGCCGGACGTAACGTCGGTATCGACGTTGTCGACTCCGCGCCGAGCGTCTTCAACAATCGCTGGACGGTGGACGGCAACAACAGTCCGGTGCAGACCTACGGCCTGCAGGTCCGCACGACACCGTTCGGCGCTCGCCCGGCGGAGCTGTTCGTGCGTGAGAGTGATTTCATCGCCCAGGGCTCGACCGCTGGAGCCGTCGCCGCGCAGATCGAAGATCAGTCGCGAGTCGAGATTCAACACAGCAATCTGCAGAGCATCGACACCCCGTTCGGCTTCGGTATCGGTGCGGCCGTGCAGGTGACCGATAGCGCCTTTGTGTGGCTCAAGCAGAGTGTGGCCGATGCCGGTCGGAGCGTGGCGACGCAAGCCGCGACCACCCTGCGTGTCGGCGCCAGTCAGCTGGCCGGTGCTCGCGTGGTGCTCGGCGCCTCGACCTGCGCGCAAAGCTACGACGGTGCCTTCATCGACATCCCGAACGGCCCCTGCTGAGCTCACACACGCTCCGCTCGTCGATCCGTCGAACGCCGTCCTTCGGGGCGGCGTTCTTCTTTTTGGGCCAAGAACAGATCACCACGCGTACACACGTTGACAGTCGTTTCGTCGCACCGTACGCTGATCACGTCACCGTGGACAAGACAGAACGGGCATGCGCCCGCTACCGAGCGTAACTCCATCCGTGTCGACCGGCTCTAGATCAGCATGATGCAACCGCTTCCACTCCAGCGTATCGAGGGCAAGTACGAGATCCTCGACAAGATCAAGGAAGGCGGCATGGGGGCGATCTACAAGGTTCGCCACCGTCTGCTCGACGAGGTCCGTGTCGTCAAGGTGATGCGTCCCGCCCTCTCGAGCCAGGATGAGCTGCGCGAGCGCTTCGAGCGTGAAGCCAAGACGGCGATCAAGCTCCGCCATCCCAATATCGCGCAGCTTTTCGACTTGACCACCGACGATGCCGGCAATGCGTTCATCGTCATGGAGTTCATTCACGGTCTCGATTTGCGCGAGCTGCTCCGGATCGCGGGTCCACCACCGCTCGGCCTGACCCTCGAGCTGGCGCGTCAATCGCTCCGCGCCATCGCCTATTTGCATCGCAAGCACTTTGTCCATCGCGACATCGCGCCCGACAATTTGATGCTGACGCAGGATGCCGACGACCGTCCGACGATCAAGCTGATCGATCTCGGAATCGCCAAGGCGTTCGAAGGCACGAGTGATGCTGCTCTCACAGCCACCGGTACGTTTCTCGGCAAGTTGCACTACGCCTCGCCGGAGCAGATGCAGGTCCACCCTCTCGATGGTCGTAGCGACCTCTACTCTTTTGGCGTCGTGCTCTATGAGCTGGCGACCGGGCAGCGACCGATCGAAGGCGATACCGCTTCGGCGCTGATGGCCGGGCATCTCTTTCGCCCACCGCTGTCGTTCGACACGACCGACCCCGGGGGCCGGGTGCCGGCAGCGCTGCGGGCGACAATCATGGAATCGCTCGCCAAGTCGCCGGACGACCGGATCCCCGATGCCGAGACCTTTCTGACGCAGATCGAAGGGCTACAGACCGAGTACCCGCTGAGTGAGGTCGACATCGCCTGGGCCGTCGAGCAGATGCATGCGCGGATCGAGCCACGGGGCGATCGAGTCGGCAGCGGTACGCAACAGCAGATGGACGCGCAATTCGGTCTCGAGCCGACCCCGGTACCGTCCGAAATGACGACGGACCCCACGATCCTCAGCGATCGCACGGTTCCCACCGGTGACCTCGAACCAACCCTCGCGGCACCGAAGGGATCGTCACCACCGCTCGAGCCGACCGTGCGTTTGCCGTCCACGGCCCATCCGACCGCGGGCGCCACCCCTCGTCGTCCGACGGTGCTGATCGCCATGGCCGCGCTGCTGCTCGCCGTCTTGGTGCTCGGCTTTTTATGGCTCGGTCGCGACGGCGCAACCGAGCCACAAACCGCCAGCCGGAGCACCGAAGCCCAAGCTACCGCGCCTCGTATGGGAACGCTGATCGTGCGAGCCATTCCCTGGGGCCGGTTGACCACGGTGCGTGACCCGTCAGGAACGGAGCTTCCCCTGCCCGATTCGACGTATACACCCCTCCGGCTCGAGCTACCGGCGGGCAACTACGAGCTCGAGCTCAGCCGTGGTGACGACGAGAACCCGCAGCGACTGACCGTCGACATCGAGTCGGGACGGATCCACCAAACCTCCGCGTTGTTCGACGAGGTCTCCATCGATGCTTTCTTCGCCGCTCATGGCTGGTGAGCGACACGGGCCGATTCGGCTCCTGACGCTGGCGCTGGTCGGCTTCCTTCTAGCGGTACCGGCGCTCGCCGACGACTACCGTTCTTGGTACAAGGAAGGCATCGAGGCCTTTGACGACGGCGATTGGCAAACGACGGCACAGGCGATGCGCAAGGCCATCGGCGAGCAGCCGACCGCTGGTGAGCGTCTCCGTCTCTACGGCACGCGCTTCGTGTCGTACCTGCCGTACTTTCATCTCGGTGTCGCCGAGGCACGACTGGGTCGTTGCGACGAAGCGCTCGCCGCCTTCGACGAGGTCGAACGACAGGACACGGTCAGCGGGGATCGAGCCAGTCAGATGCGTGGTCTGCGTGACCGCTGTCTCGAATCGACGACCGCAAGCCCACCCATCGCGCCTCCCCCACCGAGCCCACCGCCGCCGACGACCTCAGGCTCAACGTCCTCGAGCTCAACGTCATCGGATGCGGCCGAATCGGCTACCACTGAGAGCGACACCCGGCTGACCGCCAGTCAGGCGCGCGCGCAACTACAATTCGAGCGTACCCGTGAGGCCTTGGATGCCTTGGAGGCGTTGCGTCGTGAGCCTGGTACCCGCTCGCTCATGGTCGCCAACCCGCGGATCACGCAACGCTTTCGACTCGCGGTCGCGAACCTCGCCGAAACGCGCACGCTCCTGGCTCGGGGACAAGCGGTGCGAGACGCTCAGATGATCGATCGGGCCGCCAACCAGGCCGCCGAGCTCGAATCGTTGTTTCGCGAGTTGGCGCGTCGTGTGCGCGAAGAACAGACCAAAGCGCGGGAAGAAAGCACGCCGTCGAACGATGCACCGAGGTCGGCAGAAGCCCCTACGCCACCCGCCACGCCGAGCGACGAACCGCGCGCCGAGCAGCCACCGACCTTGCTCTACAACGCCGCCGTGGCCTTCTTTCGCGCCGACTATCAGGGCACCCTGAGCACGCTCGACAACGCTAGCTTCGAGCCCATTCGCGCCATGACGCTGGTCTACCTCTTACGCGCCGCGGCGGCGCACGCGCTGTGGCGCGAAAGCGGCGGCGAGGCTGACGATCTCCACGCGCGCGTCATCGCCGAGGCCGCCGCCGCGCGTGCTCTGAGCCCCGAGCTCGAGCCTTCGCCCGAGATGTTCTCGCCAGCGTTTCTGGACTTCTACGACGCGGCTCAGAATCGGTAGACCAGCGACACCAAAAACTCGTCGACCAGATCCGAGAAATGACCGGCGGCATCGATTTGCAGGCCACCGAGGACGATCCCCGCACCGAGCGTGAAGTGGGTCTGCTCCGAGTCGATCTGTCGGAAACCATCGTGATCGGGATCCGTCCAGGCACCGGCACGGAGAAAGATCGGCACGGGATCACCGCCCGATCGCTCGAGAAAGATCGTGTACTCGGCGCCGAGATGGATCTCGAGCTCGTCGTCGATCGGCTCGCTGCCACCACCGTTGTCGAGATTGGAATAGAAGAGGTAGTTGAGATCGAGTGCGACGATGACCTGATCGGTGGGTCGCCAGGCGAGACCGCCACCGATGAGATCCGGTAGCTCGAACGCGGTGTCGGATTCTTCCTCGAAGACAAAGGCCCCGAGAAAGCGACCATCCGACTCGTTGCATTCGAACGGTAGACAATCGACGAAGGTCGTCATGCCATCGATGACGAACGAGCCGCCCTGTTTGTACACCAGCCCACCGGACACCGTGCCGTTGGGATTGAAGAGCAGCCCGACATTGAAGGTGACGTCGTCGTCGGTGCCGTCGAGCGTGCTGCGTAGGAGCAGCACATCGTCGAAATTCAGATTGCCGAAGTCCAGCTCGAAGTCTCGAGGAAAGTCGCTCCGCAGCTCGTCCAATGTCTGAAAATCAGCCTGGCTGAAACGCACCGATACACCGAGTGACAGCCAATCGGTGAGCTCGGCGGCTCCTGACAAGGCGAAATATTCGACCAGTGCGTCCACCTGTCGACGGGTGCGAATGAAGTCGACCAGCTCGGGCTGGGTGGTATTGATCTCGCTGCGACCACGAAAGTTGACCGCCTGCTGGTAGGAAATCGACAACGTCCAGCGATCAAAGGGATGCACGTAGCTGGCGAAAGCGATGTCGTTGACGTCTTCTTCGAAGGTGATGATCGGATCGATGAGCGGCTGAAAACCACGCGCGAAATCGCCGTAGTTGTCGTTGATGAACGCCGCGAAAAGATCCACGCCTTCGACTTGGAACGACGAGCTCCGATAGTGCACGGATACTTCGGGCCGGCTCAAGATGGTCAAGCCGGCGGGATTGGCCTCCGCCGCCGTGGCGTCGTCGGCGATGGCGATAAAGGTGCCCCCCATGGCCAGCGCCCGCGCACCTGGCGGCAGGAAGTTGAACGGAATGCCGGCAAACAAAATATCGCCCTCGTTGGGATCCCGTGGTGGTCCGCCGCCGTCTTGCGCGATCGCGGGTGACACGAAGAAGCAGCCCACGAGGAGTCCCCCGATCAGCCAACTCATGCAACGCATGTCGATCTCCTCTGGTTGACAGGCGCCAACGCTATCAAGTCGTCACCCACTCCTCGGCTCGGTAGCCTTGGATAAAGAGCAGTCCACGTAGGTCGACGTGTTCGAAGCGATGCCGAGCCGTCGCGGCCACCGCTGGTTTGGCGTGGTAGGCGACACCGATTCCCGCCCACGCCAACATGGCGAGATCGTTGGCGCCGTCGCCCACCGCCATGACCTCGCTGGCTTCGAGACCGTAGCGGGTGGCGAGCTCTTCGATGCGTGCGCGTTTCGTGTCGCGTCCATGCACCGGCTCACGCGCGCGCCCGGTGAGTCGGTCGTCTTCGATCTCGAGCCCGTTGGCGTGCGTGGTGTCGATACCGAGCTCGTCGGCGAGTGGCTCGGCGAAGACATCGAAACCGCCGGTCACCAGGGCGGTATGCACTCCGTGAGCGCGACAGGTGGCGAAGAAGATCCGGGCGCCGGGGTCGAGAACGATGCCCGACCGGACCGTGTCGAGCAGATCGACGGACTGTCCGGCGAAAAGCGCGACACGCTCGCGGAGGGAATCTTCGAACACCATTTCGTTGTTCATAGCGCGACGGGTGATGTCGGCGACCCGATCACCGACGCCGATCTCGGCAGCCATGTCGTCGAGCATTTCATTGGCGATCACGGTCGATTCGAGATCGAAGACGGCGAGCTTTTTGCGTCGTGTGGCGATCGGCTGGGCGACCAGATCGACCGCGGCATCACCGAGCGCGCGGCGTACCGACTCCTCGGCCGCCGCGGGCGACGGGGCATCGAAGCGCAGATCGCAAGCGGTCGCGTCGGCGAGCCAATCCGTCGCTGCCAACGTGGCCTCGGCGGACAGAGCGGCGCGTGCCGCCTCGACGTGACGTGAGTCGAGACCACCCGGGGTCGCGACCAGAGTGAGAACGTAGTGCATACGCCGATTGTGAGGCGCGCGCGCCGCCGAGGCAAGCCGCCTTGTCGGTCGTCGGTCGATCCGGTACTGTGATCATTGGTCGATGGGTCGTATTCGACGGCTCGAGGCCACCGAATAAAGGCTTTCCCGTGGCAGGATTACGACGAGCAACGACTTTTCCCGGCGCCCGCCGCGCGCAACAAGAAGGCGGCGGCGCTGACGATACGAAGAACAAGATCTCCTTTCGTGGTGTCTGGCGCGAAGCCCGCGAGCTGGTGTGGGAGAGCCGCCACCGGCTCGCCATCGGCTTGGTGTTGATCCTGATCAACCGCTTGGCGAGCTTCGTGCTGCCATCGAGCTCGAAGATCCTCATCGACGAGGTCATCGGGAACGATCGCGCCGACCTGCTGGTGCCGCTATCGGTCGCCGCGTTTCTCGCCACCGCCATACAGGCCGCGACCACCTTCGGGCTGGCGATCGTCCTGTCGATCACCGCGCAACGGGCGATCACCGAAATGCGCAAGAAGGTGCAGAAGCACGTCATGCGTCTTCCCGTGGGCTTCTTCGACTCGACCAAGAGCGGCGCTCTGATTTCGCGCATCATCACCGACCCGGAAGGGATTCGGAATTTGGTCGGCACCGGTATGGTGCAGATGATCGGTGGCATGATCACGGCGTCGATTGCATTGACCGTGCTCTTCTGGCTCAACTGGCAGCTCACCGTCATCACGCTTCTCGTCCTGATCTCGTTCGGGATCGGCATGGCGATGGCGTTCAGTCGAGTTCGCCCGCTGTTCCGCGAACGAGGCGAGCTCAACGCTCGTCTCTCCGGCCGGCTCGCCGAAGCGCTCGGTGGCGTGCGGGTAGTCAAGAGCTACACCGCCGAGAGGCACGAAGATCTGGTGTTCGCCAAGGGCGCGCACCGACTGTTTCGCAACGTCGCCAAGACGCTGACCGCGACCTCGGCGGTGACCGCCACGGCGTCGGTGATCTTCGGCACCATCGGCGCGGTGATGTTGCTGATCGGAGGTCGCGCCATTCTCGCCGGCTCGATGACCCTGGGCGACCTCGTCATGTACATCTTCTTCACCGGCATGGTGGCCGCGCCGATGATCCAGATCTCGAATATCGGCACGCAGATCTCGGAGGCTTTCGCGGGTCTCGATCGTATTCGTGAGCTCCGTCGACTGGCCACCGAAGCGGACGAAGACCGAGACAAAGAAGCTCTTCCCACGGTGCGTGGCGATATCGAGCTACGTGACGTCGAATTCGAGTACGAGGAAGACGTACCGGTGCTACGTGGAGTGTCGTTCAGTGCGCCGGCCGGTACCACCACGGCCTTGGTCGGCTCGAGCGGATCGGGCAAAAGCACCATTCTCGGTTTGTTGATGGGCTTTTACCGCCCGCAGGCCGGTCAGGTGTTCATCGACGGTCACGAGCTCACGTCGGTGGCGATGGCCGATTATCGTGCCCAGCTCGGTATCGTGCTCCAGGAGAATTTCCTCTTCGACGGCACGGTGGCCGAGAACATCGGCTATAGCAATCCCAAAGCGACCCGCGAGACGATCGTCGAAGCGGCGAAGATCGCCAACTGTCACGGGTTCATCGAGGAGCTTCCGGAGAGCTACGACACCGTGGTGGGTGAACGTGGCGTCAAGCTGTCCGGTGGTCAACGTCAACGCGTGGCGATCGCCCGCGCCATCCTCGCCAATCCATCGATCCTGGTGCTCGACGAGGCGACCTCGAGTCTCGACAGCGAGAGCGAAGCGCTGATCCAAGAAGGTCTCGCCAACCTCCGTCAAGGCCGAACCACGTTCGTCATCGCGCACCGTCTCTCGACCATCCAAAGCGCCGATCAGATCCTGGTGGTCGAAGAAGGACAAATCGTCGAGCGTGGCTCTCATCAAGAGCTGCTCGAGCTCGATGGCCGTTATCGCGAGCTCTACGACAAGCAATACAAGTTCGAGCGCAACCGCTTCATCAACCCGGGTGAAGATTTCACACCCACTCCTCAGCGGCCCGAGGCTCCGGCGCCGCGCCGCCGCCGACAGTCGTCACTTTAGATCGAAGCCGACGTGAACGAACGGTTTCCCGGTTCCTCCGAGCCACCCACGGGCTGGCCACCGAATTGGCGTGTCGAGGTGTCGCCTCGGCCGGTGTCGTACCAACCACCACCGCCACGACAGCGGCCGCGATTGGTGGTCGGGCTCTTTCTCGCCACCTGCGGCAGCACCCTGCTGGTCGGTGGACCGCTTTTCTCCCTCGCGGTGATGACGATCCTCCTGGCGCACGAGCTTGGCCATTTCCTTCAAGCACGTCGCTACCAGGTTCCGGTGAGCCTGCCGTATTTCCTACCCTTCCCGTTGTCACCGATCGGAACGTTGGGAGCGGTGATCGTCATGCGAGGTCACGTGGCGAACGTCCGCGCGCTCTACGACATCGCCATCACCGGCCCGCTTGCCGGATTGGTCCCGACCCTCATGTGTTTGGTGGTCGGCCTACCGAGCTCGACGGTCCAGCCGTTACCCGATGATGGCGGTCTCTATCTCGAATTCGGCGAGCCTCTGCTCTTCACGTGGCTGTCCGGTATCTACTTCGGACCGATTCCGGAAGGTCATGCTCTGATCCTCCATCCGATCGCGTTCGCCGGCTGGGTGGGGGTCTTTCTCACCGCGCTCAACCTGATTCCGATCGGCCAGCTCGACGGCGGCCATATCCTCTATGCCCTGCTCAAACGTCGGGCTCACGCGGTGGCGTCGATGCTGCTCGGTGGCGCGATCGTCGGTACGATCGTCTACGGATATTGGTGGTGGTCGCTGATGATCGTGCTCTTGATCGTCTTCGGTGCACGTCACCCACCCACCGCCGACGATACGGTGCCACTCGGCTGGCAACGAATCGTGCTCGGCTGGCTCACCCTGGCCTTCGTCATCATCGGATTCACTCCCGTGCCATGGCTACCGGTGGGTCTAGAATGACAAGATCCGGGTTTCGTTGTCGCTTCGTCCATCACGATCTTTGTTCCGCGAAATGGTCGCGTCGCCTCGTGACACGCGACGAGAGCTCCACCAACCTCAGCTTTTCGAGAAGACCATGACCGCCTATTTTCGCTTTGTTGCCGTCGTGCTCCTGTTTTCGACCCTTGCCGTGCCCGTAGTCGCCGAGCTCGAACCGAACCGGGTCACGCTCGCCGACTACCTTCCCGAGGGTACGAGCTACGACCCGAACATCCCTCGACCGGCTGATGTGATCGGATTCGAGATCGGATCGTGGCACGTCAAGCACGATCAGGTCCTGCGCTACTTCACGATTCTCGCCGCGGCCTCGGATCGACTGTCGCTCGAGGTGCTCGGTCACAGTCACCAGCGCAAACCGGTCCTTCAGCTGATCGTCACCTCGCCTGCCAATCACCGTACTCTCGAGGCGATTCAACAGCGCCATCAGACGCTGTCC
>JBCDBH010000194.1:0-10888 GCA_039184055.1 Acidobacteriota bacterium
AGTCCGGGAAACACCGACCCATCACGGCGTTGTTGCAGACACTCACCCCGTTCTCCACCCGGGGGTAGCTCACCCGGCTTGGTCGGCAACAGCTGGCCAGCGCGGGACAGATCGGCCCACAACATGTCCGTAGCCTGACCGAGCACGTCATCGTCGTCGTAGCCATACGCGGCGCGAAAAGTGTCGTTGACAAAGATCAAACGACCATCGCGATCGGTAATGTAAATGCTGTCGTTGATGCTGGTGAGTGCCTGCGACAACATGTGCGCGCGTCGCTCGGCCGACCAGCGACGCCACGCCGCTTCGACCGTCACGGGAAGCATGGGCAAATAGCTACGCTCGGCGTCCTTGATCAGATAGTCGAACGCACCACCCCGCATCGCTTGAATCGCGGTCGCTTCATCGCCGGCACCGGTAATCACCACCACGGGCGCCCCCGTGTCGAGCGCCAACACATCCGCGCCAGTACCGTCACCGAGATGGAAATCACTCAAGATGACGTCGAAGTCACCCTCTTCGATGGCGACGCGCGCCTCGGAGACCGACGACACGGCAACATAGTCGTAGGGCTTTTTTTCGCGCCGCACGTAGCGCTCGAAAGCCATCCGATCGACTTCGTCGTCCTCGACCAAAAGCAGGGAGAACCGTTCGGGCAGTCGTACTCGACTCATCGTGCCACCAACGTTGATCGAGCCAGACTTCGCTTCGACAGTGGGATCATCGCCGATGAGAGAAAGAAAACAGCTGATTGCATGACAGTAGAATCATGCTAACAGAATCTACTCTCGACGATCTTCACTCATGCGCTCTTGGGCTGGCCACGAAAACCGGACCACGGCGCCGCGAGCCGCCGCGCGATCGGCGATTTCGACCACACCGCCTTCGTCTTCGACAAGCTTTTTGACCAACGACAAGCCCAGCCCGGTCGACTCGGTGCTGTCACTGGCGGCGCGCAGCGTCTGGAACATCATGAACACTTTTTCGCGGTGTTCAGGGGCGATACCCGGTCCATCGTCGGTGACCGTGAACGACCACGTATCGCCGTCACGCCGCGCCAGGATTTCGATCCGCCCTTTGTCTTGATCGTGGTGCTTGACGGCGTTGGTGATGAGATTGGCGAATACCTGTTCGAGACGGAGACGACGGGTGACCAGAACGGGCATGGGCTCACCGATGACGATCTCGAACCGACTGTCGATTTCGAGCATCGGGATGAGCTCGTGGAGCAGTTTGCCGACATCGACCCGCTCGCCTTCCGTTCCGAGCCGTCCGAGTCGCGAATATTGGAGAATGCCCTCGATCAGCGCGTTCATGCGGCGCACCCGACTCCGTAGCAAGCGCATCTGCTCGCGAGCTTCGTCGTCCAGGGTGTCGCCGAGATCCTCTTCGAGCCAGACCGACAGATTGGTGATCGCTCGCAATGGCGCCTTGAGATCGTGCGACGCGACATAGGCGAATTGATCGAGATCGCGGTTGCTGCGCTCGAGCTCCGCCTGACGCTGCTCGATCTCCTCGAGCATGAGGTTGAAACCGTCGTAGAGAGTGCCGATTTCATCGTTGCCCGGTTTTTCGACCCGCAACGAATAATCGCCCTGTCGTCGAATGTGTCGCGTAGCCTCGGCGAGCCGAAGGATCGGCGCTGAGATGACGTTCTGCAGGATAAAGGCGATCACCACCGCCGCGAGCACCAGGGCCAGGGTGAGCGCGAACATGTAGAGCACGAATTCACGAATACGCTCGTTGAGGAGCTCTTTGTCGATCCGCACATACACCACGCCGATCATCACGCCCGCATGGCAAATCGGGGCGCGTGCCGCGATGAAGTTCGCTCCGACGACTCGCGCCGGTCCAAAGGCAGGAGGCGCGGAACTCTCCGGCCCCGCGCGCTCGGTAAAGTCGTCGAAGAGTCGGTAGATCGACTCGTCGACGTCAGGGATGAGCTCGTCGAATTGGCCGGCCGAGAAATCGGTCGTGCACTGACGCGAGTCGGGCCAATCGTCGAGCAAAATCTCATCGTCGTTCACTTCCAGGTCGGTGCGACCGAAAATATACGCCGCGGTGATCATCGGCGTGCGCTGCAACCACGTGAGCTGTGCCATCTCAGCCTCGTCGAAGAGCACCGCGATGGCACTGTAGCTACCGATCACCGAGGCGATGATCTCCGCCGTCGACACCATGTCTTGCTCGAGCATGCGAGTGGTGTCCCGCACCACCAAAAGAAAGCCGAGCAAGAGTGAAAGGATCGTGCTGAGCACGACAATCCCGGCGATCTTATTGCGGATCGACAGATTACGGATCGCTTTCACCGATCGTCCCCTCGAAACATCTTCTTACCTAGCAACTGCCGCTCCCCTCGGCATGGAGCGTTCCTGGCTACCTCATGCTCGGATTCGTCACCGGAGCTGGATTCGTTACCGAAGCTCGAGCTTGTGATACCTCAGAATCCCCGAGCTTTGGAATCGTGGATACGCTCTTTTATAAAGTACCAGAACCTCCTCTCGCATCACAAGATCATCATCTTCGAATAATATTGTCCCTGAGTGCGCACATCAACACATCGATCTTTATCGAAGATCAGGTACGAAGATTTGCAAGCACGTGGTGGTTGGGACAAACTCGACTTGGTTTTGTCATGCTCCGTCGATGCCCCATCCTCTTCGGAGGGTATCTCGGAAGACTCACGTTTTCGACTGTTTCTGGAGTACCGTTGTTTCGTTCGATGATCCGCGTTGCCGTGGTGGTCTGTCTGGCCACCGTGCTCAGCTTTCCAGCTCGAGGTAGCGAGGCGGAACGGCTGTTCGCCGAGGCCACTCGACTCGACAATGCAAGCGATCTCGCCGCGGCGCTCGACGCCTACCGGTTGCTCATCGATCGCTTCGCCGCGACCCCTGAAGCCGCCGAGGCGCTGGCTCGATCCGCCGAATTGCAATGGGCGCGTGACGACTCGAGCGCCGCCGAGCGCTTGATCGAGACGCTACGCTCTCGACATCCGACCAGCGCCGCGACGGCACGAGGAGAGCTACTCGCCGGCACGATGGCCATGGACCGGGCCGGCAGCCTCGCCGATCTCGCGGCCGCTCGCACGATCTTGCTTCGGGTGCCGCTGGGCTGGGATCGCGGCGCGTTTCCAGACCTTCAGGCACGCGCCCGAGCGCGGGTCGCGGCCGCCCAGATCGCTTTTCTGCTCGGCGACCTCGACACGGCCATCGCCGAGGCCCTGCTGGTGGCCGAAGACGAGCCTCGTGGTGACTATTCCGCCGAGGCCGAGCTGCTCTGGGCACGCGCCTCGCTCGCCGCGAACGCGGAGCTGGCGCCGATTCTCGAGGTGCTCCAACGTAACGTGATCGAGAACGAGGGCGAAGCGATCGGCCGCGAAGCGAAAGCGTGGTTGTCTCTTCTCCATCGCCGGCGAATCGGTCCGTCGGTGGGACGTCCGTGGATCGACTCGGCACGACCCTTCGCCGCGACCACCATGCGACTCGAAGAAGCCACCGGCGTAGCGGCCGATGGTGACTCGATCGTCGTCACCGACGGCTCTCTGCCACTCATCGCGATCCTCGGCACCGACGAGTCCGTACGTGTGCGGACCGCGATCACCACACCGCGACGTCCATGGTGGGATGTCGATCGCAACGCCGCGGCGGTCGGTGACGATGTCCTGGTGCGTCCGTTTGGCGGTCGCCGGATCGGACTCACGTCCCCCCGAGGACGCGACGATGCCCTCAGCGACATCGAAGCGGCGACCGACGACCTCTTCGGCGGCTGGTGGGCGATCGCACGTCGCTACGACGACGTCTTGTTGCGCTACAACACGGTGACCCAACCTCCTCGTGAGGTACGGCTCCAGGACACCCGCGACCTGCAGGACGTTGCGCGCGACGATCGCGGCCGACTCTACGCTCTCGATCGCGATAGTCAGTCGGTGCACCGTCTCGACGCCGACGGGCGGGGCGACGAG
The DNA here is from genome assembly GCA_039184055.1 of Acidobacteriota bacterium. Taxonomy (GTDB): domain Bacteria; phylum Acidobacteriota; class Thermoanaerobaculia; order Multivoradales; family J023; genus JBCDBH01. The sequence continues at coordinate 3,959 of JBCDBH010000194.1, forward strand.
ATTGTCGCTCGGGGTGATTGGAAACGTGCCGCCGCCCTGGCGATCGACCGCCTCGGTTATCTCTGGGTTCTCGACAGCGGGACGCGGCGTGTCGAGATGTGGGACGCCTCGGGACGATTGTTGATGCGTCTCGGTCCGAACCTACCCGGTGGGATCGAGCTACGTGACCCGGTCGACATCGCGGTCGACGGCGCTGGACGTGTGTACTTGGCCGACGAAGACCTGACTCATTTGGTGGTGCTCGACTGATGCCCATCCGCTTCTTCCACCTTCCCCTGATCGTCTGCCTGCTGTCCCTCATCCTCTTAGCACCAGGATCGGACGCGCAGATCGAAGAAGAAGACCTGGCGAGCGCGACGCCGACGGTGCGCGCCGACGATGACGCGTTGGGCATCGCCGATCTCACCCAACGTCTCGACGATCTCGAAGCCGCGCTGCGGACCGGTATGGCGCGCGGCGAAGCACTGCTCGCCCTCGACGAGCTGGTGGCGGCGCTCGACGCCCGGTCCATCGACCCCGCGCTGCCACTCGAAGCTCGCGCTTTGCTCGCCGACGTCCTGGCGCGCCGCGCGGTGATCTACGACGAAATCGGTGATAGCGCCGGGGCCGACCTCGATTTGGTTCGGCTGATCGAAACGTCGCCGAATCTCGATCTCGCGACTCTTGCACCGTCCGCGTCTCTCTATGAGAGGTTCACGGCGCTCCGCCGCACCCGAGTCGGGACGTTGGACGTCACCCGAATCGAGCCACTCGACATGGAGATCGTCGTCGATGGTTGGCCGATGGAGGGTGACACGATCACCGTCACCGCCGGTACGGTGCGGCTCGAGGCGCGACGTCCCGGATACGCCGAGCTGAGCGAAGACATCGAGGTGCGCGCCGCGCGCTCGACCGCGCGCGATCTCGAGCTGGTCCGCGACGCACCGGTTCTGCGTTTGGCGACCCGACCGAACAACGCCGCGGTGTACGTGGACGGTGCGCTCGTCGGCTCCACGGAAGGCACCGCCGCGCCCGCCGATCTACCAGCGGGCGCGACGGCACGCTTCGGCGCGGACGGATTCTCGTCGCAGCTCGTCATCGACGACATCGCCCTCGGTGTCCATCAGCTCGAAATTCGCCGCGATGGCTTCCGTCCGTATCGAACGCAGTTGTTCATCGAGGATCTACTCGATTACGAGCTGCCCCCCGTCGTGCTCCAACCGGAGCAAGGGACGATCGTCCTGCTCGATCTACCCGCGAATGCGCGCGTACGACTCAACGGCGAGCTCATCGAGATCGAACGCAGCGGCACACGTGGTCGAATCGAGGTCGATCCGGGCTCGCATTCGATCGACGTACGGGCCGGCGCGACCAAGATGTGGGGCACACGGCTCGACGTCGCGGATCGGCAGACCGTCGAGCTACGGGTCGAGCCCCGGTTGGCTCTGGTGCTGCTCGGTGTCTTCGGAGGCGATGCCAATGCCGCTGATCGGCTCGCCGACGACCTCACCGGCGCGGTGCGTGCCACCGATCGGTGGACCCTGATCGACCGCCGGCCCGAAGCTATTTCCCTGTTGGACGACGCCGGCATCGATGTCGCGACCATGCGCGCCGACTCGCCCCAGGTCGATTGGACCGCCTTGCAACGCCGCGTCGACGACGAGCTTCCGGGCTTCGTCTACCTGATCGCTCTATTCGGTGACGATGTTCTGGCGCGCGACGGCGAGCTCGTCATGTGGACCACGGCTCCCGGACCGGCGCTCCCCGACCGCGTGCCGATCGCCTTGGATTCCGACCCACGAGCCGCGGTTACGGCCTTACTCGACCGCACACCAGAGCTCTTTCGACCATGGTCCGGGGTGCTTCCGATCGACAGTGACGCCGTCGCCCATCCGGTGATCGGCGCGATCACCCCCGGGGGACCGGGAGAAGCCGCCGGCTTGGTCGCGGGCGATTTGATCGTGGCCGTCGACGGTGCTTCTCTCGATCGGGCCGCCACGATGCTCGAGAAACTCACCACCGCGCAGAGCGACGAAACCGTCACGCTGATCATTCGGACACCCGATGGGACCGCGAAAGAAGTCGATCTCCGGCTCGGCCGTGGTCCCAGCGCGCTCGATCCGACCGCACAGCCACGTTCGCTCGCCTGGGCGGCGCTGGCAACGATCGAAGAACGCCGGGCGGCCCCCGAGTGGCTGATCGATTTCAACCGCGCCGTGCTGCTCCTCGACGCGCGTGACCCGATCGGCGCGGTCCGTCTGCTGCGGGAGATCGAAGCCGCCGAGCGCTCACATGGCTTCGGACAAGCCGCCGTGTACTACACCTTGGGACGCGCGCTCGAAGCGGTCGGCCTCGAGTACCGATCCGCCGCGGCTGATGCCTATCGGCGCGCAGCGGGAATCGCCGGGGCGCGTTTCGGCCATCACGACGGCCCCTTTGTCGCCCCCCGGGCGCGCGCCCGGCTACATGCCCTCGGTGAAAGCACGCCGTGACGGTTCGTGGCTCGCACCCGTCGACATCTTGCGCTACAGTCACGCCACATTTGGACACGAGGAAGGAGAATCCAATGCGTTCGCTTTGGTTCGTTGCTTTGTTGCTCATCGCTTTTCTCGCCGTCGCCTGTGGCGGTGACACCGCTCCAGCCAACGAAGGCGAGTCCACTACGGTCAGCGCCGACGAGACCACCGATGACGCCGCTGCGCCCGAAGAAGTCGACCCGGAGGTCCAGGACTTCGAAAGCGGTGATGCTGGAGATTGGAGAACGATCGACCGCGAGCCGGACGATCCGAGAACGGACTCCACCAAGGACTCCGCGGCCGACAGCGGCGACGGCTGATCGACCTCGTACGACCGGGCTCGGCGGCGGGCCACAATACATTACCGCCTGATTTACGCTATGATCGCCGTGAGACGGCATCATGGCAACCCCGAGCCCACCCCGACATCTGGCGCAAGGTCCAGGAGCACGTAAAGAAGCGCTTCGACAACGTGACTACGCACGTCGGGCGAAGGTCGCTCCCTATGTCGAGCTCCATGCGGCCAGCGCGTTCTCGTTTCTCGATGGCTCGGCTCAACCCGAGGATTTGGTGGCACGCGCCGCCGAGCTCGGCATGCCGGCCATGGCCCTGGTCGATCGCAACGGGGTGTACGGCGCGCCACGGTTTTTCAAAGCCGCGCGCGAGGCTGGGATCCGCCCGCTCGTCGGCGCTGAAGTGGTGCTCGTCGATTCACTTCGAGACGAGGACGACAGCGGCTCACGAGGCCGACCCAAGAAACGCACCACGCGACTCGAAGCCACCCGCAGGTCGACCGCGCGAAGCCGCCTGACTCTCTTGGTGCGCGATGCACGGGGCTATCGCAATCTATGTCGCCTCCTCACGGTTGCCGCGCGAGATCAGGTTAAAGGCGACGCTCAGGCAAGCTGGCGACACATCGAAGAACACGCCGCTGGCCTCCACTGCTTGACCGGTGGCGCCGAAGGGCCCTTGGCCCGAGCGCTCGCCACCGGGAGTCGAGCCACCGAGGATTGCCTCGACCGGCTCACCACCCTCTTCCCCGGCCGCCTCCATATCGAGCTCCAACGCCACCAGCGCCGCGACGAGGAACATCGCAATCGAGCTCTGGTCGATCTCGCTCATCACCGAGGTCTACCACTGCTCGCCACCAACGGGGTCCGGTACGCGGCTCCCGAAGACAAATCCCTGCACGACGTGCTGGCGTCGATTCGTCACGGCGCCACGCTCGACACCGCGGGACGTCATCTCGCGGCCGAACGCGAACGGAGGGTCAAAGGGGCCGATGACATGGCGACCTTGTTCGCCGACTTGCCGGAGGCGTTGATCGCGACCACCGAGCTGGCCAATGAGCTGCAATTCACCCTCGCTGACCTCGGTTACCGTTTCCCCGCCTACCCCCTGCCACCCGGCGAGACCGCGGCTTCTTTTCTCCGCCAGGTGACCTGGAACGCCGCGCGAGGTCGTTTCCGCCCACTCACCGCGCGTGCCCAACAGCAGATCCGTCACGAGCTGGCGGTGATCGACAAACTCGATCTGGCGGGCTACTTCCTGATCGTCTGGGACCTGATCCGCTTCTGCAAACGCGAAGGCATCATGGTCCAAGGGCGTGGCTCCGCCGCCAATTCGGCGGTGTGCTACGCCTTGTCGATCACCGCGGTCGATCCGGTCAAGATGGGTTTGTTGTTCGAGCGCTTTCTGTCCGAAGAACGAGGTGAATGGCCCGATATCGATCTCGATCTGCCCGCCGGTGCCCAACGCGAAAAAGTCATCCAATACGTCTACCGGCGCTACGGCCCACACGGCGCCGCGATGACCGCCAACGTGATCACGTACCGGGATCGCTTGGCGGCGCGCGAAGCCGCCAAGGCGCTCGGCTTTTCGAATGATCAGATGGCACGGCTATCACGTCATTTGCGTGGGCTACGACGAGAAGGTTCGAGCGACGACGACATCGCGGTCGACAAGGCGCTGCGTGAAGCTGGCTTCGACCCGGACGAACATCGTGTCTCACTCTTCATCGATTTGTGGCGCCGTCTCCAGCACTTACCACGTCACCTCGGTCAACACTCGGGAGGCATGGTGATCGCTCACGGACGGCTCGACGAGGTCGTGCCCGTGGAGCCAGCTTCGATGCCCGGCCGGGTCGTCTTGCAGTGGGACAAAGAAGACTGCGCCGACATGGGAATGATCAAGATCGACCTGCTCGGTCTCGGCATGCTCAATGCGCTCGAAACCGCCGTGCCTCTGGTACGTCGTCACGAGCGCGCCGATCTCGATTTAGCGCACCTGCCACCCGACGATCCCGAGACCTTCGCCATGTTGCGTCGCGCCGACACGGTCGGCGTGTTCCAGGTCGAAAGTCGAGCGCAAATGGCGAGTCTGCCCCGCAACCGCCCGGAGGTGTTCTACGACCTGGTCGTCCAGGTGGCGATCATTCGTCCGGGCCCGATCGTCGGTGGCATGGTGCACCCGTATTTCGAACGTCGACGTGGCCGCGCCCCGGTCACGTATCCCCATCCATCGCTCGAGCCGGTGCTGGCCCGTACGCTGGGTGTGCCTCTCTTCCAGGAACAGGTTCTGAGGATGGCCATGGTGGCGGCTGGCTTCAGCGGTGGCGAAGCCGAGCAATTGCGTCGCGCCATGGGATTCAAACGCTCGGTCGACAAGATGAGCGAGATCGAGGATCAGTTGCGCGCGGGCATGCGGGACCGTGGCATCGACGATGACGCCCAGGCTCAGATCATCAAATCGATCACGTCCTTCGCGCTCTATGGGTTTCCCGAGTCGCACGCCGCCAGCTTCGCGCTGATCGCTTATGCCAGTGCCTATTTGAAGGCTCACCACCCCACCGCTCTGTTGATCGGCCTGCTCAACGCGTGGCCGATGGGCTTCTATCATCCTTCTTCTCTGATCAAGGATGCGCAACGCCACGGCGTCGCGGTCCGACCGATCGATGTCACGCACTCGAGCTGGGCATCGACCTGGGAAGACCGGAGCGACGTCCCGTCACCGAAGGGCGCGTGTCGTCTCGGCTTGCGCTGGGTTCGTGGACTGCGCCGTGTCGATGCCGAACGCATCGTAACCGCGCGTCACGAGCACGCCTTTACGAGTCTCGACGATTTCACTCGTCGCTGCGCTCTCGACGCGGCCGCCCTCGAACATCTGGCGAGCGCCGGTGCGCTCGCCGCCTTCGGTCTCGATCGTCGCGCCGCCTCGTGGCAGGTTGCCGAGCTGGCGCGTGATCCGGGGCCGTTGTTCGCTCACCTTCCCTCGGCGCCGACGCGGGTTTCCCTGCCCTCGGCAACGGAGTTCGAGGAAACTCTCGCGGACTTTGCCTCCACTGGGATTTCCTTGGGCCGTCATCCCGTGGCGTACGTCCGTGAGGCGTTGACGGCACGGGGTGTCGTATCCGCCCTCGATCTCGAAGGTCTTCCAACGGGTCGCGAGGTGTGTTTCGGTGGCGCCATCATCGTTCGCCAACGACCTGGCACCGCTCGCGGCATGCTCTTCATCACCCTTGAAGACGAGACGGGCATGGCCCAGGTCATCATCACGCCTGATTTGACCCGTCGCTATCGTCGTCTCCTCCTCGATGCATCGGGACTGATCGTCGACGGTGAGCTGCAACGACGCGACGGTTCGATGTCGGTCAAAGCTGAGAGGATTCGCCCTTTCGACACGGTGCTGTCGATACCGAGCCACGACTTCCGCTGACTCGGACCGTGACGACCGGGAACTAGATCGCCATGAAAATCCTGTCAAAACACGTGGGTGTGCGAAAACGCACCTTGATTTCGCATTTCATATTTTGCAGAATTGTACAATGGATAGACGATTCTCTCCCTTTCTGAGTATTGCTTTCTCCACTCTTCTTTTTGCTTTTCTCTGTGGTGAAGCCACTGCAAGTCAGGAACAGCCGGACGATCTCGAGCGTATTCAGGATCGAGGTCGTTTGATCGTCTGTAGCTATCCGTTGATCGACTCTCCGTTCATCCGACCGCTCGAAGACGGCGCAGGTTGGACAGGCATCGACTATGAGCTGATGACCGCTCTCGCCACGGACTTGGGCACCGATCTCGAGCTGGTCATCCCGGAAGACGAAGAAGGTCTCCCCTCGTTTACCGCGGTTCTTCCATGGTTGCTCGATGAGCGCTGCGACATCGTCGCCGCGTCGTTGTCGGTGACCCCCGATCGACAGAAGCAGGTCACGTTCTCGAAGGCTTACCATCGCAACCACATGCATGTGGTCATGCGACCGGGATTGTGTATCGACAACGTCGCTGAGCTACGAGACCGAGTCGCCGCGGTGATCCCAGGAACCGTGCTCGAACCATGGGCCGCGGCGCTACATCTAGGGTCGACCCTCACCGCCATCGATCAGCTGACGATCGACAACCTGCGGGACGACGGCAAGCTCCGCACCTCGGCGGTGGAT